>URCM01000029.1 GCA_900546355.1 uncultured Bacteroides sp.
ATGCCTCAAAAACTCATCCCAAATCATCGCACGATAAATTCAAAACAGCTTCTGATAGTTTAGTCCGAAAGTCCAGTCTGGTTCATGGAGGACGTTTTCCTGATATGACCAATTTCTGTCTGCAAGGATGCCAGGGTATAGATGAAGTTGGCGTTCTAAGGGTGCAAAATACACCGTGCGTTTGCAAGTTATATCCAGATAGTTTTCAGAAAAGCCCTGAAACACTTGACTTCGCCTTCGGATTATATTATCTTTGTGTGCGTCTTCCTTTTATGGTTTCCGTCCCAAAACCGTATGTTTTTGGTTCGGAAACCATACGTTCTTGGTTCGGAAACCGTATGGTTTTGGGACGGAAACCATAAAAGGAAGGTTATTCAAAACAGATTGTTAACCTTTTAAAATCCCATTAGTATGAGTGCACTTTACGATTTTATGCCTTTGCCCTCCCAAGAAAACGACGGAGAGGCTCCACGTCTTTATCCGAAACTGATTCCGTATCAAACCGTTTCGTTCAACGAATTAGCCGAAAAGATAGCTGGCCATTCCGGACTGACCAAGGGGAATATTCTTGCCGTGATGGACGAAATAGAATATTGGGCTACACATCTGCTTTCGGAAGGCCACCGTGTGCAGATAGGCAATATCGGAACGCTTTCCGTTTCGCTGAAAGCCGATACGGAGGTGTACGACAAGAATGATGTGCATGCCCAGTCCATCCGTTTCGACAAAGTGAAGATGACTGTCTCCAAACGTTTTTCGAAGCAATGTCATGGACATGTGCAGCGTGCTCCGGCGTGGAAGAAAGTAAAGCAAAGTTCGTCCGCCTATTCAGAGGAAGAACGGCTGGCTTTACTTCAATCGTATTTGGAAACTCACGATTACATTACCCGCACCGAATACGGAAACCTTACCGGGCTGATGAAATACAAGGCGTGGCAAGACCTGAACAAGTGGGTGCAGGCTGGCGTTATCGGTGCCGAAGGGCGTGCGCCTCATCGGGTTTATGTGAAACGGAAGGAATGAACAGGTTATAGTGGGAAATAGGCAGGCGTAAGGTTTTTATGGTTTTATAGTAAAATATAACAGGCAAAAAGATAAATGAAGCATTTTCTTTTTGCCTGTTTGCAATCTATTGACTAAACAATTCGCTGTCCAAAACTTAAGATATTATTTCGGTTCGGTGATTATATAATAACATGCTTCATGAAAGTCATCACCCGCGAAATAAAGAAGTGCTGCACGTGTAGTATCATTGCCATAGGTTTCCACGATGCTTGCATCTTCAAGCAATGTTTTGAAGTCAGCAACAGTCTCGAAAGTTCTATATCCCAGATGTTTTTCCAGCAACCAGCGCAGTCCGTTTTCTTGTCTTTTCAGATTCTCTGCATCAGTAAGGTCGGATGCAAATGCCACTTTGATTTTCACGAAAGGGATGTTGTTCCGTAGTTGGGTGTCGGTCAACAGGAACTCATAACGGGTGTCAAGTACGCAATAAACGACATGGGATTGCGGATTGGCAAGCGTAATGCCTCCATTTTTCCAATCGATTCCAAGAAAATCCCTTTCACGCATGATTTGTTTCATCTGAAACGCATATTTCACATCACCGTCTTTGTATCCTTTTAGAATTATCGGGAAATCGTTTTTCTCAAAGAAATAGGAACTCCATTGAGATGTGAATTTTTCGGACGTACTACCCTCATCCGTTTTCTTTTGATAGACACAATAGGTATTGGGCATGACCGGAGTTGACATCACAATCGAATCGTAATATTGCAGGAACTCGGGATAACCCAAAGGAGTGTATTCATCCTGATAGTCAAATATCCTAAATGTCAATAAATCAAAAGGTGCTGCCAACGGTGTATCCAAATTCATAAACGAATTCAATTGTACCATTTTAAGCTTGAACTTTGCTTCTTCAGGCCACTCTCCGGGTTCGACTGGAGTGTCCGGCTGCGTATCGCTTATTACCTCCAGCAACTGATAAGTGTAATTTGCTTCGTCCTGTGACGGGTTGGCAAGAGTGGTTTTGCGCACCTTTAACTCATAGGCATGTCCTTGCACGTATTCAAAGCCTTCAATGCTACCCATGACAAGTGGTTGCCATTCAGTAGCAGATTGTTCTTTCACCAACATGTGTTCCACCGGAGTATCACTACCCCATACAGGTTCGTAAACGGTTGTTTCGGACACCAACATAATTATATCCGCATAGGTATCGTCGGTTGTGTCGTCATTGTCACAACCAGCCCATATAAGACTTAAAGCCGTCAATAAAACGAAAGAAAGATTTTTGATAGTCATGATAGTTTGTTTGTTTAAAAGTTTTTGAAATTTGTTCACCAACGCGTTTAAGAGCACCTTTAATATCGGCATTCAGACTGATTCTGTCACGCCGGATTTCAGTGTTACGCTGGATTTGCAAATCCAGCGTAATAGGTTGTGTCAAGTTTCCTCCTGTACCTCTGCTGAAGATAAAAAAATCCGTGTAATCTGTGGTGAAAACCTTCACTCCATATTCCGGTATTGCTTGGGCGACATGCCGGTGTAGCGCTTGAAGTATTTTCCGAAGAACGAGATGTCGGGGAAGTTCAGCGAGTAGGCTATCTCTTGGATGGTCAGTTCGGTGGACTTCAGTTTGGCTTGCGCGTCTTTGATGACGAAAGCCGATATGATGTCGGTCAGCGTTCTTCCGGTGGTCTTCTTGATGGTGGTGCTCAAGTGTTGCGGGGAAAGGTGCATCTTGTCTGCATAAAAGGAAATGTTCCGTTCCGTCTTATAGTTTTCTATGACGATGCGTATCAGTTCCTTCACAATCTCTTGGCTTCGTGTATAGCGTTGTGAGGTCGTGGCAACCGGTTCTTGTTTCTTGATGTTTCCCAATTCGATGATCAGTCCGGTCAGGATGAGCGGAAGTTGCTCTTCCCTTACAAATGTGTTGTTCAGGTGTTGGGCTTTGATTAATACCTTGAAATAGTCGCGGAATACTTCTCCTGTTTTCGGGTCCAGCTCGGTTATAGGTTCTTCTAATATGGCTGGAGCGTATTGGATGGTGTTCGAAAACAGGAAAGGATGTTGGATCAGTGTAGAAGAGAATCCGACAAAGGCGAAGCGGCATTCGTTGGTCGGGTCGGTTATCTGTACAAACTGGTCCGGATAAATCACGGCGATAAAGTTTTTCTTGAATTCGTATTTGTTCAGGTGGATGGTAATGTTGCACCTTCCTCGCAGGCAAAGCAAAAACAGGCATCCGGGCATCTGTGCCGGGTTCTCGAATAGTTTCTTGATGTTGCCGGTCATGTCGATACCTGCGATAAAATTGGTTTCGGGAGATATAGAGGTTAATGATTTTACTTGTTTCATCGTTTTTCCTTAAAAGTTGGCAAGCAAATATAGACTTTTTATGTATTATATCCAAATCTCTTTATCTGCTTTGCCTGAAACTTTAAAGGAACTTTGCATAAGTTATATTCTATAGGTAAGAATGTTTCATTTATTTCAATGTATCAGTTAACCATCCGGTAGCAGTTGTTGCCGCATACGGGAGGTTTGCACCGAATCCGTGGTTTTCACCCGGTATCAGGATGATTTCGCTATGTTTCATCACATAATGGAATCTTTCACCGTAAGTATAAGGCACGAGCCGGTCGTCCATTCCGTGCAGGATAAGGGCGGGACCTTCGTATTTTTGTGCCGTTTCATAGATAGGAAGTGTGACGGCGGTTTGGATAAAGTCCCTGCCTAATTTGTGTCCGGAAGGCATTGTGACGAATTCGGGTGCGTGCCACGGGTCATACATGGCTCCCATGGTGTTGCCCCGTAAGGCATCATCGCGTAATACGGCGGCAGGTGCCATCAGTACTACGCTTTTGATGACATCCTTACCTAATTGGCCGGCCGTCATAGCCGATACGACTCCGCCTTGTGAGTGTCCCAGTAAGGATATGTTTGCAGTTTGGGGTAAGTTGCGCACGAAGGCTATAACAGATAAGGCATCGTCTATTTCATTGGGGACGGTCATGTTGATGAAATCTCCTTCGCTTGCCCCGTGCCCGTTGAAATCGAAGCGGATTACTCCTATGCCTGTTTTTGTCAGGTTGGCACTGATGGTATCGAATAACGGATTATCCATGTTTCCTATAAATCCATGGCAAAGGATGACCATCGGGCATTTCTCTCCGGCCTTCAGTTCTGGTAACTGGAGATGTGCCGCCAGGCGTCCCATCGAGCCTTTTATGTAGAAAGTAGAATCGGTTTGTGCGGTAATGGCGAGGGTACAGCACAGAAAGAACAGGGTAGTGAAAAGATGTTTCAGCTTCATATACATATTTATTATATAGAAAAGGTTATTTTCGTTTTTTACTTCCGAAGAAAGTGCGTATGCGCCGTAACACTTTTATGCCAGTCATTACTCCGTCGTATGCGGCGATGCCCATATTGACGTGTTGCATCATCCCTTCGAACTTGTTTTTGCTTTGGGGAGGGTTGAAAAGCTGGTGCGCAAGCTGGTACATCCGTTGTTTCGACTGAAGGATTTCCGCTTTCTTGTCTAACCGTTGCTGGCGGATCATTTCAAGGGTATAGTAAGTTTGTGGTGTATTCATTGTTTGGGTTTGTTTGAATCGTCAAGAAACAACCGTGCCAGGAAATTGACCATCGGCTGGAAGATGAGCGTGGCGCGGAAATGGTAGATGAGCAAGCCTATCAGGATCAGCGCGGTTCCGATAATGGCATAACCGGCCGCGAAACTTCCGGTAGTCATGGCAAGCATGTATACCAGCATGAACGAGAAATAGAAGAGTGCCATTACTCCTACGATAATCAGGATGAAAATCAATACGAGCGTAGAAAGCAGGATGGTGAGCTTTTCTATGACTTCAAACCGGAGGTACTGGCCTTGCAGTTCGAGGTATTTCCGGAATTCCTGGAACAAGTCTTGTAGATTATCGATGCTTTTGTCGTTGGCGAACATAATTTTCGGGGTTTAAATGAAAGGAGGGCGTGTCCGATAGGAAGAGTCATTGTTCACATTCCTACAGACACGCCTTTGGGGAGTTGGCACTTGGATTAGTTCGCATCTTTTACTTCCGATGCGATTTGGTCTGCCAAGTCATCCATTTCTTCGCGGCTCAAGCGGATACCTTTCTTACGTAATACTTCAGCGATTTTGTTACGAGTATCGGTACCTTTCTCCGGTGCGAATAAAATTCCTGCTACTGCTCCTATGGCAATACCGCCCAAGAATGCAGCTACTACGTTTAATGCTTTCATGTCAAATATGGTTTTTAGTTATTACGATGACAAATCTAAGAAAAATATGATAAAAGTGTATCATTTTAGGGGGAAATATTTGACAAAAAATGTATCCGCCTTCAATATTAACAGATTTTAATAGAAAAGGTAGGGAGATATTGCTATTTTTGCATCTAAAATTAAAGCGATAGAACGAAAAAGTAATATCAATAAAATTGAGACAAATGAAAAAAGTCGTAGTATTGGGAATGGGATTGTGTATGGTATTGGCATTCTCATCCTGTAAGTCAAGCGAAAGCGCTTATAAGAAGGCTTATGAAAAAGCAAAACAACAAGAATTGGCAGAAGCCGCTACAGCCAATGAGACTCCGGTAGAAACGGTTGCTCCGGTTGCTCCTGTTACGACCGCTCCCGTTACTTCCGCTCCTGTCACCACCACGGCTCCGGTACGTGAAGAGAAAGTAGAACTGGTTTCGGGCGACGGGCTGAAGGCATATAGCGTAGTATGCGGAAGCTTCGGCATAAAGGCGAATGCCGACGGGCTGAAGAGCCGGATGGATGGCGAAGGCTATAATGCAAAGGTGGTATACAATGCGGAGAAAAATACATACCGTGTGATTGTAGAGTCGTATGACACACACGAAGAAGCCTCTGCTGCCCGCGATGCTTTCAAGGCGAAATATCCTAATAATAAGGATTTTCAGGGAGCATGGTTGCTGTACGCAAAATGACGACTTGTAAATAAGCAGGAAATATTATCCGAAAACGCAGATTTAGAGCGGTAGCCTGTGGGCTATCGCTTTTTTTTGTAACTTTGCCGCAAATATTAAAGCAGACAATACATGAAGATGAAAGGATTGTTCGGGGTGCTGGCAATGGCATTCCCTTTTTTTATGAACGCGCAAGAGCGGGTGGTTCCTATTAAATATGGAGACATGGACCAATGGATTACGCGGAAAATCCATGAGTCGGGCATTATCGGAGGCGAAACAAAGCTGCTTTATGAGGTGGGGCCGACGCAGGAGATAGACGGTAACATACCTTATGTAAATAAGGGAGGTTCACCTTGGGGAACTTCGAACGTGATGGCAAAGGTGATGGGAATTGTCAAGACCAATACCAGCGTATATCCCGAACGCCGGGGCAACGGATATTGTGCCAAGCTGGAAACCCATATCGAGAGCGTCAAGGCGTTGGGTTTTATCAATATCACCGTGCTCGCTTCGGGTTCCATGTTCTTGGGAGACATGAAAGAACCGATTACCGGAACCAAGGAAGGGGAGAAGAACCTGAATATCGGAGTGCCTTTCACGTCGCGCCCCAAAGCCGTGCGCTATGATTATAAGGTAAAGATGTCGGGCGAGCCAAACCGCATCCGCCAGACGGGATTCAGCCGGAAAAGCACTGTGCAGGGACAGGATTGCGCCATCATGACTTGTCTCCTCCAGAAACGGACCGAGGACAAGGACGGGAATATCATAGCCAAACGTGTCGGCACAGCGGTGGTGCGTTATGACAAAAATTCGGACTGGCACAACGGGGCAACGTATGAAATCCATTACGGGGATATTTCGCATACCGCTTATTACAATGCCGAACTGATGAGGCTGGGCGTGGGAAATTATCACGCACGCAATAGCAAGGGAGAAAGCCAGCTGATTCAGGAGAACGGCTGGGCGGCTCCCGACGAGAAGCCTACCCACCTGATTGTGCAGTTCACCTCCAGCCTGGGAGGAGCGTATGTCGGCTCGCCGGGCAATACGATTTGGGTGGACAACGTATGCTTGGTATATTGACGAAGAAACGCATATAAGTGGATGGCCCGGTGCAGATAGTTGCGCCGGGCCATCCACTTATATGCGTAGTTCGTTTTATATTAAATAAATCCGTGCTTCCGCCATCTTTTTAAGTTTTATATAGAGAAGTATACAGAATAAATTCGTATTTTTGCGCCGATTATGAGCAGAATATTGGCAATTGATTACGGAAAAAAGCGGACGGGCATTGCGGTGACCGATCCCATGCAGATTATCGCGAACGGGCTGACCACCGTACCTACGCACGAACTGATGGATTTCTTGCTGGGCTATCTTCGGCAAGAAAAGGTGGAGCGTATCGTTATCGGGCACCCCAAGCAGATGAACAACGAGGATTCGGAGAACATGAAACGTATCGTCCCTTTTGTGAACAGGCTGAGGAAGGTGCTTCCCGATATGCCGGTCGAACTCTATGACGAGCGTTTTACTTCCGTGTTGGCGCATCAGGCGATGCTTGCCGGAGGGCTGAAGAAAAAAGACAGGCAGAACAAGGCTTTGGTGGACGAAATCAGTGCCACGATTATTTTGCAGTCTTATTTGGAATCGAAAAAATATAAATAAAGGAATATAGATTATGATTTTACCTATTTACGTATACGGACAACCGGTGCTCCGTGAGGAGGCGAAAGACATTACGCCGGATTATCCGAACTTGAAAGAACTGATTCAGAATATGTTTGAAACCATGGACCGTGCCGATGGGGTAGGGCTTGCGGCTCCTCAGGTAGGCTTGCCCATCCGGGTAGTGGTGATTAACCTGGATGTATTGTCGGACGATTTTCCTGAGTTCAAGGATTTCCGTCATGCTTACATCAATCCGCATATCATTGAAACGGGCGACAATCTCGTGTCGATGGACGAAGGTTGCCTGAGTCTTCCGGGCATCCATGAAAGCGTGAAACGTCCCGACCGGGTTCACGTGACCTACCTTGACGAGGAAATGAATCCGCACGACGAATGGGTAGAAGGGTATCTGGCACGTGTCATGCAACACGAGTTCGACCATTTGGAGGGGACAATGTTCATCGACCATTTGTCTGCCCTTCGCAAGCAGATGATTAAAGGCAAGCTCAACGCCATGTTGAAAGGCAAGGCTCGTTGTTCTTACAAGGTGAAAACAATCAGATGATCCGGAAGTTTCTATACATATTATATATAGGTGTGTTTTTCCCGATGATAGTCGGTGCGCAGATTAATACAGACCGGGTGATGACCATCGGGAAAAACGCGCTTTATTTTGAGGACTATGTCCTTTCTATCCAATATTTCAATCAAGTCATCAATGCCAAGCCTTACCTGGCGGAGCCTTATTTCTATCGGGGGCTGGCAAAACTCAACCTGGATGACTTCCAAGGTGCTGAAGCCGATTGTACGGAGTCGATTGAGCGCAACCCGTATGTGCCCAACACCTATCAGGTGAGAGGCATCGCGCGCATCCAGCAAGAAAATTACAAGGGTGCCATACAGGATTACGAGAAAGCGTTGACGTTCGACCCGGAGAATACGAGCTTGTGGCATAACCTGGCTTTATCGCGGATGCGGAGTGAGGATTACAAGGAAGCGAAAGCCGATTTGGATACCTTGATTCGGATTGCGCCCCGCTACATCGATGCTTACCTGATGCGTACAGAGGTCTCCCTCAAGCAAAAAGATACGCTCCAAGCCATGGCGGATGCCGACCGGGCTATCGAGATGGACCGTTATAATGCCGATACATGGGCTTCGCGCGGTATGATTTTCCTTCAGCGGAGCAAGTATGCCGATGCCGAAAGCGACCTGACCGAGGCCATCCGCCTTTCGGTGCGCAATGCGGGTTTGTATATCAACCGTGCGCTGGCACGCTATTACCAGAACAACTTGCGCGGGGCGATGAGCGATTATGATTTGGCGCTTGATATCGACAAGAATAATTTCATCGGGCATTACAACCGGGGTCTGCTCCGTGCCCAGGTAGGGGACGATAACCGTGCCATCGAGGATTTCGACTTTGTGCTTCAGATTGAGCCGGATAACTTGATGGCGGTGTTCAACCGCGGCTTGTTGCGTGACAAGACCGGTGATTATGCCGGAGCTATCAGCGATTATACTTCGGTATTGGAAGAATATCCCAATTTCCTGGCTGGTTATCAGTATCGGGCGGAAGCACGTAAGAAGGTGGGCGACCTGAAAGGAGCAAGTCAGGATGAGATGAAAGTGCTGCAAGCCCAACTGGATATGCAGAACGGGAAAACGTCACGCCAGACCGCATCGGCAGACAAGACTCGTAAGAAGTCGGATAAGAACATGAACAATTACCGGAAAATCATTGTAGCCGATAGTGACGAAGAACGTTCGAAGTATAAGACCGATTACCGCGGACGGGTGCAGGACCGCAACATCACCATCCTTCCCCAGCCGATGTTCGTGCTGAGCTATTACGAACGGCAGGAGGAGGTGAAGCGCCAAATCAATTATTCCAAGTATGTGGATGACTTGAACAACCGTCATGTCTTGCCCCATCCATTGCTGATTACCAACAATGAAGCATCGCTTACGGAAGAGCAAGTCAAGCAACATTTCGCATCGATTGACGCCGAAAGCGAGAAGATTGTGGACGAACCGGAAAACGTTTTGCATTATTTTGCCCGCGCCCTTGATTTCTATTTGGTGCAGGATTTCGATAATGCGCTGGAGGACTTGAATCGGGCCATAGAGAAAGCACCGGACTTTTTCCCGGCTTATTTCATGCGTGCGGCGATTCATTACAAGCAAATAGAATACCGCAAGCGGGATACCGGTTATGAGATAGAGCAGAATGAAGACAAGAAGTTGCAGGTGCGTGCCCTGGATTACGCCATGGTGCGTGACGACTTGGATAAGGTAATCCAGTTGGCTCCCGATTTTGTGTATGCTTATTATAATAGAGGTAATATTTATGCCGTGATGAAAGATTACCGGGCGGCGTTGGTGGATTATAACAAGGCCATCGAGCTTGACTCACGTTTCTCGGATGCATATTATAACCGTGGGCTTACCAATGTGTTCTTAGGAAATAACAAGGAAGGGGTGCAAGACTTGAGCAAGGCGGGCGAGCTGGGTATCTTCTCGGCATACAGCGTGCTGAAGCGTTTCACTTCGGTGAAGGAAGATTAATTTTTTATTGAACACAGAGGCACGGAGGCACAGAGAAAAGTCGTTCTGTGTTACAAAAATGAAAAGCTCTGTGCCTCTGTGTCTCTGTGTTTGATAAATTAATCAGGCAACAGATACGGATAATTAAAAAGTTTTGTTTATTTTTGCGACTCAATAAAAAGACAAACATAAAAGACTATGATTAAGATAACTTTTCCTGATGGCTCTGTTCGCGAGTATAACGAAGGAGTTACTGGTCTGCAGATTGCAGAAAGTATCAGTTCTCGTCTGGCGCAAGACGTGTTGGCTTGTGGTGTAAATGGCGAAACGATTGATTTGACGAGACCCATAAACGAAGACGCGAGTGTGGTTCTCTATAAATGGGATGATGAACAAGGCAAGCATGCTTTCTGGCATACCAGTGCCCACTTGTTGGCTGAAGCCTTGCAGGAGCTTTATCCGGGAATCCAGTTTGGCATCGGCCCTGCCATCGAGAACGGTTTCTATTATGATGTAGACCCGGGAGACGGTGTGGTGATAAAGGAAAGCGACCTGCCCGCTATTGAGCAGAAGATGATAGAACTGGCTGCACGCAAGGAAACGTTGGTACGTGAAAACATTTCGAAGGAAGATGCGTTGAAGAAGTTCGGCGAAAGAGGCGAAATGTATAAGTGCGAACTGATTTCCGAATTGGAAGACGGACATATCACTACTTATACGCAAGGCGCGTTTACCGACTTGTGCCGCGGCCCGCACTTGCCTTCTACCGCTCCCATTAAAGCTATCAAGCTGTTGTCGGTAGCCGGCGCTTACTGGAGAGGCCAGGAAGACCGCAAGCAGATGACCCGTATCTACGGTATCACTTTCCCGAAGAAGAAAATGCTGGACGAATACCTGACCATGCTGGAAGAAGCCAAGAAACGCGACCACCGCAAGATTGGTAAGGAAATGGATTTGTTCATGTTCTCGGACATGGTAGGCAAGGGACTCCCGATGTGGTTGCCCAAAGGTACGGCTTTGCGTATCCGCCTGCAAGATTTCTTGCGCCGCATCCAGGCTCGTTACGATTATCAGGAAGTCATGTGTCCGCCTATCGGCAATAAGATGCTGTATGTGACTTCGGGTCACTATGCTAAATATGGCAAGGATTCGTTCCAGCCTATCCATACACCGGAAGAGGGAGAAGAATACTTCCTGAAACCGATGAACTGCCCTCACCACTGTATGATTTACCGTAACAGCCCGCGTTCGTACCGTGACCTGCCTTTGCGTATTGCCGAGTTCGGTACGGTTTGCCGTTACGAGCAGAGCGGTGAGTTGCACGGATTGACCCGTGTGCGTAGCTTTACACAGGATGACGCGCACATTTTCTGTCGTCCCGATCAGGTAAAAGACGAGTTCTTGCGGGTAATGGATATTATCTCTATCGTATTCAAATCGATGAATTTCGAGAACTTCGAAGCGCAGATTTCCTTGCGTGACAAAGTGAACCGCGAGAAATACATCGGTAGCGATGAGAATTGGGAAAAGGCAGAACAGGCTATCGTGGAAGCTTGCCAGGAAAAAGGCTTGAAAGCAAAGGTAGAATATGGTGAAGCCGCATTCTACGGTCCGAAGCTCGACTTTATGGTGAAAGACGCTATCGGACGCCGTTGGCAATTGGGTACCATTCAAGTGGATTATAACTTGCCCGAACGCTTCCAGTTGGAATATATGGGTGCCGATAACCAGAAACATCGTCCGGTCATGATTCACCGTGCGCCGTTCGGCTCTATGGAACGTTTTGTCGCGGTCTTGATTGAGCATACGGCAGGTAAGTTCCCGTTGTGGCTGACTCCCGACCAAGTAGCTGTCCTTCCGATTTCAGAGAAGTTCAACGACTATGCGGATCAGGTACGTCTGGAATTGAAGAAATACGACATCCGTGCGTTGGTTGATGATCGTAACGAAAAGATTGGGCGTAAGATTCGTGATACCGAATTGAAGCATATCCCTTACATGCTGGTTGTGGGTGAAAAAGAAGCCGCAAACGGTGAAGTTTCAGTCCGCAAGCAGGGTGAAGGCGATAAAGGAACGGTAAAAATCGAAGAATTTGCAAAAAATATTGCGGAAGAAGTTCATAATATGATAAATAAGTGGTAACTTTGCCACCGTTTTGCAAAAGTGGCCTTTTAGGTTGGTATGCAAACAGGAATAACAATAATTACTATATATAATTTAAAAGCAAACAAAGGAATACAAGTATTTGAATGAAGAATGACAATTTAAAAGGGCAACATCGAATCAACGAACAGATTCGTGCCAAAGAAGTCCGTATTGTGGGCGACAATATTGAATCGGCTGTTTATCCGATAGCGCAAGCTTTGCGGTTGGCTGAAGAACATGATGCTGATTTGGTAGAAATTTCACCCAATGCTGTTCCTCCCGTTTGTAGAATTATTGATTATTCTAAGTTTCTTTACCAACAGAAGAAACGCGCCAAGGAACAGAAAGCAAAGCAAGTGAAAGTCAATGTGAAAGAAATCCGGTTCGGACCTCAGACCGATGACCACGATTATAATTTCAAGCTGAAACACGCCATTGGCTTTTTGCAAGGAGGTGATAAGGTAAAGGCATACGTGTTCTTCAAAGGACGTTCTATCCTATTTAAAGAACAAGGCGAAGTGCTGTTACTGCGGTTTGCCAACGATTTGGAAGAGTATGCGAAAGTAGAACAGATGCCGTTGCTCGAAGGCAAACGTATGACCATTGCGTTGGCTCCTAAGAAGCCCGGAAGCGCGAAGAAAGCCGCTCCGAAGCCTGAAGCTCCTAAAGCGGAAGAACCGAAAAAGGAAGCTGCCGACAAAGAATGAAAAAGTGCGTAACGTGCCGGTATAGTGCGTTGCCACAGTTAATAATAATAATTAAAAATTAAACAAGATGCCAAAAGTAAAGACTAACTCCGGTGCCAAAAAAAGATTCGCTCTTACCGGAACGGGTAAAATTAAGAGAAAGCACGCTTATCATAGTCATATTCTGACTAAGAAGACGAAAAAGCAAAAGAGAAACTTGTGTAAGATGGGTTTGGTTCATAGCTCAAACTTGACCTCAGTAAAAGAATTGCTTTGCTTGCGTTAATCTTCTGGAAAGCGTAAACTTATCATTTAAAATTATTAACCGAATGCATTAGCTTCAAGTCCGGTTGGGGAACATCGGCGCTAACATTCAAAAATGAATTAAAACTATGCCAAGATCAGTAAATCACGTTGCTTCAAGAGCAAAAAGAAAGAAAATTTTAAAGTTAACCAGAGGTTATTTTGGTGCGAGAAAAAATGTTTGGACCGTTGCCAAGAATACATGGGAAAAAGGTTTGTTGTATGCATACCGCGACCGTAAGAATAAAAAACGTAACTTCCGTGCTTTGTGGATTCAGCGTATCAATGCTGCCGCTCGCTTGGAAGGCATGAATTACTCTCAGTTGATGGGTGCATTGCACAAAGCTGGTATTGAAATCAACCGTAAGGTATTGGCCGACTTAGCTATGAATCATCCTGAAGCTTTCAAGGCTGTGGTTGATAAAGTGAAAGCCGCTTAATGCAATAAAAGTTTAGTGATTATTTAAAGGCAGCTCTTGCAAAAGGGTTGCCTTTTTTAGTTGATTGAACACAGAGGCACGGAGACACGGAGAAATAATTTATTATGAATATCCGCAAACAGCCAATGTAGTGGATTGCATACGTCCAGATGCGCCAACTTATCTACGTGGACGTTTTCGGGCGTATGCGATACGCCCCTACATGGCAATTAGGTAAAATGCGGATATTCATTTTTATTTTTCAATGTACGATTAAGAAACTGTTTTGAATTTATCGTGTGATGATTTGAGCACACACGAAAACGAATACATCAAGACAAGAAAAACTTTTTGTAGAAATTCAAAACAGCTTCTAAAAAACTCTGTGCCTTTGTGTCTCTGTGTTCTATTTCATTTTCTGCTATTAAATCGTACCCCGTAAATCGAATAATAAGTAAATAAATAGCGGATTTATTTTGTAAACTCAGATAAAAGCATTATATTTGTCATACAAAAATGGAGCCGTACTTGCAGAATCGGGAAACTCATCAAATTATATGAAATACCGAGACTTCGCTTCATCCTCCAATGGCGGGCCACGCCTTCGGGTAGCATTTATGCCGGTGGATTACAAAGGAGGTGAGCACTCAAATCCTGTCTATCGGAGTTTCGTCACGCCTCGGGTACGGCTCTTCTTTTATGCTCTTTTAAAGGTCGGTTATTCTATGATTCAAGGTTGAACAGTGGATATCCTTGCCGTCTATTGAATATGCATTATTAACTATTAATTATTCACTATTCATTACAATCATGTTGTTTTATTTTTCCGGAACAGGTAATTCTCGTTGGGTTGCTTTGCAATTAGGTGATTTGTTACAAGAAAAGGTGTGGAGTGTGGCTGATGTTTTGGAAGACTCACAAGTGTATACATTAGGCGATACTGAAGCGGTGGGATTTGTGTTTCCTGTTTATGCATGGGGACCGCCCGATGTGTTTTTGCGGTGGATGCGTTCGGTTCAATTTAGCCGGAAACCTGCTTATTTGTATTTTGTTTGTACTTGTGGAGACGATGCGGGTAAAACGGCTGATGTGTTTATCCGTGCCGTTGCCGAACGGGGCTGGGAGTGTGTGGCTGGTTTTTCCGTATGGATGCCCAATACGTATGTCTGCCTGCCGGGTTTTGATGTCGATTCGGAAGGACTTGCTTTCCGTAAATTGCGTGAAGCACGCATGCGGGTAGGAGAAATCTATTCTTGTCTACAGAAGCGGGAAAAAGGATTTGGTTGCTATGAAGGTAGTTTTCCTTGGTTAAAGACGTATGTCCTGCGTCCGCTTTTCAGGCGTTTCCTGATGTCTTCCCGTGCTTTTCGGGTGACCGGTGCTTGCATTTCGTGTGGCAAGTGCGAGCAAGTCTGCCCGTTGCATAACATCCGTCTGGCGGGAGGGACTCCGCAGTGGGGCGAGCATTGTGCGATGTGTCTGGCTTGTTACCATCATTGTCCCAGACATGCCATTGCGTATGGACATCAAACCCGTCATAAAGGGCAGTTTACATTGGAAAAGTAAGCGTGAAGCGGCTTCCTTTCTCGGGTTCCGTAGTAACGCTTATTTGCCCGCCGTGTAATACGGTGATTTGTTTGCACAACGCCAGTCCGATGCCTGAGCCGCCCGGTTTGGTGGTGAAGAATGGCAAGAAAATCCGTCCGGTCACTTCGGGAAGCATACCTTCTCCATTGTCTGTAACGGTAAATTCCCATTGTTCATCGGTTGTGTGGGCACATACACTGATGCGGGCCGACGGATTATCGGAACAGGCTTCTTGCGCATTCTTTATCAAGTTGATGAACACTTGTTCCATTTGTCCCCTGTCGGCTTTCCAGCGTAAGGGCATATCGGGACTGTTGAAGATGATTCGTGGGTCTGCGAATAATTGTCTCAGGTCTTCGAAAAAGTCTTTCACCGGGATGTCGCTTTTTACCGGCGGGGCAATGCGGGTCAGTTTCCGGTAGTTTTCTACGAATTCCAATAGGCTTTTGCTCCTGCGATGGATGATTTGCAGTCCTTGCTTCATTTGTTTGGAAGCGTGTGTGTCTGCGTCGGCTTCGCTTCGTTCGCTTAACGTTTCGGCCAATGAAATGATGGGGGTGATGGAGTTCATAATCTCGTGGGTCAGTACCCGGATGAGTTTTTGCCAGGCTTCCATTTCGGTATGTTCCACTACCGTGTGTATGTTTTTTAGGCTGACCAACCAATACTCTTTTCCTTTTTGTTGGATTTGGGTAGCAGATAAGGCAACTTCGACCGGATGGGAAGAATGCGGCAGGCGTGCGACAGCTTGTTTGTTGCTTAGTGCCGAGCGGATTTCTTCGGGCAGCCTGTTATGGTTATCCAACATCTGTTGTGCCGCTTGGTTCATCCAGTCGATTAGTCCGTTGGGATGACAGACGATAACGGCGGTGTCCACTTGGTTCAGCAGGTTTTCATAGTATTGGTGTTTAGCTTCTTCTTCGTCCAAATGGGTATGGATGTTTTTCAGAGCTTCCGACATATCGGAAGCCAGCCGTTGCATATCCCGGTTGTTGAATGGAGCGTATGCCAATTGCGACAAGTCGTTGTTCTTCATGCATTCCACGATTCGCTGCATCATGGTGGTCTGACGGGTCTGCATGCGGTAGAGGCTGATGCAGATGCCGAAGATGATTACTCCGCAAGCCGTAGTACAAAACCATAGATGAGAGAGGACGGCGAAAGCACCTGCTATGGCAAGCAACGTAATGCACGTTACGTGTGTGATGAGGGAAAGCGCATAGTTTCTCATGGCTCATAAATCTAATTTCTCCATTTTCCGATATAGGGCGAAGCGGGTGATGCCCAACAGTTCTGCCGCACGGCTCATGTTCCCGTTGCTTGCCCGTAAGGCTTGTTCGATGGCTTTGCGTTCCAATTTCTCCAAATTCAATTCTTGCGTCTCTTCTTCTTCGTTTCTTTCCGTAGGAGTAGGAAACAGGAAGTCGTTGGGACGAAGCAGGTTGTTGTCGCTCAGGATTACGGCACGTTCCAAGGTGTGTTGCAGTTCGCGCACATTGCCGGGCCAGGTGTATTTCAATAGTTTGTTTTTCGCTTCCCGTGTCAACCCTTTGGCTTCTTTGTGGTATTTCCGGTTGTATTTGGCAAGGAAGTGCTCTGCCAGTAGCAAGATGTCTTCGCCTCTTTCCCTTAACGGGGGAATGCGCAACTCTATGGTATTGATGCGGTAAAGCAGGTCTTGGCGGAAGCTGCCTTCTGTCACCCGTTTATGCAGGTCGGCATTGGTGGCGCAAATCAGCCGCACGTCGATAGGGGTCGCTTCTACGGCTCCCAGCCGGACGATTTGCCGTTTCTCGATGGCGGTCAGCAGTTTGGCCTGCATGGGAAGGGTGAGGTTGCCTATTTCGTCCAGGAAGAGTGTG
This sequence comes from uncultured Bacteroides sp., assembly GCA_900546355.1. Lineage (GTDB taxonomy): Bacteria > Bacteroidota > Bacteroidia > Bacteroidales > Bacteroidaceae > Phocaeicola. The sequence goes on from URCM01000029.1 coordinate 17,187, forward strand.
CCGCCCGATGCGATTTCCATTCGTCCGGGTTTCGATTTGCGTGCATCGGTAAAGGCTCCTTTCTCGTAGCCGAACAATTCGCTTTCGAAGAGTTGTTCGGGGATGCTTCCCAAGTCGATGGTGACAAATGCCGCATCCTGGCGTGGGGAAAAATGTTTCAGCATCCGTGCCACGAGGTCTTTTCCAGTACCGTTTTCGCCTAAAACCAAGATGTTGGCATCGGTATCCGAGAGCTTGAAGATGGTTTCTTTCACCTTTTGCATGGCAGGAGAGTTGCCGATAAGTTTGGGCAGGTGTTCATCAGCTTTCAAGGCAAGCATTTGGGTTTGCAGTTTTCCCACTTCTTTGCGTGAGCGGCTGAGTTTCAGTGCCGACGAGAGGGTAGCAAGTAGTTTTTCTTTCTCCCAGGGCTTCGAAACGAAATCGGTGGCTCCTTCCTTGATGGCTTTTACCGCTTTGTCGGTGTCGGCGTAGGCAGTCATGAATACCACTACCGCTTGCGGGTCGGTTTTCAGAATCCGGCTCAAGCAGTCGAAGCCTTCTTGCCCGCTGATGGCATCGCGCCGGAAGTTCATGTCGAGCAGGATGACATCGGGGTGAAAGGTCGTCATGAAATGTTCGATGCGCGACGGTTGTGTAGTCACTTTTATCTTTTCCATATAAGGCTCCAGCAGCAGGTTGAGTGCGAAGAGCACATCTTCGTTATCGTCTATAATCAGTATTTTTCCTTTTTCTTCCATCATGTGCTTGTTGTCTTGGGACAAAGATACGCATTTTTAGTATGTGTTGTATGTGCGTTTCCGCACGATTTTTGTGTGATTCCGCACAGGTAGAGGCGGGCACTTGATTGGCTAATTGGCTTGTATGCAATGGTTTGTTGCTGTGGCATGGTATTTGATTGTTCCATTGTGGTTGGAGGACTCGGAATCTGTAATAGATTGACAGACTGTTTTGGTTTTCTCCGGTAAATTTGTTTGGCAGGCTATGAACCAATGTTTGATTGAATAGTCCAAAATCTGTTTCAAGCCGTCTTCCTTTTACGTTCTCCGTCCCAAAACCGTACGGTTTCCGAACCAAAAACATACGGTTTCCGTACCAAGAACGTACGGTTTTGGGACGAAAACCATAAAAGGATGCCGTCTGCATCGAGAATATGACCTAAACGGAAACCTGAATGCAGTGAAGGAATTGGAGGATGAATGATAAAGGTACGTAACGTGTTTTGTCGACTCATTCAGGACTGTATCTGAGTCATCCGTAGCAGACATTTATCGTACTGGACATATATTAGCATATAATTAAATAGATAAAAATGAAAGGATATTGTTTGATAATAGGTTTGATGTTCGTTTGGTCGATTGTGGCTCATGCCGAAAAGCTGACGTTAGACGAAGCCATTCGGATAGCACAGGCACATTCGCCCGAGGCACAGGCGGCTGCCCATACCTATCGGGCGGCATATTGGAGCTACCGTTCCTTTCGGGCGAACTATTTGCCGGAAGTGAATCTGGTTTCCTCTCCTTACCTGAACAGGCAAATCAACCGGGTGACGCAGCCCGACGGAACGGAACAGTTCTTGCGCCAGAATCAGTTGATTACCGATTTGGGAATACAGGTCAGCCAGAACGTGTGGTTTACGGGAGGCAACTTGTTTGTGCAGACTTCCTCGCAGCGGATGGACGAGTTGGAGAATCATATCGCTTCGTATAATACCAATCCGGTGACCATCGGTTACCAGCAGTCGCTTTTCGGTTATAACTCGCTGAAATGGGACCGCCGGATTGAGCCGGTGCGCTTTCTTGAAGCGAAGAAATCGTATGCCGAGACATTGGAGCTTATCGCTTCGAAGACGTGCGAATTGTTTTACGAACTGGCTACGGCACAGGCAAACCTGGATATCGCGCAATCGAATTATGCTTCGGCGGACACCCTTTACCGCTATGCCCGCGGACGGTATAATATAGGCAGCATTACCGAAAACGAAATGTTGCAGTTGGAAGTGAACAAGCTGAACGAGGAAACCAATATGATGAAGGCGCGGATAGAAGTGGAGGATGCCATGCTGACTTTCCGTTCGTTTTTGGGCATCCGTGAAGAAACGGAAGTAGAGGTCATTACGGGCGGTCAGGTTCCCCGTTTCGAGGTGCCGTTAGGACGCGCGCTGGAAGAGGCATACCTGCATAGCCCCGAACCGGATATGTATCGCAGGTTGAAGCTGGAAAGCAAGAGCCAGTTGGCGCAGGCGCGGGCAAACCGTGGACTGAAGGCCGACTTGTATTTGCAGTTCGGTTTGTCGCAGACGGCAGACAGGTTGAAAGATTCTTGGCGTGAGCCGCTCGACCAGCAATATGTCAGCCTTTCGTTGGTGATTCCTATTCTTGACTGGGGACGTGGGCGCGGAAAGGTGCGTGTGGCAAAATCGAACATCGATTTGGTCAATACACAGGCGGAGCAAGGCATGAACGATTTCGAACTGAATGTGCGGAAAATGGTGCGCCAGTTCAATCTGCAAGCCCGTCAGGTGGAAGTGGCTGCACGGACCGATGAAACCGCCCGAAGACGTTACGAGGTGGCGCTTCGGTTGTATCTGATGGGGAAGTCCACCATCCTCGACTTGAATGCCGCTATCTCCGAGAAAGATACGGCAAAGCGGAACCACATCGAGGCGATGAAGACGTATTGGACGCTTTATTACGGCCTGCGCAGCATGACGCAATACGATTTCGAGCGCAATTGCCCGCTTGCGGAAACTTTGCCGGAAATATAGGAAATCTGTGGTGAGGACCCAGCTGTTCATTATTAACTGTTAACTATTAACTGAAGACATGGATATAAAATTAGAGAAAAAGCCCTGGTACGTGCGTTATCGCTACCGCATAGCGGCAGGGGCGGTGCTGGTTGCCGGACTTGTTTACGTGGCTGCGCTTGCTTCCGGACCGCAGAAGTTGCGTATAGATACCGAATCGGTGCAACTGGCGGAAGTGAAGAACGATGATTTTATGGAATATGTGGATGTGGAAGGAGTGGTGCACCCCATATTGACATTGATGGTCAACGTGCGCGAGAGTGGGAATGTGGAGCGCATAGTGGCGGAAGAAGGAAGCCTGATGAAGCAGGGCGACACCATCCTGACCTTGACCAATCCCGACTTGATGCGCGACTTGGAAGACCAGCGGGACGAGTGGGAGAAGCAACGCATCTCTTACGAGGAAAAGGCGATAGAAATGGAGCAGAAGACATTGACACTGAAGCAACAGGCATTGGAGGCGGAATACGAACTGAACAAAATCCGCAAGAGTTTCGCCTTGGAAGAGGAAGAATATAAGATGGGCATCCGCAGCAAGGCGCAGCTGGAAGTGTCCGCCGATGAATATCGTTATAAAACAGAGTCTACACGGCTGAAATTGCAAAGCCTGAAAAGCGATTCGGCAATGACGGTTATCCGTAAGGAATTATTGCTGAACGACCGGGAACGGGAGCGGAAGAAATGGGAACGCTCCGTGCGCCGGACGGAAGACTTGGTAGTGCGTGCGCCGGTCGATGGGCAATTGAGTTTCGTAAAGGTAACTCCCGGACAGCAAGTGGCTTCGGGCGAGAATATAGCCGAAGTGAAGGTGATGGATCAGTTCAAGATACACGCTTCGCTCAGCGAATATTACATCGACCGTGTGACGACAGGGCTTCCGGCTTCGGTCACTTATCAGGGCAAGCGTTATCCGTTGCGGGTAAGCAAGGTGGTGCCCGAGGTGAAAGACCGCACGTTTGATGTCGATTTGGTCTTTACGGGCGAGATGCCCGACAATGTACGCTTGGGCAAGAGTTTCCGCGTGCAGATTGAGTTGGGGCAACCCGAAAATGCAGTGGTCATCCCACGTGGCAATTTCTATCAGCAGACGGGAGGCGACTGGATATTCAAACTGAATGCCGACCGCGCCCGTGCAGTGAAGGTGCCCATCACCATCAGCCGGCAAAATCCCCGTCAATACGAAATAACCGAAGGTTTGCAGCCCGGAGATTGGGTTATAACGACAGGATATGATAACTTTGGCGATGCAGAAGAATTGATACTGAAATAGCTTATGAGAACACTTTATTATTTGAGAATGGCGGTACGCTTCCTGATGCGTGCCCGTTCGTACACGATAATTAATTTGCTGGGGCTGGCGTTCAGCCTGGCTTGCAGCATCATCCTGATTCGTTACATCCACCGCGAACTGACGGTGGACGCTAATTGCATTCATCCCGAGACGGTGGTGCTGCCGATGAGAGAGATTTATGGGAAATGTATCCCGAGCAGTATGATGTATATGGATTCGGTTTATATAGCTGACGGACATATAACGGAACGGTGCCGGATAGTTTCAGAAGAAAATGCGAGCATCGATTACGGAAATCGGACCTATACCGTTGATATGCTGGCTGTGGATTCGGCATTTTTCCGGTTCTTTAGCTATCCGGTAACGGCGGGAATGGTTGAGATGCCCGGAGATGACACGGCTATTCTTACCCGTGACTTTGCGGAACGTTTGTTTGGGAAAGAGAATCCTATCGGGAAGGTATTGGTTTATGGTGAGAAGACAGTGGTTGTGCGAGGGGTGATTGATGTTCCTTCTTGTAAGACGACTTGGCGTTTCGGTTTGCTGGTTTCTCATGGCTTGCAAAGGTGGAGCCAGATGGGTATTGAATTGTTGCGTGTATTGCCGGGCATCGATCTGGATGCTATCAATCAAGTGAGCAACGTGTATCGTGAAACGGAGTATTCGGGATTGACGCGGTATAAGTTCATTCCTTGGAAACAGTTTTATTGGGATTCTTCAGCCTTTGTGGAAAAATCATTGATGAATCACGGCAACAGTTCTTATTTGTTTATTTTGTCTGGAGTTGTAGCTTTACTGTTGGCAGTAGGCATTCTGAACTTTGTCAATCTTTATATGGTGATGTTGATGAAGCGTTCACGCGAGTATGGCATTAAGAAGGTATTGGGACTAAGCCGTTTGTCGCTTTTAGGAGAGATTTGGTTGGAAAACTTTGTGTTGGTTTTGGCTTCGCTTTTCGTGGCATGGCTGCTGATAGAAATAACCGTTGTTCCGGTTGAGTGTCTGTTAGGAGAACAGATTAGTTATACGGTTTTTGATGTTTGGTTATCATTGGGCATTTTGTTGTTATTGCCGTTGCTTACCTCTGTTTATCCATACGTAAAATACGGTTATCGTTTGCCCATTCAGTCGATGCGGAATATCGGTATGCGTTATTCGATAACTTCGCGTGTGCTTTTCTTGGGCATTCAGTATGTCTTTACGGTGTTGTTATTGATATTATCTGTTTATTTCGATTGTCATTTCCGTTTTCTGACGGATACCCCTCCCGGATTCCGGACTGCGGGAATCTTGGAAGCCAATTTGTATAAAGATAACTGGTATTCCGATAGAAATAAGCGCAATGAACGCCTCAAAGAACTTAAAAAGTCGTTGGACGAGTGCCCTTATATAAATTTGTGGTTGAGTTGTTCGTATGGTGAAATCAATAGTGGAGTCCAAGTGAAGATTATTAATGATAAAGATACGGTACTATCTATGCGGACAATATTTGTTCCGCCGAAATTCTTCAGTTTTTATGGATTGAAAACGGTTGACGGGAAACTTCCCAGCGAAATAGATGATATTACTCGTTCTGAGATTGTATTAAATCAGAAAGCAATGAAAGCGTTCGGTTACATTCGTTGTGATGAAGCTTTTGTTAGGGCTGAAGCTCCTTTATGGACATTTCTTGACGCGGACGGGAATATTGTAAGCGGTGGTATGGAGTTGATGCCGGTAAGTGCGGTGGTCGGAGATTGTTATTTCGGCAAACTGACTGATGGGATAGAACCTATAGTTTTTGTAGTTAGTCGGGAATTTGTTAATGATAAGCTTTCCATCGCCGTGCAGCCGGGCAAGGAAAAGGAATTGTTGGACTACCTCCGTAAGACGGTGAAAGAAATTTACGGCACCGAAGAGTTCGAATACGATTGGCTCTCGGATGTGGTGAAAGCCCAATACGCCCACGACCGCAAGATAGCTACGGTCTATTCGGTATTCGCCTTTATCGCCATCGTGGTGTCGTGCATGGGGCTGTTCGGTATTTCGCTTTTCGATATCCGCAGGCGATATCGAGAAATTGCTATCCGCAAGGTGAACGGTGCAACTCTGCGCGACCTTTATTGGCTGCTGGGTGGCAGATACTTGAAAGTTTTGTTGGTATCGTTTGTTGTAGCTGTTCCATTAGCTTGGGTGATACTCTACAAATATACCGAAGATTTTGTATTGAAGGCTCCGCTAAGTCCGTGGATGTTCGTTGTTGCCTTGCTGTTGGTTGCAGTGATTTCCTTGGGTACCCTTTGGTGGCAAGTAAACAGGGCGGCCCGTATCAATCCGGCGGATGTGATGAAATCGGAATGATTAAAATAAAGAATGAAGTAGCTTATGATTATACATTATTTGAAAATCGCCTGGCGTAACCTGATGAAGTATAAGGTGCAGAATACTGTTTGTATTATCGGATTGGCGGTAGGTTTTGTCTGTTTCGCTTTATCCACGTTATGGATTTCGTATGAGATGACTTACGATACCTCTCATCGGGGTGCCGACCGGTTGTATATGCTTTATGAGCCTACTTCGTTGAGTGCTTCGGGATATAGTACAGGAACTATTTATCCGGTTTCTACATTGTTGAAGGAACAGTTCCCGGAAGTGGAGGCTGCGTGTGCGTTTTATAGAGAGCAATTGCCTGTCGGTGTGCAGGAAGGGGAGACTGTAGAAACGCATATACTTTGTGCGGACTCTTGTTTTATGAACTTGTTTGGCATATCGGTTTTGTCGGGAAGCTTGGACTTTCTTCACGCTGAAGACAAGGCGGCTTTGACTCCTGATTTTGCGATGCGGTTGTTTGGTACGCAAGATGTATTAGGGAAAGAGATTGAAATAGAAGAGAAAATCTATACGGTGTGTGCGTTAGTCAGTGGAGTAGGTACGCACAGCAGTCTGTCGTATGGGGTATGGAAAGGCAGGGATTGGACTCCTTATTATGAAAATTGGAGCGATTGCAGTTTAGATGTCTTAATCAAGCTACGCAGTGGCGAGACGATAGCATCGTTTCAAAAGAAAGTGGCGGAATATGCAGACCGAAGTTCAGACAAGCGTGCAGCTTCTTCTTTGGATAAACTTTTGTTTGTATCGTTGCCCGAATACCGGTATGCTTCGTTTAACGAAGAAAGAGGGTTGGAACTGCATTACTTGGTGCTGTTTTCCGCAGTGGGAGCATTAGTCATACTTTCTTCGTTGTTCAATTATCTGGCACTTTTTGTCAGCCGTATGCGGATGCGTGGCAGGGAGATTGAACTTCGTATGGCATGTGGCTCTTCGCGTTTCCGTCTGTATCTGTTGTTTGCGGTGGAATACCTGTTGCTTTTGTTGCTTGTGGGACTGATAGGCATGGTGCTGATAGAAATCTTACTTCCAGCCTTTCGCAAGTTGTCATCGGTAGAAGGGGATGTATATGCTCATACCTTGCTTTATTTCATCGGGTTGACGTTGGTTTCCGTGCTTTGCCTTATTCCGTTTATCCGCTATAAGTCGGCAAGGCGTTCCGGCGGGCGGAATCTTTTCCGCAAAGTGAGTGTGTTTTTCCAGCTTACGATTGGTATTTTGTTTGTGTTTTGTTTGACGGTGCTTTTGAAGCAGGTTGTTTATTTGCACCATACGGATATCGGATGGAACCGGGAGAGTTTAGCTGTCCTTTTTTATGTTTATCCCGAAGAACCGTTCGAAAGCATTGTGAAGGAGATAGAGCAATCGCCCGTTGTGCAGGAATCTTTTAAAGACCATTTCCTTTTATTGCCATTTGAGGATGTTGTACGGATTGGGTTGCGCGTAAACGAATGGGATGGAAAGAAAGAGGAGGACCAGCCTGTAGATATGCAGGTATTCTTTGAAGGCGAGGACTTCCTGCGTTTTTATGGCATACGGCTTGTGCAAGGTCGAATTCCGAAGCAAGGGGAAAATGATAAGATAGTTATCAATGAAACCATGGTCAAGGCATTGGGAATGCACGAACCATTGGGTAAAAAGGTGAAAGGCGGGGTGATAGGTGTACGCACGATTGTCGGTGTGGTGAAAGATTTTCATATAACGCCTCCTACAGTTCCGGTAAGTCCTATGGCGTTTGTCGGTGCGGATGGAGTTTCGTTTTCGATAGGGAAGATGAACAACTTAGCGGTAAGATTCCAAGAAGGGAAATGGGAGGAACTGCATCAGGCGGTTACCCGATTGATGGAAAAGGAATATCCCGATGTGAAGTATGGTTTTGTAAACATAGCCGATGAATACGGCAAGTATCTGGAGTCTGAATACGCATTGTTGAAGCTATTGGTTTTCGTTTCCGTGGTCTGTATGTTGGTTTCCGTCTTTGGTATATTTTCCTTGGTGACGCTCACTTGCCAGCAGCGGCGGAAAGAGATAGCCATCCGTAAGATAAACGGTGCGACGGTCAGGGATATCTTGTTTATCTTCGCCAAGGAATACTTAGGCTTGCTCACACTTTCGGCCGTAGTGGCGTTTATGGTGGGCTATGCGGTGATGAGGTATTGGTTGGAGCAATATGTAGAGCAGACCGTTATCGACGCATGGATTTACTTCCTTATTTATATAGGTATGGGTGTAATCGTCTGCCTGAGCATCGGTTCTCGTGTATGGAAAGCCGTGCGGCAGAACCCGGCGGAAGTGATAAAGGAAAACAAATAAAAAGACTTTGTGTCTCTATGTTTCAGTATAAAATAAGCATTTATTAAAAACAAGAATATGATTAAGACAGTAAATTTACAGAAGGTTTTCCGCACTGAAGAGGTGGAGACCTGGGCTTTGAACAATGTAAGCATTGAAGTAAAGGAAGGCGAATTTGTTGCTATTATGGGTCCTTCGGGATGTGGCAAGTCTACGTTGCTGAACATCTTGGGATTGCTTGACAATCCTACGGGCGGCGAGTATTATCTGAATGGAATAGAAGTGTCGAAGTACACAGAATCGCAACGCACATCCATTCGCAAGGGAATCATCGGTTTTGTATTTCAGAGTTTCAACTTGATAGATGAACTGAATGTGTACGAGAACATCGAATTGCCTTTGCTTTACATGGGCGTTCCGGCTGCCGAACGTAAGCGTAAGGTAGAGGAAGCCATGGAACGGATGGCAATAGCCCACCGTTCGAAACATTTCCCGCAACAGCTTTCAGGAGGGCAGCAGCAGCGTGTGGCGATAGCCCGTGCGGTAGTTTCCAATCCGAAGATGATACTTGCCGACGAGCCGACCGGTAACCTGGATTCGAAGAACGGAAAGGAAGTGATGAGCCTGTTGACCGACTTGAACAAGGAAGGCACCACCATCGTGATGGTGACCCACTCGCAACACGATGCCGGTTATGCCGGACGTATTATCCGTCTGTTCGACGGTCAGGTGGTGACGGAAGTGGCATTGTGATTGCGTTTCAATTCATTCATTCATTCATTCATTGATTCTTATGTCTTATTATCAGTTATTGCGGTTGATTGTACGAGGCTGGTGGCGCAACAAGTTGTTTACCGTAGTGGCATGGGGCAGCTTGGTCATTGGCATCCTGTGTGTTTCTTTGTTGGGGGCTTTTGTTTTGCATGAGTATCGTGCCGATAAAGTGATTCCTGACGGAGAACGTATCTTACGCCTGACTCAACAGGTGTCAATGGGAGAGCAGGCAGCGACTACTTTTATATATGGACCGGATGTGCCGCAAATCGTGTCTGCTTTTCCCGAAATAGAAACTTCTACCCGTGTGTCGAAACGTAGTAAAGTTTCGGTTGTATATCGGGATGAGACGTTTTCAATAGAACGGTTTATGCTGGCAGATTCAACGTTTCTTGACTTCTTTCCTTTGGAGGCGGTGCAAGGCAGTTGGCAAGAAGTACAAGTACAACCGGATGCGATTGCTTTGGAAGAAAAGACGGCGTTGCGGATATTTGGCTCATCGGATTGCTTGGGAGAATCCCTTGCCATGACTGTTGACGGAGATGTTCGTCCGATGGTTGTGAAGGTGGTGTTCCGCAATCCGGCGCAGGCTTTATTGTCTGTAGGTGCTTTGAGTCTGTCGGCAGGTTCTGATGACGGAGAAGCTTGTTTCATCAAGTTGCGTGAAGGGACGGACTTGGATAAATTCCGGCAGAAGTTTGCGGAAACTCTTCTTCCTACGGTATTGGGTAAAGGTCATTTGGATACACAAACTTTACACGAGTCTTATTTTGATACCAGTGTGCAGGACCTTGTTTTGCGACATCGTTCACTTGTCATTCTGGTTATTGGAGGAGTCGTGGCATTGCTTGTGCTGTTAGTCGCTTGTTTCAATTACATCAATTTAGGTCTTACCCGTTTGTTGGACCGGATGCGTATGTTGCATATTGAGGTTTTTGCCGGTGCGTCGCGGAAAGACATTTATCGCCAGTTGTTTTTAGATACGTGCCTGATGATTGGGCTGGCGTTCATTTGTTCTTTTTTGCTGATGAATGACCTGTTGCCTTTGTTCAACCGGTTGATGGATGTCGAGTTGACGATGGGGTACATACTGTCTTATCAAGTATTGCCTTGGTTGTTGTTGGGAGGTATTGTCCTTGCGGGGATTCCTGCCTTTTTCATCAGCCGGAAGTTGCAGTCGCTTACCGAAAGCGAGTATCGTTGGTTCTATCAGGGTAAGATAAGACGTTTGCTGGTGTCTTGCTTTCAGGGAGGACAGTTTGTCGTGACCTTGGTTTTATTCAGTGTGTTTTTGATTATTCATAGCCAGTTGGAACTGATAAAGAAAGACAACCTGCGGTTTGAGGGAGTAATTGATGTGTATGTAGAAAAGGATTGGGGACCTCCTGTTTCTGCGTGGATGGAAGAAGCAAGGCATTGGCAAGGAGTAAAGGAGGTGACCTTGTCCGAAACAGGGCTTTTTGAAGAATCAATGGCCATTATCGGAAAATCGGGAAATCCGGAAGACATTGTTTGGATAGATATGGTTTCGTGCCGGAAAGACTTTTTGGACTTTTATCGGCTGGAACTGATAGACTCGGAACAGACCGCTCGTTTGCTTCCTGCTACCGCCTATCCCGTTGTGGTGAACGAAACATTTGTGAAGAAGTTTGTTCCTGATGGCATCAATCCGATTGGTGAACAGGTGTCCAAATACCTTCCCGATGAACCGTTGTTCGATAACCGGACTATCGTAGGGGTAGTGCGTGATTTCAGGAAAAGGTCGTTATCCGAATCGGTTTGGCCGTTGTTTATCAGCCTGAACGATGTATCGTCTGCCGATGTGCAAACACTTTCGGTAAGGGTAGAGGAGGGCAGGAAAGCGGAAGTCTTGAAACAGTTGAGACGGAAATGGGAAGAGGTTTATCCCGACCGGACGTTTGTATATCAGGATATAGGAGGTATATTGGAAGAAGCCAATCGGGATGTCGTGATGTTGACGGATATCCTGTCTTTGTATGCGGCAATCAGTTTGTTGCTGACTTTTTCTGGTTTGTTCAGTTTGGTGCGTTATACCGTCCGTCTGCGTCAACGTGAAATAGCCTTGCGGAAGATACATGGAGCTTCTTTGGGACAAATACAATGGATATTATCTTGCTCGTATGTAGCGGGGGTGGCAATTGCCTTCCTGATAGCCGTGCCTTTGGTGTATGCTTGCATGCTACCGTGGCTGGAGCATTTCCGTTATTATGCTCCCATCTCCGTTTCACATTTCATGATACCGTTGGTGATTACGGCTGGAGTCATTTTCCTTACCGTGTGGCTAATCGGTTATAAGGTTGCGAAAATGAATCCTGCTGAAGTCATCAAGCGGGAATAACCGATTTTATGCGTATATTTGTTACATTATTTAATAAAAACAGCTTATGAAATTTCCATGAGATAAAAAAATCACGCCAAAGAGAATGTAAATAGTCAA
>URCM01000030.1 GCA_900546355.1 uncultured Bacteroides sp.
CTTTTTGTTGCTCAGGAACTTATAAATAAAGTTAAATCAAAGTGTTGCGGAATTATGGGTGAAATAAATAATGAATCATTATTCTTTGTGCCACCATCCTTCTCCAACACATAGAAAGCTGGATCAACCATCACTGTGCCAAACAAATTGCTCAGACCATATTCAACAAATAAATTAATATGGGTTTGAGTGAGTATATATTTACGAACATCTTCAAATGTTTTAATATACATAAAAGTCATAGGGTGAATCATTCCCACTTTACCATCATCACCAGCCAGTTCACAGCATCTTTTGATAAAACAAGCATAAAGATTAGAATTAAACTTCAAGGGTTTGGAATAATTCGCACCCACAAATTCTTTCAATACAGTTCCAAAATCTGCACTATCCGTATAGGGAGGGTTTGCTACAGCCACATCAAACTTCGTGCTTAGAATATCCAAAAACGTAATGGCATCGTTCGCTTTTGCCAATGAATATTCATTGCTGCCTTCACCCGTCCACTGATGTACCTGATTGCGCAAAGTCGTAATCATCTGATGTTTGAAATCAAACATATTCGCTTTCCACTGATTAGCAAACATATCTGTAGAATCTACCGGCAGCAGGGCATCTAACTGCTCTTCCACACGAATCAAAGAGCCGAATTTATAAGCGGCACGCAAATCTTCCCAAATAGAACGGATTGTCTTTTGTTGTGCCTCATTCCAGTCTGATCCCGACATGAAAGCAGCCTCTACTTGATTATATTCCGGAAGTTCAAAGTGGGTACTTACCACATGCGTATAAGCAGGCATAGCTCCCCTGCGTCCCTTCAGTTGTATGGCTTTGATAAACAAAGCAATCTGAGTAAGCTGTACGGCACGTTCATCCAAGTCTACACCATACAGGTTATTTTCTACAATCAGCTTCGGTATATCCCTGCGTGAATAACCGGCATCATACTGGTCAATCTGGTTCAGGTACAAATCATAGAACAACGAAAATGCATAAATCAGAAAGTTTCCGCTACCGCAAGCCGGATCTATCAGCTTGATTTCTTCCAGCTTCTTCGGATGACGCATTTGTGAAACGGGCGCATTGGCAATCAGATATTTCACCTTACCGTCTTCATCGTAGATAAAATTACTGTCCGGATACATTTCCAGATACATCTTACCCAATGTATTGTCCACCAGAAATTTCACTACCCACTGAGGAGTATAGACCTGGCTTTGCAAAGACACTTTGTCATATTCTGTTTTTTCACCGGAATCTTTCAATGCAAGTTTCTCTACTGTATTGAAGTTCTCATACATCCAGCCCAATATATCATCGCCTTTCCAAATATCCACACCGCAATCCGCATCCTGTTCTATTTCGTTGAAAGCCGTAATAATTTCAAATAATTCATCGGCTGTAGGCAGCATGGCGTATGCATAATCCGGACTATACAGAGGAATCTTGTAACTATCGGAAAGTTCCTGAAATTTATCTTCCAGGAAATGCTTCAAGCCCATACGTTCCGCATTCCGTTCATCCGCATGTTCTTCCAGCCATTGCTTATGGGCATACGAAAGGTTTCCATGCTCCACACGGCGACGGATTACTTCCGGGAAAAGTTCCCTGTCTTCCATCACCTTCAGAGCTGCCAGACGATTGAAGAGCGTGAAGGTACATTCATTGATGGTTTCCTTTCTCGCCTCCACATAGTCATCACCTAATGCCTGTTTATGCGTTGTTATAATAGCTTCCAGTCTGTTTCTTTTTTCTCTACTACCGGTTGAAGTATTTCCCGGAAGTTCTTTTTCCTCCGATGCTTCCAATCCCAAACGGGAAAAACGGTTGTCAATGGCTTGCTGTATCAAGCTACGTATATGGAGTACATGCTCTATCAGTTTCATATCTTCAATTTATTTCTTTCATGTTTAATTATCAAAATTCAAAATATCATCCTCACCAAACATGTTCAACATAACCAACTGCTGTTTCAGCCAAGACCTATATTCAGCAACCGAAGCGGTACCCTTCGGCAACTTCGCCTTCATATTACGTTGTATAGGTTTAGGTTGTGATACAGGCTTATCTTCTGGAGTCGGAGTATTAGGTAACTTAGGAATATCTGGTTTCCTAGGTGAAGGATCTTGGGTTATAATCTCCGTATCCCACAAACTAACTTCCTGCTTATCTATACCCAAATTCGTAATCTTGTATTCAATGTCGCGCAACAACATGCCTGTATTGCTACACTTCACACTCCATTTATCCAAGTTTACTTTGACAGTTGCATAGCGTTTCCAAGATTTTTCCAAGTCTTCTATTTTGCGATAGAGTCTAATATTCCAATCTTTAGGATATTGGTCTATTTGCTGCTTCAGTTCATCTGTTTTTGTAAATAAGGCTATAACTTCTTCACTCAATAATTCAGCTTTATGCTTCATTACCTCGTAATAAATATCCTTGATGTCCTGAGTCAGTTTTTTCATTAATGGAGCATTAGCCACCAAATCCTTTTCACGTGCTTCTTCAAACTGTTCTTTTTTACCACGAATCAGGTTCATGTCATTTCCTGTCTTGTCGAATTCCTCCGTCACATTTTGAATAAAAACGCGTTCCTCTTCAATAGCCTTAAACTCAGAGTCTATGAACTTCAAATCTTTCTGTACCTGTTCTACCGCCTTGATATAATCATCCGCTTCCTGAAGAAATGTACGTGCCGTAGCTATATAATTGGCGTCCGTTACAGCTGCTGTATATTGACTGAATACATTACGTGCCTGAACAGAACGTTTGAACAAAAGTTCCATTTCATCATCGCCCATGATTCTGTCCTTTACCTTATCCATCATACGTTTGGAAAGTGTACGGATGCAATCGACCAGCTCAAAATCATTCAAGTTGTAAGAAGGAGCATTTTCTCCGGTAATCTTCTTGTACTGGCAATCTTCTTTCAGAATATCTACAATCTCCTGCCTGTCATTATAAGACAAAGATTTCATAACAGCCTTGAACGATGCTTTAGCAAAGTTGCGGGTATTGTCGAAGATCTTAGCATCAAGCGCGTCCGATACAGAATGGAAGTCTTCGCCATTGAACTTGGCTATCAACTTATTGCCACGGAATAAGGCTGCTACAGAAGTTATGATAGTTCCGAACTTATAACCGGTAGGAGGTGCAGAAAGTTCCTCTTCCAGTTTATCCCCTGTACAATACGACTTGCATTTTTCTAAAATCTCTGTAGATACACTTAAATTCTCACCGATAAACTTTCCGGCAGAATCGAAGAAACGGAATTCCTCCGAACCGCCAAACATAGTAGTCAGTTGCGTAGTGTTTGCCGTAAGCACTTTAACTGCCAATGAATCGGATAAAGACGCTCCCAGTCTCTTATAGAAAATATTTCCGAACATCTTGCGCTGGAGAGATTCTATCTCTTTCTGGTAATTGGCGTCAGTCAACTGATAGGTGTTAAACAGATAGACTGCTGTTCCTTCCGTGTACGATTTGTTAATCAATTCAGTAAGGAATTTCATCTTTTCTTCCTTAGTAGAAACGATATTGTTTACCACCCTCTTCTCGTCGGCTGTATGATAGGTCTTGGTCTCGATATAATCTATCTTCAAAAGTTCCTGTGCACGATTAAAGATTTCTGTTCCGTGAACAGATGAAGGAATGATACTGATTATTCCTTTCTGGCTCTGTGTATCCTGTTTAACTGAAGCCACAAGCTGTGCATGGTCTTCATGAAAGACGTCATAGAAGCTGACTTTCATATACTTTTCTCCTGCATTAGCAAAGTTCTCTCCAAGAGAGTTTTCCACACAGAAAGGAATAGCCTGTCCATCCGATACAAGTGTCTGAGATACCTTGATAATCTTCTGTTGTTTCAATATCTTAGTCACCTCAGCACGCACACGATAAACTTCAGCAGAGTACGAATTCATATCATCGATAATCTGCTGTTCTATCTGGCTGGTAATACGATACTGATTACCGGATGTAATCAACACATTGCGCTCTACCAATATTTCCAGTGCCTTCTTTACTTCAGCAAGCACACTGTAATAGTCTTCTGGTCTGCGAACATACGACTTGGTGATATTTTCTATCGTGGTGTAAGCATTGGCTTTTTCCAAGAAATGAATGGTTTGCAGCAAGGCTCTTCCTTCTACATACTTCATACCTTCTTTACCGATATGGTTATCTGCCTGTTCATAGCGCATACGCAATGCTTCCGGAACATTTTCCTCTGCCTGACGGCATAGTTGCGTAGCATTGACATGCGTAAACACGTCCGCTTCCGTCATGGCTTCTTTTTTCAATACATCGAACACAGAAACCAACATACCACGGGTACCGATTTGAGAAGTTACCGTATCTCTTGAGCCGAATAGGAAATACTGTAACAGTTTGAACTGATGTTCATAAAAAGGATAGTAATCTGCGTATGTATGCTCATCCTTCGTAGCATTCAGGGAAACACCGGCAATATGGGTTATATCCTGAATCATACCATTGTTTTTATCATAATAGGCTTCCAACTGTTCTTTTCCTGAATCGGTCTTAGCCAAAAGCCGCTTACGGATGATTGTATCAATTTCCTCAGCAGCTATAGGAATACGGGTTTTGAATCTGGCTTCCACCTTATTGAGCTGATGAATATTCAATCCGGATGCATTCAATACATCATTAAAGGCTTGTTGTGCGATACCTACCGTCCATACTTTGTTTCCAAGAGAAGACAAGGCTTCCGAAAGGCCTTCCAAATCCAGTAGGTTTATCTTCTTTTGACTTAAAGCTTCACTTACCTCATCAATGAAGAACACGATTTTCTTTTCCGGATAATGTTCCAGATAAAGACTCAAATCCTCCTTCAGTTTTGTAGCATCGTATGTTTTTATTCTTTCGTCTATCAGTTTACGAGTTTCTTCATATTCATCTTCTGCCATGAAAGTAAGAATAGCTTTCTTCAGAGCCGGAACTGCTGACATCTTTTTTCTTATATCATACCAATCCTTTCCTGCATTCTGCTCCTTTACTGTAGCCAAGAATTTATCATATCTGTTTTCAAGCATCAGATTGAATTCCATCATCCCTATCCAGTTACTCAGAAAACCTAAAGACAACAGGAAATGACTCATCGCCATATAAGATATGCCATGACTGGAATCAACTTTAGCACAGTCGAACAAAGTTACCTGATAATCCGTCTTTCCCAATGAACGTATTTGGTTTTCTATGATTTCCTTATTCTTAAGACCTATCAATTTAGGCATAAACCTGTCACGCATAGGAGTTCCTTTAATAACCGGATTGGCTATCAGGAAACCTATCATCTTTGCAAAATAGGATTTACCGGAACCATAAAAGCCACTAAGCCACACACCGGATTCCTTCATATCCAAACAGAATACATCCAGAAAATCAGACAAATGTTTGGCAAGACTTTCCGTAAGGATAAACCCATCCAGTTCATCTTTTATATCTTCCTCGTTTTGCGAATTCAAGTCGATGACATTCTTTATGTCGTTCTCCAATTCAATGGAGAGTATATCTTTTATCTTACTCATAAGACATTTTAATCAATAGATTTCTGATTTATTTTATTACGATACAACGGTATTTGGACGCAATCTGCTTACCCAAAAAGTTAATGTTATCTTTATCCACAGTAGCAGGATAAAAAGCAATCAATGGAAGTTGAGCCGACATCACAATACGATGTTCCATGATATTGATATTGGAAAAGCCCATACCATAAATAGCGCCTGTATGAACAAGGACAGGAATCTTATTCATTTGATAGGAGTTTTCTATAGCTTTAATTATATAATAAAAGAAAGTCTCCTCATAGAAATTATCGCTAAAGAAAACTTCATTCCCAAACTCTTTATAGTTTTCCTGAAACTGCTCTATCCCTTGTTCGGAAACAAATTCAGTAAAAAGAGCCCTTAAATCTATAAAGGAATATTCATTAGAATTAAAATTCTCTCTTGCATACGCTATATAGGCATCATCGTCTTCTGGAGGATAAACAAAAAGGATACTTCTTCCTCCATTTGCCTTACCAGTGATATGCGCTATATCAGTTTTAAGCACTTCTCTCAGTTCTCCAAACAAACGATTATGTTCTATCTGAAATGTACTACTCATGGTTTATCAAATCTATGGTTACATCTTCACCCACCTGACTGACCTGCCACAGAGGAAGATATTCTACTTTTTTCAATTTTTCGATAATGTTTCTCTTATCCATAAACCCAAATATGACCAATGGATTTTCCAAAGTCCTGTTCTCAGGACATGTAACTATCATCCAACGGATAAAATAAATAAATAACTGTCCTGTAATAATAGGGTGACATATCTCTTTTGCTGTTTTACCATCAGCCAAGTTCATTTTCTTGAGCATTGTCAGATACTTGGATGCTGTTATCTTCAAAGTTTCTTCCGACCAGTTCAATTCATCCTCTTCCGTTTCCTTGATATGGTGCAACAGGCTCAATACATCTATAACAGAAAGTGATGTTCTTCCTTGATAAACAGCCTTCATAAAAACTTCTTTCGTTACTTTTGCAAAAAGAGTATTACCATACACTAATTGCCAAAATAATACAAGCAATTTTTCTCTTACAGAAAAATCATCTGAACTGATAGCGGTAAGAAACATATTTTTCTGATGATCATTGGCAAACTGAAGAATGGAAGCTTTTATAGCAGCCAGAAATCTACTGAAGGTTTTATGAGTTCTGAAAGAAAACGCTTGTTCTGATTCCGATTTCTTACCTGTGTATTCACAAATGAATTCAAGCATTGCTCCATAATCAGGAATACTGCCAAGAACATTTATCCCAGAATCATACTTTCCTTTTTTATCATTACCAGTCATACTTTCATATCTTTAGTTATTCAATAAATCCTATACACATTCACTTCAAGCAGTGATGCTATTTTTTATTGGTACGTTTCTTCTCAACAAGAACTATTTCTGTCCATAAAGTCACTGTTGTTATTATGGGCGCAATTTAGTGAAAAATTTTCATCGCTACTAATGATTTCTCTTTTAAATGAAATTGATAAGATTGATTTCATTGAAAATGGAATCAAATTTTAAATTGGTCATTCTCTTACAATGTTTCATTATCTGACTCAAAATATACCGTTCCAAAATGAATAGAGTTTATATCGAATAATTGATTATATGAATTCCGCAATTAGCCAATGTTTGTAAAGGCGTATTGCCGCCCATCCGATAAAAGCTTGCTACATAAAAGGAATTTGATTACTTTTGTAGAGTGAATTGAAAAGCAATATAATATGGATAGGACAATGATAGAAGATATGATGTTTCCGGATTGCCCGATACGGAACATCTTGGCAAGGCTCTGTGACAAATGGTCGCTTCTGGTTATATATACACTGAACAAGGCGGGTAAGGAAGTCATGCGCTTCAAGGAGTTGCAGCGCGAAATTCCGGACATATCGCAGAAGATGCTGACCGTAACCTTGCGGACATTGGAGGAGGACGGCTATATTACCCGTACCGTCTATCCGGAAGTGCCTTCGAGGGTGGAGTATGCCCTGACACCGCGTACCCATTCGTTGCTTCCGCACATCAATGCGCTGATAAGTTGGGCGTTGGAGAACAAGGATGCCATTATCGAAGACAGGAAAAGAGTAAAGAAGTAAAACGCTTACATGTCCGTTTCCGGCATTCGGCCTTATTCGGTATGCAGGGGCATACAACTTCTTCAATATTGTAATCTTATTGCAACGGACTTGTAAACGGAAAGTTATCCGATTGTCGTATACCTGTAAAAGGGAAGCTCTTTCTTTGCACTCGGTAAAAGTTTAGTAAAATAAGGTAATGAAAAGAGTTAGAAAATGGATGACTTCGGCTGTTCTCTTATCGATGTTTGCAGCCAATGTTTTTGCGGTTGAGGTAAATGTGAATGTAAAAGGTTGTATCAAGGACCAGAAATCGAAAGAACCTCTTATCGGGGCTACTATCCGGATTGTGGGAAGCAATATCGGAGCTGTAACGGATATA
This sequence comes from uncultured Bacteroides sp., assembly GCA_900546355.1. Taxonomy (GTDB): domain Bacteria; phylum Bacteroidota; class Bacteroidia; order Bacteroidales; family Bacteroidaceae; genus Phocaeicola. The sequence goes on from URCM01000030.1 coordinate 8,033, forward strand.
GACGGAAACTTCCAGCTGAAAGGGGTGGAAGACGGTATCTATGACATTGAAATTAAATATGTTGGTTATAAAACAACGGTCAAACGTCAGGTAAAGGTAGAGGATAACAAAGTGACCACACTCGATTTCGAGTTGGAACCCGATACACAAATGTTGTCGGATGTGGTGGTTGTGGCTAAGGCGAACCGCGAGTCGGAGAACGTTACTTTATTGGAGCAAAAGAAATCGGTGGTGGCAATTCAGTCGGTTGGTGCCCAGGAGTTATCCCGCAAGGGTGTGGGAGATGCCGAAGGGGCAGTTACCAAGATATCGGGCATTTCGAAACAAGACGGTGTGAAGAATGTGTTTGTCCGCGGATTGGGCGACCGGTATAACTTGACTACGCTGAACCGTTTTCCGATTCCTTCGGAAGATCCGGAGTACAAGAACATTGCGCTCGACTTCTTTTCTACCGATATTATCCAGTCGGTAGATGTCAACAAAGCTTTTTATGGCAACACGTATGCCGATGTGGCAGGTGCCAACATCAATATTTCTTCGAAAGAACTGGTAGGTTATGGTGAAATCAATGCCAGCGTGTCGGGCGGATTCAATACACAAAGTCTTTCTTCTGATTTCCTGAAGCTCGACGGGGTGAACGCCTTCGGATTTGCTGATAGCAAGCAGCCGGGCGATGATCTTTCTGTATACAACTTCCAGAACCGTTTGGACCCTTCGAAGAAAAGCGGGCTGGTGAACCAGAGTTATAGCATTTCGGGAGGAAAGAAATTTGATATTCACGACAATCCGCTTTCGTTCTACCTGATTGCCAGTCATAACCGCGATTATTCTTATTATGAAGAAGAAGTGCGCAATTCGATTACCACGGGTGAGCTTTCGCAGGATATGCTCGGAAAGAAGTCGAATGTGGAAACTTCGCAAGTCGTGATGGCGAACCTGAACTACTTGCATGATCACAAGTACGAGTTGACATACAATTTCATCATGTTGCACGCTTCGCGCGAGTCGGTGGGCGATTACTTGGGTATGGATGCCGATTACCAGTCTTCGGATACATACGAAGGTTTCATGCGCCGCCAGCAGACCAATGATAACTTGCTTTTCGTCAATCAGCTGGATACCAAATGGGCGTTGGCGGATAAGCTCGACTTTAATGTAGGTGCCGCTTATAACATTATCAAAGGACTGGAACCAGACCGGCGCATCAATAATCTGGTAAAGACCGACCGGGGCTATGTGCCGATGAAAGGTACAGGTATCCAGCAACGTTATTTCTCGGAACTGAATGAAGACGACCTGAATATCCGTGCGGGTTTTACTTATAAACTTCCCGATGATTTTTCACAGGAATCCAATATTCAGTTAGGCTATGCCGGACGCATGGTAGATGACAACTTTACGGCTACCGAATACGATATGTCGGTGGTGCGCCAGAAAGAGTTTGATATCAATAATGTACGGTTCGATAATTATTATACGCAAGAGAACCTGGACAATAACTACTTTATCCTGGATAAAAACATCGATGAGTATGGAGTGAACAAAAACATCCACTCAGCATACGTGGAAGCTACTTATCAGTTTACCGAAGGCTTCATTGCCAATCTGGGCGTGAAATACGATAAGGTCAATATGGACGTAGATTACAATGTGAATCGTGGCGGGACCAAGGGACAGCAATCCATTGATAAGAACTATGTATTGCCCAGCCTGAACCTGCGTTACAATTTCAATGACAAACATTCGCTTCGTCTGGCGGCAAGCAAGACTTATACTTTGCCTCAGGCGAAGGAGATTTCTCCGTTCCGTTATGTAAACGTGACGTTCAATAGCCAGGGTAATCCCGATTTGCAGCCTTCGGATAACTACAACGTAGATTTGAAGTGGGACTGGTATCTTTCGCCCAGTGAACTGATTTCAGTAACCGGTTTCTATAAATACATCAAGAACCCGATTTCACGTATCGAGATTGCCAGTGCCGGCGGATTCCTTTCGTATGAAAACATTGCCGACCATGCTACGGTAGCCGGTGCGGAAATTGAGATACGGAAAGATTTGTTCTCTCATCCGATGCAGGACGGAGGGTTGCAGAAGCTGAGTTTCGGTGTGAACGGTGCTTATACTTACACTTGTGCGAAAGTGCCTCTTGCTACTGACCCGACCGGTTCCCAACTGGAAGGTGCGGCTCCTTGGCTTGTCAATGCCGACCTGACTTACTTGGTACGCAAAGGAAGCAACTCGTTTACCAATGCATTGGTGTTCAATTATTTCAGCGACCGTCTGTACACTATCGGTACACAAGGATACCAGGACATTGTAGAAAACGGGATTCCGACCCTTGACTTTGTATCTTCGGCTAAGATTGGCGAGCACTTTACCATCAGCCTGAAAGCGCAAAACTTGTTGAACTCGGTGCATCAGCTGACTCGTAAAGGAAACGCAACCAACGAAGAGGTGGTGTTAAGCAAGTACCGCAGAGGAATCGATTTCAGCCTCGGAGTGGCATGCACGTTTTAAGTCTGCTGGGAAAAATATAATCAGAACAATAAACCAAACTATAATTTTAACCAAATTATCGAACAATGAAAAAGTTTTTCTTAAACGCGATGTTGTTTGCCGCATTGGCAAGCAGTGTATCACTTACTTCTTGTAGTGACGATGACGAACCCAATGGTGAAAACCCCGGTGGCGGTGAAGAACCGGTAGAAACCGTGGAACTTTCGGGTAATGTAGAAGGAACGATGACCTTGGATGCCAATACGGAATATATTTTGAGCGGTACATTGACTGTGCCCGATGGCGCGACACTTGAAATCCCTGCCGGAACGAAAATTAAGGCAAGACAAGGTTTTGGCAATTATATCATTGTAGCGCAAGGCGGTAAAATCAATGCACGCGGTACCGCACAGGCTCCTATCATCTTCACCGCTGAAGACGAAAGCAATGCCGGACCGGGGTACTGGGGTGGTCTGATTATTAATGGTAAGGCTCCTATTTCAGGCTCTGCAGGAAGTACGGCTACAGGTGCTACCGAAGTGGATAACAACATGCCTTACGGAGGAAGCGATGCTGCCGACAACAGCGGTACCTTGGAATACATTGAATTGTGGTACACCGGCGCACGCTCAAGCGCAGATATCGAACACAACGGTTTGACTTTGAACGGTGTGGGTAACGGTACGACGATAAACAATGTATATATCGCAGAAGGTGCCGATGATGCCATCGAGTTCTTCGGAGGTACGGTAAACGTAAGCAACCTGCTTGCCGTAAACTGCGATGACGATATGTTCGACTTTACTCAGGGTTATTCCGGAACCTTGTCTAACTGCTACGGCATTTGGGAAGAAGGTTTCACCAGCACCGAAGAAGACCCGCGCGGTATCGAAGCCGATGGTAACTTGGACGGAAACGGTGCCGACCATACGCCGCAATCAGACTTTAAGGTAGAAAATATGACCATTGCCAACTTCTCTGCAAGCCAGGCTATGCAGGATGCGATAAAAGTTCGCCGTGGCGCTACGGCACACATCACCAATGCTTTGGTAATGGGTACAGGTGCTGTTGAGAACTTGATTGACCTGAACGATGGCAAAGGCGGTGCAGGTGAAGGTACTGAAATGAGCGTAACCAACCAGTTGGAATCTGCTACTACCGATGGTGACCTGAACGCTGAAGGCACATACGAAGGTGTGGTTATCGAAGCTGGAAACACGGGTGCCAATACCAGTGCGTTGGCATGGACAGGCTATCAGTTTCCAGGCGAAACCGAAGCTCCGGAACCTGCTAAGGCAACCCTTTCAGGCGATATCGCTTCGGATATGACTCTCGATGCGAATACTGAATATACACTCGAAGGTGCTGTAGTAGTGAAAGAAGGTGCTACTCTGACCATCCCTGCCGGATTGACCATCAAGGCAAAAGAAGGTTTTGGCAATTACTTGCTGGTAGAACGTGGCGGTAAGATTATGGCAGAAGGAACTGCTGAGGCTCCCATCACCTTTACGGCAGAAGATGAAGCCAATGCCGGACCGGGTTACTGGGGCGGATTGATTATCAACGGTTATGCGCGCATCTCAGGCGTAGAGGGAACTGTAACCGAAGGTGCTACCGAGATTGATAACAACCAACCCTACGGAGGCGATGACAATGCCGACAATTCGGGCGTATTGCGTTATGTCAAGCTGCTTTATACCGGAGCACGTTCGAATGCCGATGTCGAACACAACGGACTTACACTGAATGCAGTAGGAAACGGAACGGTGATTGAAAACATTTATATTGCTGACGGTGCCGATGATGCCATCGAATTCTTCGGAGGCTCGGTAAACGTAACCGGACTGCTTGCCGTAAACTGCGATGACGATATGTTCGACTTCACTCAAGGTTATTGCGGAACGTTGAAGAACTGCTACGGACGTTGGGAAGCCGGATTCACCAGCACCGAGGAAGACCCGCGTGGCGTGGAAGCCGACGGTAACTTGGACGGAAACGGTGCCGACCATACGCCGCAATCGGACTTCACCATCGAGAACATGACTATCGAAAACTTGTCTGAAGCAGCCGAAATGGTAGACGCTATCAAGATTCGCCGGGGTGCGAAGGCTACCATTACCAATGCGTTGGTCATCGGTACGGGTGCGGTAGATGACTTGGTTGACTTGACCGATAGCAAGGGCGATGCACAGGCGACTACAACAATTTCTGTAACAAACGGGTTGAACTCGACTATCTTGGGCGACGAAGTACACGGGACAGGTGAAGTAACCGTAGCCGATGGCAATACCGGAGCTTCTACAGCAGACTTCGGTTGGACAGGATACCAGTTCTGAATGGCCAATAAGAAGTAGGATTCTCAAACGAATATATACTTCAGTTGCCGTTTTATATAGTTGAAACAGTCTACGGATATAGCTTAGAAACTGTCGGGATTTATATGGAGTGAACCGACATTTCACAGCGTGTCGCAAAAGGAATTGAGGCTGCCTCAAAATGAAAGTTGATTTTCATTTGAGACAGCCTCGTTTCTTTTCACATGGATACCTGATTTATCTGTATCCTCTGTGGCGGATGTCACCTGCGGAATCCGAGTTTGCAGGCAAACGGGATATCATTGGATTTCCCACGTATCGTTGGTATCCAGCAACTCGGCGAATGTGTGGTAAGGCTTCTTTGCCGAAACTTCCGCAATTTGCGCCGTTACCGATTCATCGTAGGTAGGAGCTTCTACATCGCGGATGACGCCTAAGGCAATCGGGAAATCAGGCCCTTCCATCAGTGCGAGCTTCAATTGCAACGTATGGTCTTCGCAATGTGCGTCGTGTACCAGAATGTCTTTTTCGGTAATACCGTTTTCTCCCAGTTTCACTACTTTCAGTCCGAAACCTTCCTGTATCAAGCCGAATTCACGGTTCGGACCGAACAACATCGGCTTGCCATGTTCCAGATAAATCGCATTGCGTTCGCGGTCTTCTTTCTTAGCTACGGCGTTGTGCGTACCATCATTGAAGATTACACAGTTCTGCAATACCTCTACTACCGAAGTCCCTTTGTGACGGGCTGCGGCTTTCAGTACTTCGACAGACGGTCCGCCATCGACTGCGGCGCAACGTGCAAAGAAGCGTCCACGTGCCCCGAAACACAATTCTGCCGGGCGGAATGGGTCTTCTACCGTACCGTATGGCGACGATTTGCTGACGAATCCACGGGCGGAGGTAGGCGAATATTGTCCTTTTGTCAAACCATAGATGCGGTTATTCAATAAGACAATGTTGATGTCGATGTTACGCCGGATAGCGTGAATGAAATGGTTGCCTCCGATAGCCAGTCCGTCACCATCGCCCGAAATCTGCCAGATAGTGAGGTTCGGATTGGCTACTTTCGCACCTGTGGCGATAGCGGCTGCTCGTCCGTGAATGGTATGCATGCCATACGTATTCATATAATAAGGCAAGCGCGACGAACATCCGATACCAGATATGACAGCTATTTCGTGAGGCGGTACGCCCAATTCGGCTAACGCTTTATGGAATGAGTTCAAAAATGCATGGTCGCCACATCCGGGACACCAGCGCGGCTGGCCTGCTTTATAATCGGCTGCTGTATATTTTGTTTCGCTCATGATTGTTTTCCTCCTTTATGTTATGCGTTTAAGATGCGGTTAAAAGCTTCTGTCAATTCCTTAACAACAAACGGTTGGCCTTTTACCTGATTGAACTGATAAAGGTGAATACCTTCCACTTTCATACGCAAATAGCCTGCCAATTGTCCCATATTTTGTTCTGCCACTACGATTTTCTTATACCGGCGAAGTACTTCTGCCGTATTTTTGGGCAGCGGGTTGAGGTACTTGAAGTGTGCCAATGCCACTTTCTTTCCCTGGTCGTTCAAAACATCCATAGCCGAATGCAAGTGTCCGTATGTTCCACCGAACCCGACTATCAGCAAGTCTGCATCCTCGCATCCTTCCACTTCCAAATCTGGAATGTCTTCCGCGATACGGGCTACTTTTTCGGCACGCAGTTGTGTCATCAGATGATGATTTTCAGGATCTGTAGAGATTGCTCCGGTTTCGCCGCTCTTCTCCAATCCGCCGATGCGGTGCATGAATCCTTTTGTGCCGGGGGTTGCCCAATAACGTACTAATGTGTTCGGGTCACGTTGGAAAGGAGTCCACGAACCGGCCATTTCCGGTTTAACGTAAGGCGGACATATTTCTGGATACTGGTTCATGTCGGGCAAATGCCAGGCTGCCGAACCGTTGGCAATGTATGCATCGGTCAACAACACCACCGGAGTCATGTGTTCCAGCGCAATCTTGCAAGCCATATAGGCCGCATCGAAGCAATCGGTGGGCGATGTAGCGGCGATAACCGGCATCGGGCTTTCACCGTTTCTTCCGAACAATACTTGCAACAGGTCGGTCTGTTCCGATTTGGTAGGCAGACCGGTAGACGGTCCTCCGCGCTGTACGTCAACTATGACTAACGGCAATTCGGTAATTACCGCTAAGTTCATCGCCTCACTTTTCAGGCAGATGCCTGGTCCGGAAGTGGTAGTCACCGCCAGCGCACCGGCAAACGATGCTCCTACAGCCGAAGCGCATCCGGCTATTTCGTCTTCACATTGCACCGTCTTTACGCCGAGCGATTTATGTTTAGCCAATTCATGCAGGATATCTGTAGCGGGTGTAATGGGATACGAACCCAGGTAAAGTTGCAAACCAGCCTTTTCGGCTGCGGCTATCAGCCCGTAAGCGGTTGCCTTGTTGCCGTTGATGTCCATGTAGCGGCCTTTTTCTTTTACCTGTTTGCTGGGTACCGTGTAGCTGGTAGCAACGGAAGCATGGGTGTTTTCGCCGAAATGGTAACCGTCATAAAGCACTTTGATGTTGGCATCGGCGATGGCCGGTTTCTTGGCAAACTTTTCGCGGAGCAGCTTTTCGCCCACTTTAATGTCACGATGAAACAGCCAGCAAACCAGACCTAACGCAAACATATTCTTGGTACGCATGATGGACTTGTTGTCCAGTCCGCTGTCTTTCAGACTTTCCTTACACATGCTGGTAATAGCCGCTTCCACCACTTCGTTTTTAATTCCCAACTCCGAGAAAGGGTTTTCTAATTCGAATTGAGCCTTTTCTAAATCGCGCTTGGTAAACGAGTCTGTATCGATGATAATTACCGACTGGGGTTTGCAGAACTTATACTGCGTCTTCAGGGCGGCTGGGTTCATTGCAACCAGCACGTCGCATTTGTCACCCGGCGTGTATACTTTACCTGAGCCAATATGTACCTGGAAGCCAGATACTCCCGTCAATGAACCTTGCGGGGCACGGATGTCAGCCGGATAATCGGGGAATGTACTGATATCATTTCCTTCGGTAGCCGAAATATTAGAAAACATATTTCCAGCCAGCTGCATGCCATCGCCCGAATCTCCCGAAAAACGAACAACGACATCGTTCAGCTCTTTGACAGTCATTTCTTTTGCCATACTATGATTATTTAAGAGTTCACATATTCCATGTGCGCAAAATTGGTGAACTTCCTTTAAAAATCAAAATAAAAAGACATATTTATTGCTAAAAGTCAAGTAATTTACTATTTTTCTAAACAAAAACATGGAAATTTCAAGAAAAAGTAGTACTTTTGCATACCCGCCTTGGTAGTTCAACGGATAGAACAAGCGTTTCCTAAACGTTAAATAGGGGTTCGATTCCCCTCCGAGGTACTTTTACTTGGAAACTGTTTCTAATTTCTGCAAAAGTTTTCTTGCCTTGATGTATTTGTTCTGTATGTGTTTTGTAGGGTAAGGTAAATGAATGCCGCAATTTGCCAATCCGGTTGCATAAAAAACGCAGCGGTACTTGCTTTGCTTGTGCAGTATATATTCACAGGCAGGTGCAGTATATATTCAACCGCCCATGCAGTATATATTCATTTTTAGGGGATATGTATTGGCTGAGTGCGGACATTCATGTCAATGTGTCTTGTGCCTCTGTGTCCTTTGGGTTTTTGTACACATGCTTACAAGTTGCGAAACCCAAAATCAAGCGATATCTATCAGTTTGTGTGTCTGGAGGCTTAACCGCCACTGCGGATGTGCTTTGATGTAAGCGACGACTTCTTCGGTGTTCTGGCACGAACAAGGTTGGAGGAAATGCTCTTTCGCTTCTATCGATAAGTAAGGAGAAACATCTTGTCCGGTATAAACCACTTTCACTTCATCGATGTGTTTTACACGGAGTGTAGTCCCTTCTTTGGGAGAGCAGGTGACCCAGTCTATCGCTTCGGGCAAAGGTTGTGTGCCATTGGTTTCTATCGCCACATATTTCCCGGCTTTATGCAAAAGTTCAATGAGCGCATCGTCTATCCATAGTCCCGGTTCTCCTCCTGTCAGGATAACCATCCGGCAGGGATATTTGTCCACTTCGCTTATAATGGCTTCATCAGTCATCTCTGTTCCCGATTCGTGTGAAGTATCACAGAAGCAGCATTTCAAATTGCAACCGGAAAAGCGTATAAAAACTGCGGGAGTTCCGGTGTGTGCCCCTTCTCCTTGCAGGCTATAGAATATCTCGTTAATCTTTCTCATAAATCACCGTATTTCCTTCCGACTCCCTTACCTCTACCTTGAAACAATGCGGAACTTGTCCGCATACCCAACGAGCGATATTCTCTGCCGTAGGATTGAATGGTAACACATCGTTTAGATGACGATGATCTAACTGGTTTTTTACCACTTCCTTAATTTGTGAGAAATCAACTACCATACCGGCTTCATCCAATTCCTTGCTGCGGCAATATACGGTAATTATCCAATTGTGACCATGCAGATTCTCACACTTGCTGGGATAGGGGAGTGCCAGACTATGCGAAGCCGATACTTCCATGCGTTTAATGACTGTGTACATACGATTTTGAATTCTAAAATTATACAGAAATGCACCTAATGTCACCTCAGTGCGATTAATATGAAAAATCATTCATCACAGAGGGCACAGAGGCACACAGGGTTCTTTATATTATTCCCTCTGTGTACGCTGTGCCCTCTGTGGTGAATGATATTATGTTTTAAGCTTTTGCAGCTTTCACTTCTTTTCCTTCTTTCTTGCCTCCTAAAGCCAGGTAAGCTACCGGAGCCGCTACAAACAATGAAGAGAATGTTCCGATTACAACACCCAAAATCATTGCAAACGAGAAACTACGGATGCTGTCGCCGCCCAGGAAGAAGATAATGAGCAATACGATCAGGGTACTCTGGCCCGTATTCAGGGTACGAGCCAATGTGGTATTCAATGCATCATTGAACAACTGCGTACGGTTGCGGTTCGGATATAAGTGCGTAAACTCACGTACACGGTCGAAGATAACCACTTTATCGTTGATAGAATAACCGATGACGGTCAATACGGCACCGATAAATGTCTGGTCTACTTCTAATGAGAACGGCATCCAGCCGTAGCACAATGAATAAGCACCCACAACCAAGAAGGCATCGATAGCCAATGCAACCGTAGCACCCAAGCTGAACGCAATGTTGCTGAATCGAATCAAGATGTACAGGCCGATGGCGATAACGGCAAATACAACCGCCCAAATAGCAGATGTACGCATATCGTCAGCCATACTCGGACCTACTTTCTGCGAACTGATGATAGAACAACCTTCTGTATTGTCGCGGTCGATGAACTGTGCCAATGTTAAACCATCGGGAAGCAAATCGCCTTCCTTGAAAGCGTCATATAGGATGCTTTCTATCTCGGTATCTACATGAGCACCTTCTTCCGCGATGCGGTAGTTTGTGCTGACACGGATACGGTGGCCGTCTGTACCTAACGCGATAGCTTGGATGTTGGCGTCTTCTACCTTATTTTCCAATAAATCGCGGATTGTTTCTGGCTGTACCACCTTGTCGAACTGTACCACGAAGTTACGTCCACCCGTAAAGTCGATGCTTTGCGACAAGCCACGTACTGCAAACGAAATGATACATATTACTATGATAGTACCCCAAATAGTGAACGACCGTTTGGTAATACCCATAAAGTTATAATGCGCATTCTGGAAGAGGTTCTTCGAAATGCTGGTCGAGAATGTCAGGTTACGCAATTTACCTTTTACCAGGAAGTGTTCGTAAATCAGGCGTGTCATGTAGACAGCGGTGAAGAACGAGCAGATGATACCGATAATCAAAGTCGTAGCAAATCCACGGATAGGTCCGGTTCCGAAATAGAACAAGATGACACCGGTAATGATAGAAGTCAGGTTCGAGTCGAAGATGGCCGAGAAAGCACCTGAGTAACCAGCCGAGATAGCATCTTTCATCGTCTTTCCGGCTTTCAGTTCTTCCTTTGTACGTTCGTGAATCAACACGTTCGCGTCAACCGCCATGGCCAAAGACAATACGATACCGGCGATACCCGACAGCGTAAGAGCAGCCTGGAAGGAAGACATGATTCCCATGGTAAAGAAGAAGTTCAGAACCAATGCCGTATTGGCAACCATACCGGGAATGAATCCATACATCAGGCACAGATAAACCATCAAGGCTATTAATGCCACAACGAATGAAATCAGCCCCTGGTTGATAGACTGTTGCCCAAGCGACGGACCTACGATATCTTCTTGTACGATGTGTGCGGGAGCCGGCATCTTACCGGATTTCAACACGTTTGCCAAGTCTTGAGTGGTTTCTACAGTAAAGTTACCTGTGATTTCCGAATTACCACCTGTAATTTCCGAATTTACACGCGGTGCGCTGTATACGTAGCCATCCAATACGATAGCAATCTCTTTGCCAATATTTTTCTTGGTCAAAGCTGCCCAACGGCGAGAACCATCGGTATTCATCGACATATTTACACACGGTTTGTTGTATTGGTCGTATGAATTTCTGGCATCTGTAATTACATCACCTTCCAAAGGTGCACGTCCGTTACGTTCAGAAGAACGGATGGCATACAATTCGAAGATATGTCCTGTTGCATCCATGTCTGAAGCTTTCACACCCCACATCAACTTCAAGTCGCGCGGCAGGATTTCTTTCACTTCTTTCAAGTTTAAGATGTGGTTTACGGTAGCCGTATCCTTATAATCGGCATAACCTACAATGCAGCCCATGCCACTTTGGTTAGGCTGGAATATGGTCAATAGCGGATGTTCTTTCTTCAGTTGCTCTATGTTGGCAGCACTGTTGTCGGCAGTTTCACCTTTCAGTACTGCAGCCAGGCTGTCTTTCGAAGAGACAGCGGCTTTCGCTTCTTCTTTCTTGATGGCAGCAGAATCAACCTTTAAGGAATCGGTGCCGATATTCATTGCTACACGGGCACGTTCGTCGGCAGATACCAATACGGGTACGATATCTTTAGCTTCGTATGTTTCCCAAAATTCCAGATTGGCAGAGCCTTGCAACAGGTTACGGACACGTTCCGGCTCTTTGATGCCCGGCAGTTCCACCATGATGCGTCCCATTGTCCCTTCCAATGCCTGAATGTTAGGCTGAACTACACCGAAACGGTCGATACGGGTGCGCAAGACATTATAAGAGTTGTCAATGGCTACTTTTACTTCTTCACGCAGCACTTTTTCCACTTCCGCGTCTGTACTACGGGTATTCACCTTGTCTTTCAGTTGCTGTGTGGCAAACAATTCAGCCAGTTTCCCATCCGGAACTAATTTCTTATATTCTCTCACGAAAAGCGTGATGAAATCGTCTTGACTGGTTACTTGCAGTTTTGCAGCTTCCGCCAAAGCTTTGTTGAACGCTTCATCGGGCTTGTTGTCAGCAAGTGCTTTCACTACATCCGGAACAGAAACTTCAAGGATGACGTTCATACCGCCTTTCAAGTCAAGTCCTAATCCGATTTCCATCTCACGACATTGTTTCAGCGTATAACTGCCCAGCCACACCTTCTTGTTCATCATAGAATCAAGGTAGTGTGTTTCTCCTTTCGGATCTTCTGCCGCCTTGTTCATGTGATAGCGGGTTACGAATGAAAACGAAAGATAAAACACGCAGACCAGTGTCAGTAATATCGCAAAAACCTTTACGAATCCTTTGTTTTGCATGTTACTTTAATTTATTATTTACCTTATAATTTATATGCGTTTATTCAAGGTTGCAAATATAGTTCTTTTCATTTACATAAAGAAAAGGATTTTGATTATTTCAGTTTCCCGAAGCAAAAAAATAAGTTTTTCTGCAAGATTTGCCTGTTACGGACGCACCCGGTACATAAAAAAACGAGTTGGCAAGAAGATAAGGGATAAATCCTTACCGACTTGTCAACTCGTTTATCGGTCAACTATCTTACTGATTAGTCTTTCAGTTTAGCTTTGATGAAGTCGCGGTTCAAACGAGCGATGTTGCTGATTGAAACGTTCTTCGGGCATTCGGCTTCGCAAGCGCGTGTATTGGTACAGTTGCCGAATCCCAGTTCGTCCATTTTGGCAATCATAGCCTTTGCACGGCGCAAAGCTTCGGGCTTACCTTGCGGCAGCAAGTTCAACTGGCTTACTTTTGCAGAAACGAACAACATTGCCGAACCGTTCTTACATGCAGCAACACAAGCACCGCAACCGATACAGGAAGCTGCATCCATAGCCTCGTCAGCCACTTGCTTCGGAATCAGGATTGCGTTAGCGTCTTGCGGAGCACCGGTACGTATGCTGATAAAACCACCTGCTTGCATAATCTTATCGTAAGCCGTACGGTCTACCATCAAGTCTTTGATTACCGGGAAACCTGCCGAACGCCACGGTTCTACCGTAATGACATCACCATCATGGAAGCGGCGCATATAAAGCTGGCAAGTAGTAGCACCCGTAGCCGGCCCGTGCGGATGACCATTGATATAAAGAGAGCACATACCGCAGATACCTTCGCGGCAGTCGTGGTCGAATACTACCGGTTCTTTGCCGGATTCTACCAACTGTTCGTTCAAGATGTCCAGCATTTCCAGGAACGAAGTGTCGCCCGGAATATCTTTCATCTGGAATGTATCAAAATGACCTTGTTCCTTAGGTCCGTTCTGACGCCAAATTTTCAGCGTAAATGATATATTTTTGTCCATTTTACTTAGAATCTTTAATTGTTTAACTTCACAGATTAGCTCTTGTAGTTACGAGTCTGTACCTTAATGGCTTCGTATACTAACGGCTCTTTGTAGAGAACCGGAGCTTTATCATCCGAGCCTTGGTATTCCCAGCAAGATACGTAGAAGTAGTTCTGGTCGTCACGTTTTGCTTCACCTTCTTCTGTCTGGTATTCTTCACGGAAGTGACCGCCGCATGATTCGTTGCGGTTCAAAGCATCGTAGGCAATCAGTTCACCCATGGTGATGAAGTCATTCAAGCGGATAGCCTTATCCAATTCTACGTTCAGACCTTCTTTCTTGCCCGGAATGAACAAGTTGGTTTCGAATTCCTTGCGGATATCTTTCAGCTTCGCAAGAGCAGTCTTCAGTCCGGCTTCGGTACGTCCCATACCTACGTATTCCCACATGATGTGGCCCAGTTCCTTGTGGATAGAATCTACCGAGCGTTTGCCCTGGATTCCCATCAGGTGGTCAATCTTAGCCTGGACAGCCTTTTCTGCTTCCTCAAATTCCGGCAAGTCGGTAGAGAAGCGGGGAACGGTGATTTGGTCTGCCAGATAGTTCTGGATGGTGTAAGGCAATACAAAGTAACCATCAGCAAGGCCTTGCATCAAGGCAGAAGCACCCAGACGGTTTGCGCCGTGGTCGGAGAAGTTACATTCGCCGATAGCAAACAGACCCTTAATGGTAGTCTGCAATTCGTAGTCTACCCAGATACCACCCATGGTGTAGTGGATAGCCGGATAAATCATCATCGGGTTGTAATATTTCACGCCGTTGATTTCGTTTGCCAATTTGCCCGGGTTCACATCGGTGATTTCTTCGTACATATCGAAGAGGTTGCCATAACGCTGGCGCACTACATCCAATCCCAGACGTTCGATACTTTCAGAGAAGTCGAGGAATACAGCCAAGCCGGTATTGTTGACACCGAAACCGTGGTCGCAACGTTCCTTAGCCGCACGGCTGGCAACGTCACGCGGAACCAAGTTACCGAATGCCGGATAACGGCGTTCCAGGTAATAGTCACGGTCTTCTTCCGGAATGTCACTGCCTTTCTTGGTACCAGCCTGCAAAGCCTTGGCATCTTCCAGCTTCTTCGGAACCCAGATACGACCGTCGTTACGCAACGATTCAGACATCAAAGTCAACTTAGACTGCTTGTCGCCGTGTACCGGAATACAAGTCGGGTGAATCTGCACGTATGCCGGATTAGCGAAGAACGCGCCTTTACGGTAGCAAGCCATTGCAGCCGAGCAGTTACATGCCATCGCATTGGTAGACAAGAAGTAAGTATTACCGTAACCACCGGTAGCGATAACCACAGCATGTGCAGCAAAACGTTCCAGTTTACCGGTTACCAGATTCTTGGCAATGATACCGCGGGCACGGCCGTCGATGATTACCACATCTTCCATTTCATAGCGAGTGTACAGCTTGACTGTGCCTGCACCTACCTGACGGCTCAATGCCGAGTAAGCACCCAACAGCAACTGCTGTCCGGTCTGTCCTTTGGCATAGAATGTACGTGACACCTGTGCTCCACCGAACGAACGGTTTGCCAGCAGACCTCCATATTCGCGTGCGAAAGGTACACCCTGAGCCACGCATTGGTCGATGATGTTGTTCGAAACTTCAGCCAAACGATAAACGTTTGCCTCACGTGCACGATAGTCACCACCTTTTACAGTATCATAAAACAGACGATATACAGAGTCGCCATCGTTCTGATAATTCTTTGCAGCATTGATACCACCTTGAGCAGCGATAGAGTGTGCACGGCGCGGAGAATCCTGGATACAGAAGTTGAATACGCGGAATCCCATTTCACCCAATGAGGCAGCGGCAGAAGCACCAGCCAAACCAGTACCTACTACGATGATATCCAAACGGCGTTTGTTAGCCGGGTTCACCAATTTCTGGTGAGCTTTATAGTTGGTCCATTTTTCAGCTATCGGACCTTCAGGAATTTTAGAATCAAGTATCTTAGTCATAATTGTTTTCTTTTTTTTAGTTGACGAAGTATTAGGCTATTCATACGAGCCTTGTTCACTTGCCAACTCGTTAACTTGTCACCTTATTAGAATAAACCCTTTACGAAAAATACTACCGCTACCAGCATGAAGCCCAATACGATAATAGTAGAATAGATGTTAGAAATGCATTTCCAACGATTGATCCAAATGGTATTGTTCCATCCCAGAGTCTGCATCGCACTCCAGAAACCGTGAGTCAAGTGGAACCACAAAGCGCACAGCCAAACGATGTACAATACGAAGAATACCGGGTTAGCGAAAGTTTCCACGATGTAGCCGTAACCGTCTGTAGCTTCCAGGCCACCCATCATCGGATTGCCGATTAATTCAGCAAACATCATGTTGTACCAGAAATTGAACAGGTGCAAAAGCAAACCCAGAATAACAACTACACCTAAAGCCAGCATGTTCTGAGATGCCCATTCCACCGTTTTAGGCTTCGCGCTTACAGCGTAACGTTCGCTACCACGTGCTGCACGGTTCATCATTGTCAGCCAGAAGGCGTATACAATGTGAATGACAAACAAAGCCGCCAACGCTAACGTACCCAACAGAGCGTACCAGTTAGTACCCAAGAATTCACACACTGTGTTATAACCTTCCGCCGAAAACAGTGCCACAAGGTTCATCAACATGTGAAATGTAAGAAACAGGACAAGGGCGATACCTGTTACGCTCATCACCACTTTCCTTCCAATAGATGAATTACTTAACCACATAAATGATTGAATTTAAATTATTTAATTGTTTGAACTAAAATATCCTCCTATATCATGCCATATTACGATGCAAAATTAGAAGATTTATTGAGATAACCCAAACGATTACGGAAATAATTCTTTAAATACCGGAATAAAATTACTCCCTATGTATAATTAAGGTATATCAACAGGTGGCAGTCCGAAAAAACGGTGCAATAAACTTGTGTGACTTGCCTGATTTATCCATGAACGGCAAGAATATAATTGCTATGCCGGTACGATTACTAATCGTGCAGCGTGACGGTTACTAATCGTACAGCATGACGATTACTAATCGTGTCGGCGATGCAGTTATATTCCACCGGGTTTTTGGATAGAAGCATTTCAACCGATATAAAAATAACTGCTCATGATTATCTTATAGGATGAAAAATTTCTAATGTGATAATGTGGCAAAATGTTGGTTCGTTTTGTGCGCATACTTAACAATACGATTTCAAACAACCGATTTTTTATGTATGTATAACATAAAATCGAACAAGTTAATTAAGGTTAAAACACTCCTGCCTGTTCGTTTTACTTGTGTCAATTGATTCAAATATGCCCTATTTCTGCTACTCATTCTCGCTATTTCGGTTCAACTTCCGGGCTACAAAACCGGCACATTTTCGTACCGAATGTTATCAAATCTTAAATCGAAAAAGCTAATCCATTCGTTATAAACCGTTTATCTTTTATAGTTCAGTAGCCGGCGCGGCTACCGACGTGCCAAAAAAGTCTATTTTGCGGGTTGCGGCAATGCTGGCGTAACGGCTTGAAATAGAATGATTTGAGTTTTTTAATTTATAAATTAAATTTAATTTGTTATGAGAAAAAAGTATTTAAGTGCACTGCTGTTCGGAGCGCTTTTGTTCGCTTCGGCAGGAACTTTTACCTCTTGTAAAGACTACGATGACGACATCAGCAATCTGCAAGGACAAGTAGACGGCATCAAGGCCGACCTCGAAGACCTGCAGGCTCAGATTAGCGCAGGAAAATGGATTACCAACGTCACTTCCATTGAAGGCGGGTTCACGGTAACCTTCTCCGACGGCCAGTCATTCAACATTGTAAACGGTAAGGATGGTGCTGACGGCGCAGACGGTGCCGCTGGTGCTCCGGGTGCCGCTGGTGCTGACGGTACTAAGATTACCATCGGCGAAGATGGCTATTGGTATTTCGATGGCATAAAGAGCGAATACAAAGCTGTTGCTGATACAGAAGATGGCAAGATAAAGACTCCTTATGTAGGCGAAGACGGCTATTGGTATTTCTACGGTGAAGAAGGCGAGGAAGCTGTAAAATCTGCGTACAAAGCTAACGGTGCAGTTTACGCTGTAGCTGAAGCTAATGGCGGTTTCACAATTTATGCTCCGACTGAAGACGGAAAAGAAATGTTGGAAATCTTTTTGCCGGGTGCTGCTGCCGCTATCACCAGCATGAAAGTAATTGCTAAAGCTGAGAATGGAAATATAACCATTAACCAATACGAATTCACTCCTGATAAGGATGAAAAAGCGGATTGGGAAAAGATGACCGGCCATAACGTAACTGACAATAAATACATCCTTGCTTCGGCTGATAAATTGGGCTTGCGTGTCAACCCGACCGATGTAGAACTGAAAGATATCGATTTCGTGTTGCTGAACAGCAAGAACGAAGAGTTGACGGGTGTTGTTTATGAAGCTTCTGAATATACAGATTATGTAACTGATGATTTAGTAACTGATGCTAGTAGAGCAAACGGAAACGGCTTGTGGACTTTGTCTATGAAGCAAATGGAACTGAAGGATGATGCTGCAAAGGCCAACTTTGAAAAAATGTTCACTAGCAATTCTGCCAACATCCTTTATGCATTGAGCGCAGACCATGCTACCCGTGCGGAATACAACATTGGTTTCAACCCTTTGAATCCGAAGGACGCAAACATTGGCTCGATTAAAGTTGCCGGTAAAAACGTAAAAGATGATACAGATACAGATGATACAGAAGACAAGCGTAATGATGGTATGGTGGATACCCACAAAGCTATCAGTGTAGCTGTTGAAAATCCGGCAGACTTGTATGATATGTGGCTGACTGTTTCCAAAGAAGACGAAGCTTTGTTCGGCATCAAGATTGATAACGAAAAACATACATTTACAATTACTGGCGATCCGGATATCTTGACAAAAGCTTCCTTTGCTGTGACTGTTCATACAATGAACAACAACGGTGAGGTAGCAGAAGAAGTGGTTAATATCTACGTATCAGATAAGATTGCGGTTGCTCCTGACTATGCAAAGAGAACACTGAATATCGTAGATGACAATGCTGAAGTATTGAAGAACAAGAATGCGTTCACCGCTGATATGGCAACTTTGTTGAATGCCCTTGGTGAAGACCAAGCTAATGTATGGAAGAAGAAAGTAAGTACTGCTTCGGTTAAATACTACACAGATAAGGACTGCAAGAACAAAGTGAACAATAATGGTATCGAATTGATTTTCGTTAACGCTGCTGGAGATAAAGAAGTGGCTATCAAGGATGCCGCCAACATGAAGTTCTCTGTAGACAATAGTGTTGCTCCTGCTACCTCTTCTACCCCTGGATTTAAAGTTGATACAGAATACTTTGCTAAAGTAACATTTAAAGCAGGTAACTCAGAACTCAACTCTATCGTTATTCCGTTCCAGTTCGCAATTCCTGACTTTGCTAACAGTTTCGAACAAGAACCTGCTGTATTTATTGACAATGTGGCTAACGCTTACATGAATGTTGATGACCAAAAAAGCGGTGAAGCCGCTTATAAGTTGTCGCGTGCATTCAAGAAATTCTTGAGCGGTGCTACCTTGGCATTGGATAGCAAAACAAAAGTAACTGATAAGTACACTTCTGAGCAATTGGCAACAATTTCTTCTACATTCGATAACAATGCAATGATAACATTGAAAGATG
Source organism: uncultured Bacteroides sp. (assembly GCA_900546355.1). Taxonomy (GTDB): domain Bacteria; phylum Bacteroidota; class Bacteroidia; order Bacteroidales; family Bacteroidaceae; genus Phocaeicola. Next base: position 27,346 of record URCM01000030.1, read on the forward strand.
TAGACAAAGCAAAAGGCACTAACATTCCTGCCGGTTACGGTCAAGAACTGATAGTTAATGCAAGTGCAGACGACTATATGGGTTGGGCATATCCGGAAGGTGAAGGCACTTACTCGTTCACTATCAAGGTGATGAGCCCGTTGTATTAAGGTTCTGTAAGTGCAATCGGTGATGTTGTCTCTATTCCGGCTACTTCTGTAAGTGGATGGAATATGACCAACGAACACATCCAAGGTAAGACTTACAACAACATTACCTACAAGGTTCTGCAAGATATTCTGCAAGATAAGGTAGGTGACTGGAGTCGTCCTGAAATTGCCAATGTTGACGCATATTCTACTAACGAACGCGTTGTGAAAGTAGAGAATGTATACCCTGCAACTCCAGGTGAAAAGGGTGCTGTTAATGAAGGTTATATCAAGGTATTGCCGCAAAACATCGCTGCTACAACTGAAACGACTATCAATGTAACAGTAACTGATGTTTGGGGTTATGCTAAGACCAACCCTGTAAAAGTTAAAGTAACTGTAGGCGAATAATCTACTTTGATTACTCTATAAATAAAAAAAGCGACTCGAAAGAGTCGCTTTTTTTATTTATGCTCGACCTTAAAATCGTATGAAAACACATCCTAAAAAAGTTTTTGTCGTCCTGCTCATCTGCCTGATGCCCCGCTATAAAAAAGATTAGATACGTTGCTTAGATTGAAGGATGCCATTTCTTGCCTGTCTCAGAATAATTTTGTTTCTTTGCGTAAATCATAAAACGCACTGTATGATGAAATATCCGATAGGAATCCAAAGCTTCGACCAGATCATAGAAGACGGTTATGTCTATGTCGACAAGACCGGCCTGGTTTACCGGCTGGTAAAAGGAGGAAAGATTTATTTCCTGAGCCGTCCGCGCCGGTTCGGCAAGAGCCTGCTGGTATCTACCCTGAAATGCTATTTCCAGGGGCGGAAAGAACTTTTCAAAGGGCTTGCCATCGACAGGCTGGAGACCGAATGGGCGGAATATCCCGTGTTCCATATCGATTTCAACGGGACAAATTTCACCGAATCGGGCAAGTTGGAGGATATTATAGAAGGAACGGTCAGCACTTGGGAAAAGGTATACGGCCGTACGACGGAGTTCAAGGATATGGGAAAACGTTTCGCCTACGTGTTGCAACAGGCCCACCGCCAGCACGGACGCCGTTGCGTGGTACTGATTGATGAATACGACAAGCCGATACTCGATGTGTTGGATACCGACTATTCAATGAAGGTAGACGGCAAGGAACGCCTGTTGGAGGACTGGCACAGGGAGATACTGAAAGGTTTTTATTCGGTGTTTAAGTCTGCGGACGAGGATCTCCAGTTCGTCCTGCTGACAGGAGTGACGAAGTTTTCACAGGTAAGCGTCTTCAGCG
>URCM01000031.1 GCA_900546355.1 uncultured Bacteroides sp.
CGACCAGCTTATTCAAGTCGGGCGTCAACAAAATGGCACAAAAAGTAGGTGAGGAAGCCGTAGAAACCATCATCGAAGCCTGCAACGGAACCGATGAACGCCTGATTTACGAAGGTGCCGACTTATTGTATCATCTCATCGTATTACTCACCTCGAAGGGATACCGCATTGAAGACCTCGCACGCGAACTGAAGGAACGCCACAGCGCAAGCTGGAAAAAACATTGACGCATGATGAACGAAACAGAAACGCTCATCCGATACAAAGGAGTAGAAATCAACCAACAGGCACTTTGCGTACTCCACGATGTAAACTTCGAGCTACATAAAGGCGAATTCGTATACATTATCGGCAAAGTGGGAAGCGGAAAATCAACCTTTCTGAAGACCATATACGGAGAACTGGATATTGCCGGAGGGGAAGCGGAAGTATTGGGCTACGACCTGAATAAACTGAAGCAAAAACACGTCTCCTCCCTACGCCGCAAGCTGGGCATCGTGTTCCAGGATTTCCAACTATTGACCGACCAGACTGTACACGACAACCTGGAGTTCGTGCTCCGCGCTACCGGATGGAAACAGAAGAACGACATCGAAAACCGCATTGAAGAAGCGCTCCGGCTGGTAGGCATGGAAAACAAAGGCTACAAAATGCCCAACGAACTATCGGGAGGCGAACAGCAACGCACCGTCATCGCACGAGCTATCCTAAACAATCCCGATATCATCCTGGCAGACGAACCTACCGGAAACCTGGACGTGGAAACCGGGCGGAACATCGTAAAACTGCTGAAAGAAATATGCAAGCAAGGGGCAGCCATCATCATGACGACACACAACCTGAACCTCCTCACCGAATATCCGGGCATCGTATACCGTTGCGAACAACATCATTTGCAACGGATTGGCGAATCCTAAAAAAAATAAAGAGACGGAGATTTTAAGGACAAAACATAAAAAGACCATGAAATATTCGTATCTTTGCCCCGAAAAGAAAGATATATTTAACAGAACAATTAAAAATTCGAAACTGAAATGAAAGTTTTAAAGTTTGGAGGAACGTCGGTAGGCTCCGCGCAGCGGATGAAAGACGTTGCCAAATTGATTACCGATGGCGAACGGAAAATTGTTGTCCTCTCCGCCATGTCGGGTACGACCAATACACTGGTTGAAATTTCGGATTACCTGTACAAGAAAAATCCCGAAGGTGCGAATGAAATCATCAACAGGCTGGAAGGCAAATACAAACAGCACATTGATGAACTTTATTCTACAGAGGAGTATAAACAGAAGACACTGGAATTTGTAAAATCGGTATTCGATTACATCCGGTCGTTTACAAAAGATATTTTTACGTTGTTCGAAGAAAAGGTAATCTTGGCGCAAGGGGAAATCATCTCTACCAACATGGTTACCAACTACCTGTGCGAGCAGGGCGTAAAAGCCTATTTGATTCCGGCATTGGAATTCATGCGCACAGACAAAAACAGTGAACCCGACTTGAATTATATCCGCGAGAAACTTGCCGCACAGCTGGAAGCACATCCGGACCAAGACATTTATATCACCCAGGGATTCATCTGCCGCAACGCGTACGGCGAAATAGACAACCTGCAACGGGGAGGAAGCGACTACACCGCATCTCTTATCGGAGCCGCTATCAACGCATCCGAAATACAGATATGGACCGACATCGACGGTATGCATGACAATGACCCGCGCGTAGTCGACAAGACTTCGCCTGTGCGCCAACTCCATTTCGAAGAAGCCGCAGAACTGGCTTATTTCGGTGCCAAAATCTTGCACCCCACGTGCGTTCAGCCCGCTAAGTATGCCAATATCCCCGTACGCTTGCTCAACACCATGGAGCCAACCGCTCCCGGCACGTTGATTTCGAACGATACAGAGAAAGGCAAAATCAAAGCGGTAGCGGCTAAAGACAACATAACCGCCATTAAAATCAAATCGAGCCGTATGCTGTTGGCACACGGATTCCTGCGCAAGGTGTTCGAAATCTTCGAAAGTTATCAAACCGCCATCGACATGGTATGCACGTCGGAAGTAGGTGTATCAATGTCGATAGATAACACCAAGCATTTAAATGAGATTGTCAACGACTTAAAGAAATATGGCACCGTCACCGTCGACCACGATATGTGTATCGTCTGTGTCGTGGGCGATTTGGAATGGGAAAACGTAGGCTTCGAAGCCAAAGCGCTCGATGCCATGCGCGACATCCCCGTACGCATGATTTCATTCGGAGGCAGCAATTACAATATCTCGTTCCTAATACGGGAACGCGATAAGAAAAAAGCGTTGCAATCGTTGAGCGATGTGCTGTTCAACGGCAAATAACGCGATTCTTATTCAAGACTTTTTATACACACGAAGCGGAGGGTACGGTTGTGGCACAAACCGCATCGTCCGCTTTTTTTATAATACTTAATACAAATCCGATTATGAAAGGAACTTTCCCCATCGACAAATTCAGAAATTTAGAGACCCCCTTCTATTATTACAACGCCAACCTGCTGCGAGAAACCTTGAACGTTATCCGCACCGAAGCAGACAAATACAATAAATTCTGCGTTCATTATGCCATCAAAGCCAATGCCAACCCCAAAATTCTCGGTATCATCCGCGAAAGCGGACTGGGTGTGGATTGCGTAAGCGGCTGGGAAATAGAAGCAGCTATCAAGGCCGGGTTCCCCGCCAGCAAAATCGTATTTGCCGGAGTAGGTAAAACAGATAAGGAAATCAGCCTGGCGCTCGACCACGACATCTTCTGCTTCAACGTAGAGTCTGTACCCGAACTGGAAGTCATCAACCAGCTGGCTGCCGGCAAGAACAAGATAGCACGTGTCGCTTTCCGCATCAATCCCGATGTAGGAGCACATACCCATGCCAACATCACCACCGGACTTGCTGAAAACAAGTTCGGCATCAGCATGGACGACATGAATAAAGTCATCGACCGCGCCTTGGAGATGAACCACGTGAAGTTCGTAGGCCTGCATTTCCACATCGGCTCCCAGATACTCGACATGGGCGATTTCACCGCCCTATGCAACCGTGTCAACGAATTGCAGGAAAAACTTTATGCCCGCCAGATTATTGTAGAACACATCAACGTAGGAGGAGGACTGGGCATCGACTACGCACATCCCAACCGGCAATCCATCCCCGACTTTGCCGAATACTTTGCTACCTACCACAAGCACCTGAAGCTTCGCCCGCAACAGACGTTGCACTTCGAGCTGGGACGTTCCGTGGTAGGACAATGCGGAAGCCTCATCACACGGGTGACCTACGTGAAACAAGGCACCAACAAGCAATTCGCCATCGTCGATGCAGGCATGACCGACCTCATCCGCCCCGCTCTTTATCAGGCATACCACAAGATAGAAAACATCACTTCCGAAGAACCGGTTGAAGCATACGATGTGGTAGGCCCCATCTGTGAATCGTCCGATGTATTCGGCAAGGCTATCGACCTGAACCGCACACATCGCGGTGATTTTCTGGCCATCCGCTCTGCCGGTGCATACGGGGAAATCATGGCGTCGGGGTATAATTGCCGCCCACTCCCGAAAGCTTATACCTCGGACGAACTGGGATAACCTTATCCCTGCTCCTTAAACCGGTTTTAGAAGCTGTTTTGAATTTCTCCAAAAAGTTTTTCTTGGCTTGATGTATCCGTTTTCGTGTGTGCTTTGGGCGATTTTTTGGTCCTTTCCGCTCCTGTTCTTCGTCAGATAGCCCGCTATCTTCCTCAACACAGAAGCGAAAATGCCTCAAAAACTCATTCCAAATCATCGCACGACAAATTCAAAACAGCTTTTTATCGAACCAACATTTAGTTGCTCCGCCAGATGCATCCGCACGCATCCGGCGGAGCAAGTTAGTTTCACCCCTGTTTTCATATACTGAAACTAAAGTTTTAGTGAACTGAAACTAAAGTTTCAGCATACGAAAACGATTGTTTCAGCCCAATAAAACTCCCCACGACCGATTCTGCACCTCACTCTACAGCCTAATCCGCTTGATTCCGTACCTCATTCCACCCCATTGATTCTGCTGATTTTCTATGCATATTCCGAAGAATTTACTACCTTTGCATCCTGAAAAACAAGAATTACGAAAACATTTAAACGCATAATACAAATGGAATTAGCAAGTAAGTACAATCCCGCTGATGTGGAGGGGAAATGGTACCAGTATTGGCTGGACAACAAACTATTCAGTTCGAAACCCGACGGACGTGAGCCGTACACCATCGTCATCCCGCCGCCCAACGTGACCGGCGTGCTCCACATGGGACACATGCTTAACAATACCATTCAGGACATCCTGGTGCGCCGCGCACGCATGACCGGCAAGAATGCCTGCTGGGTGCCGGGAACCGACCATGCCTCTATCGCTACCGAAGCAAAAGTAGTAAACAAGCTGGCACAAGAAGGCATTAAGAAAACCGACCTGACACGCGATGAATTCCTGAAACACGCATGGGCGTGGACAGACGAACACGGAGGCATCATCCTGAAGCAATTACGCAAGCTGGGCGCATCGTGCGACTGGGACCGTACGGCATTCACCATGGACGAAACGCGCAGCAAGAGCGTCATCCGTGTCTTTGTAGACTTATACAATAAAGGACTTATCTATCGCGGTGTGCGAATGGTGAACTGGGACCCGAAAGCCCTGACCGCCCTTTCTGACGAAGAAGTTATCTATAAGGAAGAACATAGCAAGCTCTATTATCTCCGCTATAAGGTAGAAGGAGATTCCGAAGGACGCTATGCCGTAGTAGCCACCACCCGCCCCGAAACCATCATGGGTGATACGGCGATGTGCATCAACCCCAACGACCCGAAGAACCAATGGCTGAAAGGCAAGAAAGTGATTGTTCCGCTGGTGAACCGTGTGATTCCGGTTATCGAAGATGATTATGTGGATATCGAATTCGGTACAGGCTGCTTGAAGGTTACGCCGGCACACGACGTGAACGACTACATGCTGGGCGAAAAGCACAACTTGCAAAGCATCGATATCTTCAACGACAACGGAACCATCAGCGAAGCCGCCGGACTATATGTGGGCATGGACCGCTTCGAGGTGCGCAAGCAAATCGAGAAAGACCTGGAAGAAGCCGGACTGATGGAGAAAGTGGAAGCCTATACCAACAAGGTAGGTTTCTCGGAACGCACCAACGTGCCCATCGAGCCGAAGCTCTCGATGCAATGGTTCCTCAAGATGCAGCACTTTGCCGATATGGCATTGCCTCCGGTAATGAACGATGAACTGAAATTCTATCCTGCCAAGTACAAGAATACGTACCGCAACTGGCTGGAGAACATCAAGGACTGGTGCATCAGCCGCCAGCTTTGGTGGGGACACCGCATCCCGGCTTATTACCTTCCCCAAGGCGGATACGTAGTAGCTGAAACGCCGGAAGAGGCATTGAAGTTGGCACAAGAGAAGACTGGAAACGCCGCTTTAACCATCTCCGACCTCCGTCAGGACGAAGACTGCCTCGATACGTGGTTCTCTTCATGGCTTTGGCCTATCTCACTCTTCAATGGCATCCTCGACCCGGACAATAAGGAAATCAACTACTACTATCCGACGAGCGACTTGGTGACCGGACCGGACATCATCTTCTTCTGGGTGGCACGCATGATTATGGCAGGTTATGAATACAAACACGATATGCCGTTCCGCAACGTGTACTTCACCGGTATCGTGCGCGACAAAATCGGACGCAAGATGTCGAAGTCACTGGGCAACTCGCCCGACCCGCTGGAACTGATAGAGAAATACGGTGCTGACGGCGTGCGCATGGGCATGATGCTTTCGGCTCCCGCCGGAAACGATATCCTGTTCGACGATGCGCTTTGCGAACAAGGACGTAATTTCAACAACAAGATATGGAACGCCTTCCGTCTGGTGAAAGGATGGAACGTGGCCGACATCGAACAGCCCGAATATGCCCGCATCGCCACGGAATGGTTCAAGGCAATGCTGGCAAAAACCACCCTTGAAGTAACAGACTTATTCGGCAAATACCGCCTGAGCGAAGCACTGATGGCAGTTTACAAACTCTTCTGGGACGAATTCTCAAGCTGGTACCTCGAAATGGTAAAGCCCGCCTACGGACAGCCCATTGACCGTACCACTTATGAACAGACCTTGAAGTTCTTCGAAGCCCTGCTCATGCAGTTGCATCCGTTCATGCCGTTCATCACCGAAGAATTGTGGCAACACATCTACGACCGCCAGCCCGGCGAAAGCATCATGACGCAACAGCCGGACAAAGCGGAAGGATTCAACGAGGCTTTGGTAAACGATTTCGAAAAGGTAAAAGAAGTTATCGGAGGCATCCGCACCATCCGCTTGCAAAAGAACATTGCACAGAAAGAAACCCTGGCTTTGGAAGTGGTTGGAGCAAATCCGGTATCCGCATTCAATTCTATCCTGGCAAAGATGGGAAACCTGTCCGATATCCATACGGTAGAAGCAAAAGCAGAAGGCGCAGCGGCCTTCATGGTAGGTACTACCGAATATGCTGTGCCATTGGGCAACCTCATCAATGTAGAAGAAGAATTGAAAAAGCTGGAAGCCGACCTGAAATACCAGGAAGGATTCCTACAGAGCGTGCTGAAAAAGTTAGGCAACGAGAAGTTCGTAAGCAAAGCACCTGCCAATGTGATTGAAATGGAGCGCAAGAAGCAGGCGGATGCTGAAACGAAGATTGCCGCACTGAAAGAAAGTATCGCCGCACTGAAGAAATAACTTTTTTAGAATGAAGAGTTAAGAATGAAGAATGAGAATAAGTTTAACTGATAAGTTTCTCTTCTTCATTCTTAATTCTTCATTCTTAACTCTTCAACCTTACCGATATGAAAAAACGCTTCCAATTCTGCCTGCTCGTATGCAGTACCTTAATTATCTCTGCTTGCAACCTGAATGTCCCTCTGCGATACGAAAAGCCAAGCAACAACGATACCTATACGATAGATTACCTATTCCAGCACGACGGAGTGAAAGTATACCGTTTCTATGATATGGGAAACTATGTGTATTTCACGACACGTGGAGATGCAACCAGCATCCACGGGGATTCAACCCAACAACGTACCGTCACCATCCATCGGGAAGACAGCATTGTTTCACCGATTTGGTAAGAAAGGATTTAATCCGTTCAGCAATTTAGTCGCACATTTTTTCGGAGATATGGAAGAAAACTTGTAATTTTGTCGCCGGAAATAAACTGAAAACTTATGTAAAAGACAAAAAGACATAACAGAATAGATTGGATATAAGTATTTGCTACTTGTTTCTTTTGCAGTAAAAACGACCAAATTTTCAAGCCCAAAAGACTCAAGACGTGCGGATACACCCGAACGGGGTGTGTTCTGTCGGCTTGTTTGGTTTGGGCTGAGGTTCTTGGTCGTACCTTCTGTGGACTGAATAAGTACGGGTTCACACCTTTTTTATGTCCGTCTCTTTTCAGTCCAACTTCCATAAATAGCACATAAACAATGTCACTTTAATAAGATTTGCCCATGGAATAACTTAAGTTTATCATATAATTTGTATTTTGCTTCGCCGCATTTCTCCCATAGAAAAACGACCAATTTATTCTAAGCTCAGAGAAAAGTAGCAGGTGGACGTTCCCCGTTTATAGTTTTACATGAATGGGTGCGCTTTCGTTTTGCCAATTTCCTGAATGTTGAAATGCAAAAGCGGAGCGCACTTTTTAATTCATTAAAACTTAAAACGTTATGATGACAGACGATGTCTTGCAATCGAAAACGATTGCTTTCCTCCGCTTTCCATTGATTGTGGGGGTAGTGTTGATTCATTCCACTTTCGGCAAGCTGATGGTTGGAGGTGAAATGCAAGTAGAAACGGGCACCTATCCGGTTTATGAGACCGCAAGCTATTTCCTTTCGCAAATCCTTTCGCGCATTGCGGTCCCGCTGTTTTTCTTCTTTTCGGGCTTCCTGTTCTTTTTCAAGACAGAAGGCTTTACCAGCAAGGTCTATTGGAGTAAAATCAAGAAGCGTGCCCGTACCATCCTGCTTCCATATTTGATTTGGAACTTGGTGGTAATCGGGTTTTACTTTTGCGCACAGACATTTGTGCCCGATTTGATGTCCGGACGAAACAAACCTGTATGCGAATATAACTGGAGCGACTGGCTTTGGGCGTTTTGGGATACCAGCCGCATCAGTCCTGCCATAGACGGCACCATGCCCACAAACTATCCCTTATGGTTTATCCGCGACTTGATGATTGTCATACTTTTCTCTCCCCTGCTTTATCTCCTGATGAAAAAGCTGAAACACTATTTCGTATTGCTTTTAGGCGTTTTGTGGCTTGTCGGCTGGTGGGTGGATTGGGTAGGCTTCAGCTTGGATGCCTTTTTCTTCTTTTCCGCCGGAGCATATTTCGGCATTTATAAAAAGAACTTTGTACAGCCAATGAAACCTTACCTATGGGGATTGACGTTTGTCTATCTAGTAATTGCCGGTGTAGAATTAGGTTTCCGGGGAGAACCGTGGATGCCTTATTGGCACAAGGCAGGCATCCTGATAGGAATGGCATTTGCCATCAGCCTGTGCGCCCGCTTCATCGAAAACGAAAGCTGGAAGGCAAGTCCGTTTCTTGCCGGAAGCAGTTTTTTCATTTATGCGTACCATGCCTTACCACTATCATTTGTCATCAAAGTCCTCTTCAAGCTGTTCCATCCACACTCGGACATGGCATTAATAGGGGCATACCTGCTGTGCCCTGCCATTACTATCTTAATCGGATTGGGGATCTATGCTCTTTTACAACGCTTCCTTCCTCGTTTTACCGCTATCATCACCGGAGGACGATAAAAAGAAAAGCAAACAGCCCCTGTAGGCAAATTGGGTAAAATGAAGGCATTCATATTTTTAGTTACATATAAGTTCATCTGGTGTAAGATTATTAATCTTCAAGCTGCAAGATTATTAATCTTACACCAGACGAAGCTATATTTAATTTTACGATTTGACAATTTACTATCTACTATTTAAGCATTAAATCGTACTTCGTAAATCGAAAAAATAGTAAATCAAAAGAATCTGCGAAAATCTGTGTTGCTAATAATATCAATTCTGTACACCTTTGATTTACCGCAAAGGCTTCAGCTTGACAATCTCCCCCAGTTCGGGAACAATGACGGGCATGTTACGCTCTTTCGCTTCGGCAGCAAACACCGAAGGAGGGTCGAACAAAGGTTCGTCTGAAAGGTCGAACGTCCCATAATGCATGGGGATGGTCATCAAGGCATGCATATCCGCCGAAGCGGTCAATGCATCGTAAGGCGATATGTGATTGGGCTTCATAAACCAACGCGGCTTGTAAGCGCCGATGCCTATCATGCAATAATCGATGTGCGGAAACATCTCAGGCAGCTCCTTGAAATGGCCGGCGTAACCCGTATCCCCACTATTGTAAATTACGATGCCACCTGCTTCAATCATGAAAGACCCCCAAAGTCGCATGCCTCCATCGTTCACACTTCGCTTGCTCCAATGCTGGGCGGGAAGGAAAGTCAGCCGCACCCCGTCAGCCTCGTATTGCTGGTACCAGCCGGCTTCGATAACTTCCATCTCAGGAAACCAACTCTGAATCAACGTGCCCGTATTGATACCGCAAAACAATTTCATCTGCGGATTATCCGCCACCAAACGGGTCACGCTGGGTTTGTCTAAATGGTCAAAATGATCGTGGCTGATAAGCAAGTAATCAATGTCTTTGAAAATCGACACATTTGCCGGGAACTGGCTCCGGCGTTTCACAAAAGGAATGCTGCCATACACGGGATCAATCATAAACCGCTTGACTCCCAGTTGAAGGAAAAACGAATTATGCCCCAACCAGATTAAGGAATTGCCCACTACGCCATCTAAGGAACGCAGGAAATGCACCTTCGGATTCCACGGAATGGTCCGTTTCTCCTTCCGTTGCGGATTAGGAGACAAACGCCATTTCAACACACTACCCATACCGGGGCGCCAACGATGCTGACGGTTGAAGAACTGTCCTCCCGCCGTAGGGTTTCCCCGCCAATACGGATTAACCGTGCGGAGCTGTTCGTTTTTACGAAATGTAATGCCTCCCATAGGACTATATTTATTAGAAACATAAAAACACCGAGACACGGAGTGCATCCCCCCTACATCATTCCTCTCTGTATCTTTGAGCCTTTATGTTTGATTTTATTTAAAGAACTTATTTTTCCAACAAATCTTTCAAGAATGCGTCCAATTCTTCATCGAGCCCTTTGAGCAGTTCATCGTTCAGAAACAACGTTTCGTCATCATCTATCAATAACAAGTCAGCCACTGTCTCTTTCTCGTCGTCTACCAAGACAAACGAATAGGGCTTTATCAACGAAAGTTTATCCAAGGCTCCTTGTTCCTTCAGAGCCGAGACATCCGCCCGAAGCAGCGTTTCTACTTCCGCATAAAAATTGTCTCCTTCGTAATTCATCCATTCGCCGACCACCGTATGTGCCAACACAGTGTCGTCATCATCTGAAATGACCAATTCACCCGTGTCCTGATTCGGAAACAAATGAATGTCTGTCAGCACCGATTCTTCACCTGTGCCGGTATATCTTTTAAGCGCTTCCTTCAGCGTCGAAGCGATTGCAGCATGCGATTGTTCACTAATATTCATATATTACCTTTTTAATCTCGACCAAATGTACGAAAAATTTCGATTACGCCAAACTATTCCGATAAATTGTTGCCAAACCGTCTCATCTGAATCTGCAAATGAGAAAAACCGGCCAGCCTTTCCTCCAGCTTCAGCGACGCATATTTATAAACCATTTCTTCTTCCGACCCCGGCTCTACCTGTTTTCCAGCTTCTTCCAACCATTTCTTTGCCCCGTCCATATCTCCCAACATCTCGGAAGCCAAAGCCAAATTCAATGCGGCACGTGCTTTTACCTTGCCCGACTTGCGTCGCTTGTAAAGAGAAAGCCACAAGTCTTTCGCACCTTCCCAGTCTCCTTCCCTTATACATACAACCGCATCGCGCATCTCCACACATCCGCCTGCATAATATATCCGGTCGGTATGTTCCCAGTAGGGCGTAAGCTGACGCGCCAATAAGTGAGCGGAAAAACCTGCCACCTCGTTTATCAATGCTTTATCCGAAGGAATGCGGTCTATATCCCATTCTAACGTATCCGTAAGAGCCACCACACGAACCGGACGTTCGCGTACCGGCGAATAAATGCTCAACACCGGGGTGACTTGCGTCTGCACCACTGGCCAAGCCTCCGGCAATCCCGGATAACGAATTTCCTTTTTTACATTCTGTACAAAAACCCGGTCGAGCGAAAGCAACATATCTACGCCCAGCTCCTGCACCAACTTGCCGATTTCCGCTTTCGATAACGGACGAACCTTTGTATCGTCCGTCGCGTCCTGTCCGTTCAATGCCGAATCACAAATAATAACTTGATTAAAATAGTCGGCATCCGCCAAAGCTACAGCCAAAGCTTCCGCCGTCAGCTTCCCGTCACCATTCAGGCTTCCCAAAGTAGCCACTCCGGACTTTGCTTCCGGTATCACAGGCATATTATTGACTACAGCCACACGTTTCACCTGTTCCGGCAAGCTGACTTCCGCCGGACAAAGTTGATCGAACCCAATGGTCTGCACCGAGACACACGATGCCAATCCCCACATAACCAACAAGGCATATAATACACGAACCTTCATATCTTCTTTACTTTTCTCTATACGAAGCAAAGATAAAGAGAAAAAGTGAAAGTACCTTATCGCAACGCCAATTTGATGACTTCTTTTGCTATTTTAAATAATCGAAGATTCCAGACACAAGGTAAAAGGGAAAGACAGCGGGCTATCTGACGAAGGATAGAAACGGAAAGAATCCAAAAAAACGCCCAAAGCGCACACGAATGCGGATACATCAGGACAAGCACTTGCCGAGCACGCCAAAGACCAACAAAATGGCGGCCATATCCAGATGTGGCCTTGCCGAATGCCGGTTTTAACCTATTCTTACTTAATAGGATACATAGGTAGCTATTTAACGGGGGGTTGTTTGAAATGACTCGGTAGTAGTACACCCGTGGGGAGTCGAACCCCAATCGTCGGAACCGGAATCCGATATTCTATCCATTGAACTACGGGTGCTTTTCCGAATTGCGGCACAAAAATACAATTATTCTTTTATCTATCCTAATGATTCAAGCAAAAAATAACAGCGACTTTAAAAGAACAGCCCGGAAATGAATATCATTTTTCCCGATAAATCCTTTTTATTATTTACATTCTGATAATATTTTCAGAACATCTATTGCAATTTTACAAAATATTCCTACCTTTGCATAACTTTACAAATAAATAAAAACGAAAAACAATGAGCTATCTGATAAAGCCAGCGAACTACAAACCCTTGCTCGACATGAAACAAACCGAGCTGGGTATCAAACAAATCAAAGAGTTCTTCCAGCAAAACCTGTCATCAGAATTGCGCTTGCGAAGAGTAACCGCCCCGCTTTTCGTCCTGAAAGGAATGGGTATCAACGATGACTTGAACGGCGTGGAACGCCCTGTCACCTTCCCCATCAAAGACCTTGCCGACCAGCAGGCGGAAGTGGTACACTCGCTTGCCAAATGGAAACGGGTTACCCTTGCCGATTATCACATCGAACCGGGATACGGTATCTACACGGACATGAACGCCATCCGCGCCGATGAGGAATTGGGGAACCTGCATTCCCTGTATGTAGACCAATGGGACTGGGAACGGGTCATCACCCCCGAACAACGCACCGTAGAGTTCCTAAAAAGCATCGTCACCCGTATCTATGCCGCCATGCGCCGCACGGAATACATGATTTGTGAAGCTTATCCGCAAATCACTTCATTCCTGGCCCACGACATCCACTTCATCCACGCGCAAGAACTGCTGGATATGTACCCCGACAAGACACCGAAGGAACGCGAAAACCTTATCACCCAAAAATACGGTTCGGTATTCATCATCGGCATCGGATGCAAACTGAGTGACGGAATCCCCCACGACCTGCGCGCACCAGACTATGATGACTATACCACCATCGACCCGCAAACAGGATTGCCGGGCTTGAATGGCGACCTGCTGGTATGGGACAGCGTGTTAGACCGTGCCCTTGAATTGTCTTCCATGGGTATCCGTGTCGACCAGGACGCCATGATGAAACAACTGAAATTGGCAGGAAAGGAAGAACGTACCAAGCTCTATTTCCACAAACGATTGCTGGAAGGCTCACTCCCGTTAAGCATCGGCGGAGGTATCGGCCAGTCCCGTTTATGTATGCTGTATCTGCGGAAAGCCCATATCGGTGAAATCCAAGCCAGCATCTGGCCCGAAGAGATGCGGAAAGAATGTGCCGAATGGGGAATGCAGTTAATATAACAATTCATCACTACAGAAGGCACAGAGGCACACGGAGTTTTTCGTTTTTAGAAGCTGTTTTGGATTTATCGTGCGATGATTTGGGATGAGTTTTTGAGGCATTTTCGCTTCTGTGATGAGGAAGATAGCGGGCTATCTGACGAAGAACAGGAGCGGAAAGGGCCAAAAAATCGCCCAAAGCACACACGAAAACGGATACATCAAGCCAAGAAAAACTTTTTGAAGAAATTCAAAACAGCTTCTTATTTTCAAAAAACTCTGTGTGCCTCTGTGTCTTCTGTGATGAATTTTATATCTTTACCAGCAAAATCAAAAAAAGGAAAGACCATGAATGTACAGATAGAAGAATCGTGGAAGCAAGTGCTGGCTCCCGAATTCGAGAAAGACTATTTCGTCCGGCTGACTGATTTCGTACGCCAAGAATACCACAATACGACCGTTTATCCGCCGGGAAAGCTGATATTCAACGCCTTCAATCTTTGCCCTTATAATAAAGTAAAAGCCGTAATCATCGGACAAGACCCTTATCACGGTCCCGGACAAGCGCACGGACTGTGCTTTTCGGTCAATGACGGCGTGCCGTTTCCACCCTCACTGCAGAATATCTTCAAAGAAATACACGATGATTTGGGGACCCCGATTCCTGCCAGCGGAAACCTTACCCGTTGGGCGCAACAGGGCGTGCTGCTGCTCAACGCCACACTCACCGTCCGTGCACATCAAGCCGGTTCGCACCAAAACAAGGGGTGGGAAGAGTTTACGGATGCAGCTATCCGCGCTTTAGCAACCAACCGGGAACATCTGGTATTTATCTTATGGGGCTCGTATGCGCAGAAAAAAGGAGCATTTATCGACCGGAACAAGCATCTCGTACTGACATCGGTTCACCCCTCTCCCCTATCCGCCTACCACGGCTTTTTCGGGAACAGACACTTCAGCCGCACCAATGAATACCTGATGCAGCACGGGGAAACACCGATTAACTGGTGATTTCAATTGTCAATTGCTTAGTACCACGTCACCTGGCTACCCGTATTGCTTCGCTGGTCCCACTTCAAGGCGTCGGTCAACATGCTGGAGTTGGCACGGATAGAGAAGTTATACGAAGTAAACGGACCGAACACCAGACCGCAGCTCATATTGAAACAGTGCAAGTCGCGCGTGATATTCACTGTAGTCATAGACATTTCCTTCGATGTGAAATCATAACCGCTCGAATAGGTGATGTTCCAACGGCTACCGATTTTCACATTGCCCGATACGTTCAATGAATGCGTAAGCGCATACGGGTAACGCATCTTCTTGATGTTAATCTTCGCGCTGGTATTCTCGCGGATGCTATAACTATAGCTCAGGCTCAAGCTCCACGGCATGTTGAAAGCCAAATAGCCATCGGGGTCAAGTGCCGCATCCTGTGTTTCCCGATTGCCTGTTTTCGATTGGTCAGTCGTGCTTTCTTCCTCCTCTTCGCCATCTTCGCCTTCCCCGTCTTTCTTGTCCTTCTTGTCTTTATCATCCTCATCGTCTCCCTTACCGAACCATTTTTTAAACGTATCATTATTCAAGGTATAAGAGAACGAGCCGCTATATCCCTGGAAACGTCCGAAACGTCCGTACGACCATTCGGTACGGTCGCTGGTCACGACTCTACCGTTTTCGTCGAACTTATAGGCATACGTGGCAAAGGTAGCGTTCATATTAAAGGTATAACTCTTGGTCAGCTTCAGACGGGCACTCATGGTCAGGTTGCTCCATCGCTTTTGGGCAATATCGTAAGACAAGTTTGCGCTCAAGTCATCAATCAGGCTGATTTTCTTATACCCCGTCGTATCCTTGTCTGAAGCCATCTTCATTTCCAGGTTATTCTTCAGAGAGAAAGCGACGGTTTGGGATGTCCCTTTACCCGGCACACCGTAGGGCATTCCTTCGAAAGGCGAATATTCGGTCATGCGCACCTCGCCATTCTCATCCGTATAAGTGTATGTCTCGTAATATCCGAATTTCGACTTACCAAAGTCGGGAGTGTATGTATAACTTACGCTGGGGGTGACCACGTGGCGGATGGTGATATCCTTGCTCTTCCAGAACAAAGGTTTGTACATACCATAGAGCTTGGTATTCATCGATACAGCCATATTATAGTCGTACACCCGATGAAAACCGTTGATGGTATCGCGCACTTCTTCGTGAGTCAGTTCATCGTAATCACGCATAATCTTCTTGGTGTACCAGCGTTCTGTATAATTGAACGAAGGCGTGATATTGATGTACTTGAACAAGGTGAAGTTCGCCTCTACCGGGATGTTGTGGCGCATACCGGTCTCCCATTGCGAGAAGGGAGTCTTAAACAGAAGGTTATCTTTCGTATTGACACTATTGGTCAGGGCACCGGTGTATTGGAACGAAATCTTTTCGTACCAACGCTCGTTGCCGGCTGCTTTCTTGCGCTTGAACGGATAGATACGGCTGAGCGAAATGTTCACATCGGGCAGCGTCATGTTCAATGAAGAGTCGCGCGTGTTCTGCGTAATGTTGAACGTACTCGAAATGTTCAGTCCGATTTCGGGGAAGTTACGTGAATAGCTGATACTGGACGCTTTCGTATTGTTGCTATACGAAGAAGGGTCGTACAACGTACTCAGGCTGGAGCGGTCGTAACTGCTGGTTGCAAAGTTCACACTTGCCGAGAACGAACTGTTCGGGTTTGCCTTGGCATCCTGCCGGTGACTCCACTGGATGCGGAAGTCTTTCGATACGGCATAGTCGGGCATATTCTTCTCGCCCGTCTTCGTCACCAGGTAACTGGCATTGAAATTACCGCTATATTTATAGCGTTTGTTATAATTCGACGCGACCGAAAGCCCCCACGAACCTTTGGTATAGATTTCGCCCAACAGCTTCAAGTCCATCTTATCGCTGATGGCGAAATAATATCCACCGTCGCGCAAATAGAAGCCGCGGTTCATTTCGTCACCGTAAGTCGGCATGATGAATCCCGAAGAATAGCTGCTATTGAAAGGGAAAAAACCGAACGGAATGGCAAGCGGCAAAGGCACATCTTCTACCACCAGCTGCGCCGGGCCGAAGACCACGTCTTTCTTGGGGCGCACTTTCGCCATCGAGAGTTTCAGGTAGAAGTGCGGATGTTTGGCGTCGCATGTCGTATAAGTACCCTTCGTCATATAAATCTCATTATCGGGACCTTTCTTGGCGTTCATACTGGTCACATACCCATCTCCCTGCTGCGTGATGATATTATTGATGAAACCTTTCTTGGTCTTGAAGTTATAACGCATTGTCTTCGACTCGTATGGGGTATCGCCGTCTTTGAACACCGGAGTACCCGAACTGACACCCGCCGTGTCCACCACTCCCTCGGCAAACACCGTGCTGCTATCCATGTTCATCGAAATCTTGGCCGAAGTCAGCTCGATGTTCTGATAGTTCACCTTTCCGTTACCATACAGGTGGGCATATCCTTCCTTGGTAAAGACAATAGAGTCGCTCGCCTCATAAATCACCGGCGCGTCCAGCGGCTCTTTCTTCGTGCTGTCCGAGGCTAACGAGTCGGACATAAGACTATCTGCCGCCAGCGAATCGAGCGACAACGAATCCATTTGTAAGGAATCTGTACGGAGTTCCGCATTGTCTTTCCGTGCCCGCTTCCCTTTTACACGCTGAGCCTCAGCATATAATGAAAAGCAGCAACTCATGAAAAACAAAGACAAGAACAAGTATGTAGTTTTCTTAAACGACGTCATTCATTCTTTTTTTACGCAATGCGCTGCAAAAGTAAGCATTCTCCCGTAAATAAACGCAGATGCTTCCGTTTTTAATGTATTTTTACGACTATAAAAAAAGCTCGCACCAGCGGTCGAAGCGCTGTACGCCATCGCCTCCGTGTTTTGCCGCTCTTCCGTGCCTTCTCGATGCTCTTTTCTTTATCCAGCTTGGTTTTCGAGAAAAACTTGTCGGCAAAGCAGATGATTTCTTCTTCCAGGCTGACCGGCACCATCTCCCGATGCGGAATAGGCAGACCCTGTTCCTCGATGTCGTGCAACGAAAGCCCTGCTCCCGTATGCCGTTCGCACACCAAGGCATGGCGCGGGAAACCTTCTTTCCTCACCAAATCTGCTCCCAGATAACCGTGGCAGATATACGGATGCGTCCCGAAGCACTGGATATCCGGCGCATCGGTCAGGAAAATACCGATATCATGCAGCATGGCCGCCTCTTCGATAAAGTCCAGGTCCAAATCCAGTCCGGGATGCTTCTTGGCCAAGGCCAGTGCCTTGTCCGTAACCGAACGGCTATGCACCAACAAAATATGTTTCAACTCATTGTCTTCCGGATAAAATTTATCAATCAATGTCAATGGATTCATACGCAATGTTTTTTATATTAACAGAATATCCCCTACAGGGAACACAGAGTATCGCTACGGAATAGTTGAAAGACGCTGCTTTCCTCCCCATATCCTTCCAGGATTTGCAAAAGTAGGGAAATTTTCCGATAATCAGCCGTAATCCGGAGGTTTTTCCATAAATATCTTTATCTTTGCCTCATTCTTACCCAACACGTATGCACATGAAGCATTCTATCAAATACTACCTGCTGGCCGCTTGGCTAATGCTGACAAGCTTTACGCACGGATACGCGCAAATCCGTACGGGAGCCGAACAAACCGAGCAGTATTTTCCGCTGATTGAAGGGAAGCGCGTGGCACTTACCGTCAACCAGACTTCTTTAATCGGAGAAAAACATCTGCTTGACTCCTTATATAATATAGGTATAGACATCACCCGCATCTTTGCACCCGAACACGGATTGCGTGGAGAAGCAGATGCAGGTGCAACCGTCAAAGACGGAAAAGACACACGTACCGGCATTCAGATAGCTTCGCTCTATGGGAAAAACAAAAAGCCTGCACCTCACCAATTGGCAGATACAGACATCGTCCTATTCGACATCCAGGATGTGGGCGCACGTTTTTTCACCTACATCAGCACCTTATATTATATCATGCAGGCTTGCGCCGAAAACGGAAAAGAACTGATAGTGCTGGACCGTCCGAATCCATGCGACTATGTAGACGGTTCGGTACTGGAACCGGCATATAAAAGTTTCGTAGGGATGCTTCCCATACCGGTATTGCACGGATGTACCATAGGCGAGATAGCCCGCATGATAAATGGAGAAGGATGGTTAGGAAACGGATTGCAATGCAAGCTGAAAGTAATCCCCGTATCAGGCTGGAAACACGGACAACCGTATTCACTTCCCGTCAAACCCTCTCCCAACCTTCCCAATGACCAGGCAATCGCCCTTTATGCCTCCCTTTGTCCTTTTGAGGGCACTTCGGTCAGCGTAGGACGGGGCACAACGTTTCCCTTCCAGGTCATCGGAAGCCCCTATACCAATGAATACGGTTTCTGTTTCATGCCCCGTCCCCTAAAAGGCTCGGACATGAATCCCCTGCACAAGAACACTTATTGCTATGGAAAAGACTTACGTGATGTATGCCCCCCGAAAGGATTTTCATTAGCATACGTTCTGGAATTCTATCAACTCTATCAGACTAACGGGAAAAAGTTCTTCACCCGCCCTCATTGGTTCGACCTGCTCATGGGCACCAGTCAGGTAAGACAAGGCATTATCAAAGGAAAGTGCGAAGCCGAATTACGGAAAGAATGGGAACCGGCACTCCGAAAATACAAAAGCATCCGAGAAAAATACCTGCTCTATCCTACAAGCGATAAGTCAGCATCAACTGGAAACTGAGTTGCTTGCTGTCTATAAAAAAACCGTTAGCGGAGATCGATGGAGATATTTCCACACTCCTATTATAGAGGGTACTTCTGCGAAACCAATCACATCGGGCGGTAAGAAACAGATGCCTCCAAACGTTGTAATTAATTTGCCCTTCAAGGTGGTAGAAAGTGCCCCGCGAGTAATCGCCCACTACATCTGCCGGAGGGTCGGAAGGATGTGGAAAATAATCCTGATCGGAATACCCGTTCCGCGAATACAACCTGTAAAACTGATTGTTCAACGCAAACGAAAGTTTATCATCAGGAAAAGAACCCTTTACATTCAGTTTCGCCGAAAAGCCAGCCCCCCAATTATAGTTGCGATGATAATACCGGTAAGAATCGCTGAGGATACCGCCTAACAGAATGCCGTTTGCATGTCCTGCCACATGAAGTGTAAAACGAGGCAACTGATAACGGAACATAATGCCTCCACCTGCTGATGCCGGAGTGCCAAGCTTATAAGGAACGACACAAGGTTCCAAAACACCCGGCGTATAATCAGTGCGTATCGTGTCTGAGTCGAAGAAATCGAAATGCTGATACAATCCCAGCGTGAGGGTGCATCTTTTAGTATCGATTACTTCTTTCGCCAATAAGTTACCTATGATTTCCACCCGGCTCAATATGGGCTGCGTTTTCATTACATTCAGTTCCATCAAAAGTGAAAAATAATCGTAAGGCTTTTTGGAAGAAGCATAGCGGTCTCCATACTCTAAATTGATACGGGCACTTGCTCCCGCTTTTATAAGCCGTTCGTTATCATGGGATGTCAAGAGGCGCGTTCCCAGCGAAACATCCAATTGATAAGAAGGATTTTCAAATTCCCGACCTGCGGACGGTTTCTTTTCCCAAGCCTCTCCGGTGAGGATACGTGTCAGGCCTCTCATGGGTGAAAGCAAGAAAGACAAGGCTTCCCGCCCGAAACGTTCACCTCCCGAAGCACGGTCGTCCAAAACAAGGTCCGAAGTGCGGTAAAACACCTCTCCTAATGCTGCACCGCCTATGGGAGTGGCTATGATATCGTTTTTAGATGGATATTCACTTTCCATAAACATCTCCCACATGGCACTTCCTCCTAATGCAAACAGTTCCGATTGCCAAAAGTTGAATCCATTAGCCCGTCCGGCATTGAAATATAAAGAGCCATGGTAAGGATGAGCAAACATGTTTGTACTTAAGTGGTCGTTATCCCAGTCAAACCCGTTTTTGAAGTTCGCCTTAATGGTATTCCACGAAATACGGGCATAATGGCCGTTTAATGCATAGCGGTCGAACGCCCAAAGCCCTATGTTCAAGCCCGCCGTTTCTCCTGCCGCCCTCCAAAAATGTTTTTTCTTCTTATAAATAAATGGATTATCCGTTTTCCTGCAAAAAGTTTCTTGCAGAAGCAAACTGTCTATGGATTGGGATTGCACATCAAAAACAGACAACAACAATACAACCACCCACAAGAGTTTTCGAATCATAACTGAAGATAGTTCTATTTGCTGCAACATAATCGTTCCCCGTTATTTACAAATGCGAAGGTAATGATTTTCCTTCAAATTCATATAAAAAAATAGAATACCCACATTTTCTTTTTCAAACAACAAAGGCACAGAGATATCATTTTTGAATAACATCCCTGTGCCTCCGTGTCTCTGTATGCGAACGACTTATTTCCGCTTCATCTTCTGCATCATCCCTGCCATCTTGTTGCTTGTCACCATCTTCATCATCTTGCGGGTCTGGTCGAACTGCTTCAAGAGGCGGTTCACTTCCTGAATGCTGGTACCGCTACCCTTGGCGATACGGTTGCGGCGGCTTCCGTTCAATATCTCGGGATGGGTACGTTCTTCGGGAGTCATCGAATAAATGATAGCCTCAATGCTCTTGAACGCATTGTCATCGATGTCGATGTCCTTGATAGCCTTGCCTACACCCGGAATCATCGATGCCAGTTCCTTCAAGTTACCCATCTTCTTGATTTGCTGGATTTGTCCCAGGAAGTCGTTGAAGTCGAACTGGTTCTTCTGGATTTTCTTTTGCAGACGCTTGGCTTCTTCCTCGTCGTATTGTTCCTGCGCACGCTCTACCAGCGAAACGATGTCACCCATGCCGAGAATACGGTCTGCCATACGTGCCGGGTGGAACAAATCAACCGCATCCAGCTTCTCGCCCGTACCTACAAACAGAATCGGTTTATTGACCACCGTGCGGATAGACAACGCCGCACCGCCACGGGTATCACCATCCAACTTGGTCAGTACAACGCCGGTAAAGTCGAGACGTTCGTTAAATTCGCGTGCCGTGTTCACCGCATCCTGTCCGGTCATGGCGTCTACCACGAAAAGCGTAGCATCGGGCGTAATGGCATTCTTGATGGCTTCTATCTCGTTCATCATCTGCTCGTCTACCGCCAAACGGCCGGCCGTATCGACGATGACCAAATCATATCCTTTCGCCTTGGCTTCCTGAATGGCGTTCTTCGCAATCTGTACCGGGTCTTTGCTTTCCGGTTCGCTATATACCGGCACTTCCACTTGCGTACCCAATACTTTCAACTGCTCGATAGCCGCCGGACGATATACGTCGCACGCCACAAGCAACGGCTTGCGGTTCTTCTTAGTCTTGAACATCCGAGCCAGCTTGCCCGAGAAAGTAGTCTTACCCGAACCTTGCAGACCCGACATCAATACCACAGCCGGACGTCCTTTCAATTCCAGTTCCACGGTATCGCCGCCCATCAGCTTCGCCAGCTCGTCGTGGACAATCTTCACCATCAACTGACTGGGCTTCACTGCCGTCAGCACGTTCTGTCCCATGGCTTTCTCTTTCACCGTATCGGTAAAATTCTTTGCCACTTTATAGTTTACGTCGGCATCGAGCAAGGCACGACGCACGTCCTTCAACGTTTCCGCTACATTGATTTCGGTGATTTTGCCTTCACCTTTCAATATCTTGAACGAACGCTCAAGTCTTTCACTTAAATTATCGAACATAGTATGTATTGGTTATAGTTATCAATTATGGAACACAGAGACACAAAGATACAAAGATTTTATTTTCAGAGAGCAAAGCACGATGTACTCTGTGGCTTTGTGCCTCTGTGTTCGATTCAAAATCCAGCGTGCAAAAGTAGTAAAAAACTTGCAGAGCATCAAATCTTTTTGTTCTGCCATTTCGCTTTTTTCAGATAAAGCAAGCTAAAAGCCAACATCAGGGTATAATAAATCACCTCCGTGGTGAAACAAATCTCCACCGGAGCCTGAATAACCATGCCCACCACGATGATATAAAGGGCATAAAACACCTGCACACCGATTTCGAGCACCAGTGCCGCCTGCGTATTGCCCGTGCCCGATATGCCGTTGAAATAAACAAAGGCAAACGAAGCTATCAGCATTGACCCGCATATCACATAGAGCGACATCACCGACTCATCGAGCAACGCCGTCTCATTGGTATAAACCGAAAGGATGGAATGAGGAAAAATGACGCACAACGCCACGCAGACCACCATGATGTAGAATGACATCCGGGCGATGCGGTTGAGCAGATGCACCACCTTCGACACCCCGCCAGACCCGATAAGGTTGCTGACCAACGTATTGGCGGTAGTAGAGAGCGACTGCACCGGAATCAGCATCACCACATAGACGCTCCTCACGATATTGGCAATGGCCAACTGACGTTCGCCCAACCGCTCCAGTGCCATGAAGAACACGAACCAGATAGCCATCGAAAGAAAATACTGCACCATCGTGAAGCTGGAGATGTGCAGGATGCGCCCCACCATGTTCCAGTCGAACCGCCCGAAGCGGTGCAAGGCATATTTGTGCAGGTCGACTTTCGTATACGTATAGATAAGGTAGAACACCAACGAAGAAGCCTCGGCTATCACCGAAGCCAAAGCCGCCCCGCGCACACCCATTTCGGGGAATCCCCACTCGCCGAACACCAGCACGTAATCAAGCACCACATTGACCACAGCCATCACAATCGCGCTCATGGTCAGCACCTTGGTCTGCGTAATGCCGATATAAAGGGCACGGAACATCACATTGACGAAAGCAAAAAGAAAGCCCCATATACGCCAGATGAAGAACTCGTACGTGGCATGATAGACATTGTCTGACGTGATGAGCAACCGTATCAACGGCTCGGCAAACACATACATTGCCGCCAAAAGCACCAACGCCATGCCGAAGCTGAAGGCGGAACCTTGCCACATAATCGGACCGATAGCGTGAAAATTCCCCTCGCCGTTGCGCCGTGCGATGAGAATCTGCGAGCCCACACTAAAGCCGAAAGCCACCGTATAAAAACAGATATACAGCAACCCGCCCATAGCCGAAGCCCCCAAAGCCACTTCGCTCACGTGTCCCAAGAAAGCGGTGTCGGTCACGTTGATGACATTCTGCGCCAGCAATCCCAAGAAAATGGGATAAGTCACATTCCATATTTCTTTGTTCGAGTACATAAAAAGAATAGATTGGTTTCGTTTCAAAAAAGCGCACAAAGATACGGATTTTATGCATACAAACCTAATCCTCCGTTTTTCCAGCCAATTAAATTCCCGTTTCCAAACGGTTGCATTTGCCTCTGCAACCCGTTGCATTCGCTTTTTCAAATAACTGGATTTTATGTTCTCCGTCCCAAAACCGTACGTTCTTGGTATGGAAACCGTATGGTTTTGGTTCGGAGAACGTACGGTTTTGGAACGGAAACTGTAAAAGGAAGCCGACTGAACCGACAAACATACCCGCATCAATGCACAAACCATACGGACAGAAGCAACAAAATAAGCAGTAATACTAAGAAACTGTTTTGAATTTCTAATATTCATCGCAAACGCACCAAACCATAAGCTTTTTAAAACAAAATAACAAAGAGGCAGAAAATAATCGGGTGAAATACATGTCGGATAGTTTTTTTTCTTAACTTTGCGGTGCATCTGAAAAAGCAAACACTTTAAACAAAAAATATTGAGACTATGATGACTATTGACAAATTCAACTTTGCCGGAAAGAAGGCAATCGTCCGCGTGGACTTCAATGTACCTTTGGACGAAAATGGTAAGATTACCGATGACACTCGTATCCGTGGCGCGCTGCCTACCTTGAAGAAAATCTTGGCTGACGGTGGTGCCTTGATTATCATGTCGCACATGGGCAAGCCCAAAGGCAAAGTAAACGCCAAATATTCGTTGAGCCAGATTGTTGATGCCGTATCAGCAGCTCTGGGCACTCCGGTACAATTCGCTCCCGATTGCGCTAAGGCACAAGACGCTGCAGCTGCCTTGAAACCGGGCGAAGTACTGTTGCTGGAAAACCTCCGTTTCTATCCGGAAGAAGAAGGCAAACCCGTAGGCATCGAAAAAGAAGACCCCGCTTACGAAGCTGCCAAGAAAGAAATGAAGGCTCGCCAGAAAGATTTCGCCAAGACATTGGCTTCGTATGCAGACTGCTACGTAATGGACGCGTTCGGTACGGCTCACCGCAAACACGCTTCTACAGCCGTTATCGCCGACTACTTCGACGCAGACCACAAGATGCTGGGTTACCTGATGGAAAAAGAAGTGAAAGCCGTTGACAACGTATTGAAAGACATCAAACGTCCGTTCACCGCTATCATGGGTGGTTCGAAAGTATCTACCAAAATCGGTATCATCGAAAACTTGATGGATAAGGTAGACAACCTGATTCTGTGCGGCGGTATGACATTTACTTTCGCTAAGGCTCAAGGCGGTAAAATCGGCAAGTCTATCTGCGAAGATGACAAGCTCGACCTGGCTCTCGACATCATCAAGAAAGCACAGGAAAAAGGCGTGAACCTGGTATTGGGTACCGACTGCATCGCAGCTGATGACTTCAAGAACGATGCCAATACACAAGTATGCCCGGCTAACAACATTCCTGACGGATGGGAAGGATTGGATGCAGGTCCTGCAAGCCGCGAAGCATTCAAGGCTGCTATCGTAAATGCCAAGACTATCCTGTGGAACGGTCCTGCCGGCGTATTCGAATTCGATAACTTCACCGGTGGTTCGAAAGCTATTGCTGAAGCCATTGCAGAAGCTACCAAGAACGGTGCCTTCTCACTGATTGGTGGTGGCGACTCTGTAGCTTGCATCAACAAGTTCGGCATGGCTGACCAAGTTTCTTACATCTCTACCGGTGGCGGTGCTTTGTTGGAAGCTATCGAAGGCAAAGTATTGCCGGGTGTAGCTGCTATCCGTGGCGAAGAATAAGAATAACATTATTTTTCAATAGAAACCCGAAAGCGTATGTATGCGCATACGTTTTCGGGTTTCAACGTAGATAAACCTCATCAAAAACGATATGGCTGGCATCTACCTACACATTCCCTTCTGCAAACGGCGTTGCATTTATTGCGATTTCTTCTCGACCACCCAAGGCGGACAAACGGACCGTTACATTGAGACCCTTTGCTCCGAACTGGAACAAAGGAAAGAGTACCTCGAAGGAGAAGATATCGAAACCATCTATTTAGGCGGAGGAACCCCTTCGCAATTGCAGGAAAAGCACTTCGAACGAATATTCTCTACCTTATATATATATTATCATGTCCGCCCGGATGCCGAAATCACCCTCGAAGCCAACCCCGATGATTTAAATAAGGAATATGTAACCATGCTCCGGCACTTTCCCTTCAACCGCCTGAGCATGGGAATACAAACCTTCAACGATACGACCTTACGGCTGCTGCACCGCCGCCATACGGCACAACAAGCCATTGATGCTTTCGAGCGATGCCGGCAAGCAGGCTTCGCCAATATCAGCATCGACCTGATGTACGGACTGCCCGGTGAGACACTCGCTTCCTGGAAAGCCGACTTGGAGCAAGCCATCGCCCTGCACCCCGAACACATTTCCGCCTACCACCTGATTTACGAAGAAGGCACACCCCTATGGAAACTCAGGGAAGAGCATCGGGTAAGCGAAATAGACGAAGATTTGAGTGTAAGCCTTTTTTCCGAACTGATTCATACGTTGAAAACCGCCGGATATGAACATTATGAGATTTCCAACTTCTGCCTGCCCGGAAAACATTCGCGCCATAATTCCAGCTATTGGATTGGAAAGAAATACTTGGGCTGCGGTGCTTCGGCTCATTCGTACAACGGCATCTCGCGCCAATGGAACATCGCATCGCTTGAAAAATACATGACAGGCATCGAGCACCGTAAGCCTGATTACGAAATAGAAAAACTCGACCTCTATACCCGCTACAATGATTTTGTCATTACCAGCCTGCGCACCCAATGGGGGATGTCTCTAACCAAGCTCAAGACCGATTTCGGAGAAAAACTATACGATTATTGTATCCAACTGGCCACACCCCATTTACAACAACATACCCTGCAACAGGCCAATGGCCTCCTGAAGTTTACCGAACAAGGTATTTTCATATCCGATGGAATCATGAGCGACCTGCTTTGGGTAGAGTAGCATATTTTTCTACAAAAAGACTTTGTCCATATCAATATTTTACTTATTTTTGGCAAAAGATTTAAATATGTAAGTTGTTATGAGCCAAAAACAGAAAAGATTTATCTTACCAGAAGACGAAATTCCACGCTTCTGGTACAACATTCAGGCAGACATGAAAAACAAACCGCTGCCTCCCTTAAACCCTGCTACCAAAGAACCGCTGAAACCCGAAGACCTTTACCCCATCTTCGCCAAAGAACTTTGCCAGCAGGAATTGAACCAAACAGATACATGGATCGAGATACCCGAGGAAGTGCGCGACATGTACAAATACTACCGGAGCACCCCGCTGGTACGTGCATACGGACTGGAAAAAGCATTAGACACCCCTGCCCACATCTATTTCAAGAATGAAAGTGTCAGCCCAATCGGCTCGCACAAGCTGAACTCGGCACTGGCACAAGCCTATTATTGCAAGAAAGAAGGCGTGAGCAATATCACAACCGAAACCGGAGCCGGACAATGGGGAGCAGCCTTGTCGTATGCAGCCAACGTATTCGGACTGGAAGCTGCCGTATATCAAGTAAAAATCAGCTACGAGCAGAAACCATACCGGCGCAGCATCATGCAGACATTCGGCGCACAGGTCACTCCTTCACCTTCCATGTCAACCCGCGCAGGAAAAGACATCCTGACCAAATACCCCAACCACCAAGGTTCATTGGGTACCGCCATCTCGGAAGCCGTAGAACTGGCACGCACCACCCCCAACTGCAAATACACCTTAGGTTCGGTGCTGAGTCACGTAACCCTGCATCAGACCATCATCGGACTGGAAGCCGAAAAGCAGATGGAAATGGCGGGCGAATATCCCGATGCCATCATCGCTTGCTTCGGTGGAGGCTCGAACTTCGGCGGCATCGCTTTCCCGTTCATGCGCCACACCATCCTGGAAGGAAAGAAAACCCGATACATTGCAGCCGAACCGGCATCATGCCCGAAACTGACACGAGGCAAATTCGAATACGATTACGGAGACGAAGCTGGATATACCCCGTTGCTGCCGATGTTTACACTGGGACACAATTTTACCCCTGCCAACATCCATGCCGGAGGCTTGCGTTATCACGGAGCAGGCGTCATCGTATCGCAACTGATTAAAGACAACCTGATGGAAGCCGTGGATATCCAGCAATTGGATTCGTTCAAGGCAGGTTGCCTCTTCGCTAAAGTAGAAGGCATCATTCCGGCACCGGAATCATGCCACGCCATTGCCGCTACCATCAACGAAGCATTGAAATGCAAAGAAAGCGGTGAAGAAAAAGTATTGCTCTTCAACCTGTCCGGACACGGACTGATTGATATGAGCGCTTACGACCAATACCTGGCAGGCAACCTTACCAACTTCGAGTTAAGCGATGAAGACATCGAAAAGAGCATAAAAGAAGCAGATGCACTGAATAAATAATATGCAAACGTGAGTATGTGCCAGTATAAAATGTAAAAACAACCGATTATATTGGCAAAATACGGGTGTTCATATAAAAAATATCGCCAAACGCTTGCAGATTCAAAAATAATGCGTACCTTTGCACCCGTGTTCGAGAAACGCCTTCTCGACACAGCAAAGGATGGCCCGTTCGTCTATCGGTTAGGACGCAAGATTTTCATTCTTGAAAG
>URCM01000032.1 GCA_900546355.1 uncultured Bacteroides sp.
CCTCAAAAACTCATCCCAAATCATCGCACGATAAATTCAAAACAGCTTCTTAATTGTACTTCGTAAATTGTAAAATTGAAAATAAAACTCTGTGCCTTTGTGTCTCTGTGTTCCATTCCATTTTTCGCAAACCAATTTTGTTTTACTTCAGTGGGTTATCTTGTATTCCTGAACCCTTCCATGTTACGGTATCTTCGTGCCATGAAGCGGGTGTAGATGTTGCCTATCCACCAGCGGTGGGTCAAGAAGCCTGCCAAGCCTAACATGCCCATCGCGATATAGCCCCCTGTACTTCCCAAAAGCAATTCCAGCCCACGGTTGATAAGGAGTGGGACGGTGAATGAGGCGAGGATGATGACCGTCTGGTACACGTTGTTGTTCTGGCGTTTCCCCATCACGCCCGTATTGAGCGGTGCGGTCTTGTCGTTGTACACCGCCATCTGCATCGTGACGGGGAAGACAATCCCCATGGTGAACAGGCCGTAAGAAACCACCATGAGCAGGGGAATCGTCGCCCGGAATACCGGGACCAGGCAGAGGATGAAGGGGATGGCAAGGAGGGCACATTGCACGTAGTATTTGGCGCGGAGCATGTTGTACACGCTTTCCCGGCGCACCATCAGCCCGTCGATGTAATTCCCTTCTATCGCCATGACCTGGCTTAATGTAATCAGCCCTAAGACGCAATAGCAATACAGGCAGATGAAATTGTTCATGTAGCTTCCTTCGTAGACATCGAAAGCCAGTGCTACGGCAAACATCACCATGATGGCGATGAATCCCCAGAACTGGCTCCGGGGGGTCTTGTTGCGGAAAAGCATCTTCAGTTCCAAGCGCATGTATTCGCCTACGTTTCCATACCGGTCGAGGAAGCTGTAGTCGCTGATTTTCTTCAGTTTGGTGTCTTCCACACGCGAGAGTTCGCTATAAATAAGATGGAGCTGCACCTTGTAGTTGATGAACCCCATCAGCCCGATGCCCGCTAATGCGCCGAGGAAGGCGAGGGGATTCCAGAGGATGAAACCTTCGCCCCAGTTCATCGTGAAGGTGCTTACCCAATGCGTGCCGGGAAGGAACTCCAGCAGGGCAAGTATCCCGTAAACAGGCAGGCACCAGCAGATGTAAATGAACTTTTGGCGTTTCAATACGCGGATGAGCATACTCCAGTAGCTGTTCATCACGGTGAGGAGCCATATGCCCACGGCATATCCCAGTATGCCTGCCAGCCCGTAGAAGCGGGTGACGCTCAGCAGGGCAAAAGGCACGAAAAGGAAGAGCCAGAACAGGTTGAAGGGGTTTACCGCCTCGCGCATCAGGAGTACCGTCATGATTTTCCGTTTCGGTATGGGAAGCAAGAGGAAAGGCTTGACTTCCTGAATGGGAGTAGGGAACAGGAACCTCACCAGAAAATCGAGTGCCAGCACAATGAGCAGGCCTTTGTTGAGGATATGGTAGGGTTCCATGCCGGGGAAGCCTTCGGAAAAAGCCGAGGGCAGCAATACCCCGAACAAGACGAGGTATGCTGCCCAAAACGCGATTCCGATATACACCATGACTTTGGCGAAGCGGTTCTTCTCGAACATCGGGCTTCGCTTTTCGTCAAGCTTGTGTAATTTTCGTATATCGAAGAACAAGTGTTTCATAGTTGTTTCAGCTATCAGTTAATATCGCCCGAAGTCATGCTCACTTCGATGCGGTTCTTTTGTGCTACCAGTTCTTTGGCGAACGCCTGAAGCTCGGTGCCGGTTATACCGTTTACCAGGTCGGTATATCCCGTACGCGAATCCATGTCTTCCCATAAGTAACCATACAAGAGGTTCATCCAATATCCGTTTTCCTTCTGGTTGGCTTCATAAGTCTTCAGCATGTATTCTTTCACTTTGGCAAGTTCTTCCGCTTTCGGCCCGTTGGCGATGAAATCGTTGATACCCTTGTCGATAAGCGCACTCATGTCCGCCCGTTTTTCGGGGTCGGTATCGAAGTAGATTTGCAAGGCGGCTTCCACCTTGGGATATTTGCTGATGTTTCCTTGTACGCTTACGCCATAAGAAGCTCCGGCCTCTTCGCGTACGGTTTCGGTATATTCCATGGTGAGGAGCTGTGCGAGCATGCTCATCATCAGCTTGTTCTTCAGCGTGTAGTCACACGTGCCGCTTTCCACGATAAGGACGGTTGCCTTTTCGGTTTGCAGGTCTTTGTGGAAGATGTTCTTCCATTCGCCCTTGCGGATATTGAGGTTCACATCGCGGAAGTTTTCCTTGCGTCCCGTGGCGGGCAAGCTTCCCAGGTAGGTTTCGATGAGCGGAGTGGCGGTCTGCGGATTAATGTTGCCCACGAAGATGAACGTAAAGTCGCCCGCGTCGGCAAAGCGGTCCTTATACATCTCCATCACTTTCGCATAGTCTATCTGGTCTATCATGCCGGCTTTCAGGCGCGTTACGCGCGGGTTGTTTCCATACAACATTTTCGTTATGGTGTCGTTCAGCGCCGTATTCGGGTTGGCTTCCTGGTTGGCAAGCGCGGCTTTTATACGTGTCTTGAACGATTCGAACGCGGCTTGGTCGGTACGTGGGGCGGTAAAGGTAAGATAAGTAAGCTGGAGCAATGTCTCCAGGTCTTTCGGCGCGCAAGTGCCGTTTACCGTTTCGCTTAAGGTACGTACGGAGGGAGAGATGGAAACCACCTTGCCGGCCAGTACCTTTTGCAGGTCGGTCGCACTGAAGTTGCCCAGTCCGCCCAGCGATACCACATCATCGAGCACCTGGAATTGCAGGGCGTCTTTATCTTCGAACAGCGAATTGCCTCCTGCACTGAACGCCTGCATCCGGATTTCATCGGCTTTGAAGTTGGTAGGCTTCAGTATCACGCGCACGCCGTTGCTCAAGGTCAGCAGGGTCGATTCGTATTGCTCTTTTTCAGTCTTGACCACTTTGCCTCCAGCCGGTTTTTCCTTCATCAGCGGTTCGTTGGACACCTTATCTATATAGGGTTCTAACTTTTCAGCGTTGACTTTTGCCAATATCTGCTTGATTCCGGCTTCGGTAGGATAGTTCATGTCGGGTTTGTCCGGGCAGAAGAGGCATACCGCCAGGTTGGTATCGTTAACCAACTCCTTATATAATTGGTTTACGCCTTCCAGCGGGATATTGGGCACCAACTGGTTCATCATCGTATATTCGTATTCTACGCTCGGAATAGGTTCTCCATCGATGAAGTTGGCTACATATTGTGCGACAAACTGTTCGTTGCGCATCTTGTTGCGCTCGTTGTACACGTTCTCCAGGTTACTCAGATAATCGGCTTTGGCCCGTGCGAACTCACCGGCGGTGAATCCAAACTGATGCGCACGCTCCATTTCGCGCGTCAAGGCTTCCAGTCCGGTCTCGATGCCGTTTTCTTTGCAGATGGCCACGCCTG
This sequence comes from uncultured Bacteroides sp., assembly GCA_900546355.1. GTDB lineage: Bacteria > Bacteroidota > Bacteroidia > Bacteroidales > Bacteroidaceae > Phocaeicola. Next base: position 3,418 of record URCM01000032.1, read on the forward strand.
TAAAAGCTTTCTTGGTTTTGGCGAGGATAAAATCGGCATCTTGTACGCCGGCATTGATGAAAGGCGGGTTGGATGTTTGCAGGAGTTCTTGCAAGCGTGCGTTCAGCATGTGCGATATGGCGTAGTCCATAAACGAATATGCCAGGTAGCCTACCGTGTTCTTCATGTCGGTGGGGAAAGGCTCATGCTTGTGGAATACCATCACTTGGGTGATTTCCTGTTCCTTGTCCTTGTTTATCGAAACGATAGGTTCTTTGTTGTCGGGTACGGGGAAATAGGTACGTTCCGCCGGATTGGCTGGCATTTGTATCGGACTGAAGAGTGCCTTTATCTTGGCTTCGATTTGGTCCACATCGATGTCGCCCACCACGATGATGCCTTGCAGGTCGGGGCGGTACCATTTCTCGTAATAGTCGCGCAAGTCCTGATAAGGGAAGTTGTCTACCACCTCCATGGTTCCGATAGGCAGGCGATACGCATATTTGCTTCCCGAGAACAGGGTGGGGAATGCTGTTTCATACATACGCATCATTGCTCCCAGGCGTGTGCGCCATTCTTCGTGGATGACGCCGCGTTCCTTGTCTATCTCTTTCGGGTCGAGGGTAAGGTCGTCCGCCCAGTCGTGCAGGATGAGCAGGCACGAGTCGATGATGCCGTCCCGGATAACGGGCACGTTGCTGATGTTATATACCGTTTCGTCTATCGAGGTATAGGCATTCAGGTTCGCACCGAATTTTACGCCGACAGACTCTAAATATTCACGCAAGCTGGTACCGGGAAAGTGCTTCGTCCCATTGAAACACATGTGTTCCAAAAAGTGGGCAAGCCCGCGCTGGTTGTCTTCTTCCAGGATGGAACCTACCTTTTGCGCGATATAGAAGTCCGCTTGGTTCTCGGGCAGTTCGTTGTGCCGGATGTAGTAGGTCAGTCCGTTCTCTAACTTGCCTATCCGTACGTCAGGGTCGGTAGGGACAGGAGGCATTTGCTGGGCGAATGCCATACTCGTGCTCCCGAGGAGGAACACGGCGATAAACGCTTTTCTAAAAAACTTTTTCATGATAAAAATGAGTATAATAAAATGGGTTCGCGAAAAACAGGATAGAACACAGAGGCACAAAGACACAGAGTTTTATTTTTAATGAATGTCCGCCATTAGCCAATGTAGGGGCGGGGTTCGCCCGCCGTATGCGTCTACGTGGATGTTTTCGGGCTGGCAAACCCTGCCCCTACAGTTTATTGGTAAAATGCGGACATTCATATATTTATTTCTTCGTGTCTCCGTGTCTCTGTGTTCAATAAAAATCTGCGGAATTCTGTGTTTCAACTATCCGAATCATAACATCCCGTTTGCCGAGAGGTAGCGTTCGGCTTCGATAGCTGCTTTACATCCGCTTCCAGCGGCGGTTATCGCCTGGCGGTAATGCGGGTCGGCCACGTCTCCGGCGGCGAATACTCCCGGTATGCCCGTGCGGGGCGTTCCGGCTTCGGTCAGGATATAACCCGTCTCGTCGGTCTTTACCCACGGCTTGAAGATGTCCGAGTTCGGCTTGTGTCCGATAGCGAGGAAGAAACCGTCAATAGGCACATCGTAGCGTTCTTCATCGGGTTCGCCCATGCGTTTTACCACGTGCATTCCTTCCACACCGTTTTCGCCATACAGCCCTACGGCATTGTGTTCGAAAAGCACTTGGATGTGGGGATGGCTTAACACCCGTTCCTGCATGATTTTCGATGCGCGCAAGTAAGGTTTGCGTACCACTAAGTAGACTTGTTTTGCCAGTCCAGCCAGATAGATAGCTTCCTCGCAGGCCGTATCGCCTCCGCCTACTACGGCTACGGTTTTCTTCCGGTAGAAGAATCCGTCGCAAGTGGCACAGGCACTCACCCCCATGCCGGCGTATTTCTTTTCGTCTTCCAGTCCTAAATATTTAGCGGTGGCTCCGGTGGAGATAATGACCGTATCAGCGGTGATTTCTTTGCCTTCATCGGTCCGGAAGGTATAAGGAGCCTTGCTCAGGTCGGCTTCGGTAATGATGCCCGGACGGATGTCGGCACCGAAACGCAGGGCTTGTTTGCGCAGGTCGTCCATCAAGACCGGTCCGGTCACTCCTTCAGGATAGCCGGGGAAGTTCTCTACTTCGGTGGTAATGGTGAGCTGTCCGCCCGGCTGGATGCCTTCGTAAAGCACCGGGGCGATATTCGCGCGTCCTGTATAAATAGCTGCCGTATATCCGGCAGGACCCGATCCGATGATCAGGCATTTCACGTGTTCTGTTGCCATATTTGTTTTCTGTTTTTAATGTTTCTATGAACAAAGGTAATGTTTTTAAATGAAAATGAAGAATGAGTACTGAAGAATCTTTTAAAAAGGATGGTCTGAAAGCTGAAAGCACGGAAATGAATGCCCGCATGCAGCCTACGGTAGGTTGGCCAGCTGAATATATCTTCTGTAGCCGTTTTAGATAACTGAAACTGTCTACGGATATAACTTCATCGGCAAAGCAAGTATATATTCGTTTTCAGGCCGATGGTATAGAGAGGCATATAAAGGCAGAGTCGGCGCGCATCCCTGCGGACCGGCTCTAGGATTACTAATTTAAGTAAAATGTGCGGGGACGCTTCCCCGCGATAGAGATTTATCTTTTGTTTCCTTCCATTGCCGGATAGGCAAGGGTTATTTTAAATTCAGCGTAAACGTATAATAATTGTTGGCATACAATGTGTAAATACGATCCGCCTCATCGGGTGCGCTTGTTCCTAAGGTGACACTCCAAGTCTTACCGCCGGAAGTTACGGTTACTTTTGTCGCATGTTCTTCTCCCGAACAGATGTTGGGAGCGATGTAGTAATAAAACTCTTGTGAATCGCCTGAGGATATGCTTTTAAAACTATCGCTAAAAACCTCACTGGTATAAGCACTGTCTGGCAATGCTTCCTGATTGATACGCGGATAAACGTATGCCCTTGTAGGCACATTATCCAATGCAACGGTTCCGCCTGCCAATGCAGCACCGGTCTGATTGTTTACCACTAAATTGATGCGGGTCATCATGCGGCACAGCAATGCCGAAAGCACCTGACCGTCTCCGGTGACATCGCCCTGCCAATACCCACACATGGGCATACGGTCGCGCAGGGAAAGGTCGTTGCTTGCCTGTACATCCAGCAGCATCCGTTGGAATGCGGGAAAGTTGTTCGGCCAGGAAATCGTGCGGTCATTGGTGTTGACTACCAAACACACCGTACTGTTTTGTGCCGCTATCAGAGTGGCTTTAAAGTTTTCTACAAACAAACCCGATTCACCTTCCCGTGGATAATATTTTGTTCCCGTATTGAGCAAGATGCCGTTCTCGTTGAACTGCAATACCCAAATATCGTATATCAAGTTCTCCACTTCGGGCACATGAGGAGCCGACGCACGGGTGCCTGTTCCTTCTGCCGGAAGCATGCCGAGCGAGAACCGGACGTTGACCTCTTTCCCTATATTGGCATTACTTGGCATTTCCGTTTGTTCGCATCCTGTTCCTATACACACTAACAGGCACAACAGGATGTATTTCGTTAGTTTATCTTTCATGTTTGTATGCTTTGTGCTTTTTTAATTTCCTATTATATCGGTAGTCCACGACTGGTTTTGCCAGGTGACCACACTGATTTGTCCGTCTTCTACATTTACCGTCCAATCGAAATTATACGAACGGGCATGCAGCAGGTGCGTTTCGTTCACCAACGTCATGTATTGGGTCGGTACACCGTTGACCGCCATGTTTATCAATACAGCGACTGGGGTAGACATTGTAAGCGTAGGCAATACACCTATGTCGCCGGTCAGGGTTCCATTCGCATCCGTTTCTATTTCCGAGCCGGGCAGTGTCACCCACGAACGTTTGTCTCCTATCCGCATCACTAACGTATCGGCGATGTTTTCCGAACTCCAGTTGTATTGCAATTGCCCCTCTTCTTCGTGATTGAAAGGATTCTGCAATCCGCTTATCTCAATGCCGGCTTCCAGCGGTTCCAAGGTGTAGACACCTGTACCTTTATGGATAGTAAAAGTGAAACGTGCCACTTGGCTGATGATGGGGTTCAGTTTAATGTATTGCACTCCCGATGTATTTACTTCGATGGGAATAGATTGGGAATATGTTTCCTCGTACCTTCCGTCAGTAGAGTAGAGATACATGCCATTATCAATGTTCATCTTCAGGTCTGTAGAAACCGGATATGCCGGCGAAACCATCTTGAACTTGTATGTGCCTGCTTCCAAGTAGAGAGGCGCGCCTATTTCTTCCGCATTGATTTCGAGCTTGCCATTCACTTCTTGGGTCGTACAAGGATAAAGCGTATTATACCCTCCGGTGGTTGTCCCCACTACATATCCCTGCAAGTTGGGCGTACCGTAAGTAGTTCCATCGTCATTCCGTTTAGCATAACTAAGCCACAACGTGCTGCCTACGGGCAATAATTCTTCTTCGGTCGGCTGAGGTAAAGCATGCCAATTTTCTCCGGCATCGTGCAGGTTGTCTGCTCTTGATTGTGCATCGGAAACACCGATGCCATAAGTACCGGGCAATTGGAACTCTACCTGCACCTTGCCATCGGGTACAGATACAGGAGTATTTTCTTCGGGGCTGCAAGCTATCAGCATTCCCGTCAGGATTCCTATGATGATTGTTCTCTTCATACGCATTCTTTATTTTGCGGTTACATCACGTACACAACGGATTTGGTCGCCTAGGGCTTTGCGACTATCGTCAATTAACCCAAATCGATAATCGTTTCTTAAATAGAATACCCAATTATATCCGCCGCGTGTTTCATTATATTCGCTCGTCCTTAAAATTGCATTAATACCATCCCCATCTAATTTAAATGCACTGTGAGGATGAATAAATCCTACGGCTGGTATTTCCATAATAGAGCTTGGAGTCTGCCAATCAAATCTTGTATTTAACTCTTCTTGATTATTTTCATCTATTCCTTCAAAAGACATTGTTTTATCTCCGGAAAAGTATGCAAACTCATAATATTGTTTAGTATCATCTCTTATTCCATCCTTTATTGAGGATTTTAACAATATACGTATTCGATAGCAGTCATCTCTTCCTTGACGTTTTATCAAATAAAAAGCTCTTTCCCCATTAACCGTACCATAAATCACTTCTTCTTGATATTTTAAGATCTCTCCCGAATACGGAGCAGGATGATTAAAACCTTTATACCAAGGATTTGTAGAAAAAGTATAATCCGGAAGGAACGTGGCAAAGTCTTCTTTTGTAGGTAACCTCCATCCTTTCGGACAAGGATGGTTTTCTAAACTTTGTGTCCAATAATCATTTATAAATTGATCCTCATTTGTTCCCGTTTCACCATACATCCACACTCCACTTCCATTGTCATAAATAAATTCATAAATTCCTTCATCACCAGGATTTACAGCAATATTTTGCCGAGTTCTAACAGCTATTGTTGAACCATCATCTAACGTTTTCGTAGAACCTGCTTGCAATCCCCCATACACTTTTTCCCCATATTGATTATAAGTATAGAGAAATTCATATTTAGATGAACCTTTAATTGCAAGATCATATTTCTCCTTATCTAATATATACGGTATATTCCTCGCATACTGGTAATAATACCCCCGGCACGCCTCCCAGTCGTTCTCACAATCGGCACTCGTTGCCCCCAAGTTGCGGTCCATCCACATCAGGTTGGCAAAGGTAACGGGTTGTCCCAAGTAGTTGTTCTTCCTGTCCTCGTCAATCCAGTCATACACTTGCGGGGCAATGGCGATGGTACGCACTTCGTCTTTCAGTACGGTAATGAGCAAAGTATATTCATGGTTCATTTCAAATTGGAAGTTACCGGTTTCCGCCCCTTGCTCGTTTATCTTCTTAAGTGGATATTCCACTGTCTTTTCCCCTCCGTTATCCCCTATCCCGGTCAGCGTAACCGAGATAGTCACCAATTCGTCCTCTGCATTGGGAAAGACAAGCAGCTCGCCGGGCACCTTTTGGGAAGTTGTCGTTACCTCCATGCCCGTAGCGTTGGCATAAGAGGTCCTATCGGGTAAAGGTTCTTCGTCCTCAGCATACGTCCACTTGCCATTTACGATGTCCAACGAACCTGTCCCGTGCGTACCTTTTACTTGTATTTTTGTCAATGTAGCGTTCTCCAACTTCTTCTCCGCTTCCGCATCCTCCGTTTCATCTTGCTTCACAATCCTAAATTTCAGTTTGCTCATGGCATGTTTGAAATCCATTTCCAGCCGATAGCCATTACTTACCGTTTGGTCTATCAAGTTATTGGAAAACATCAAGTCTGGCAACGTACCATCATCCTTTACTGTTTCTGTGATGGTCGTTCCACCGTCAGATGGAAACGCTGGAACTTTAGTTGTGCTACCATACGTTGCACCGTAGAAAGAAATGGGCGAACTGCCGTATGAAATCACAGTTCCATAATCGATGGTATGATTGTCACGTTCGGTTCCCACTCCATTTAAAACTTCAACGTTTTCTTGATTCACGGCATACAACAGGTATTTTGTCCCTGACTCAAACGGGGCCACTTCATCACCTGCACGGGTGATGATATGGCTTTTTTGCGCGACAAGCACGGCTTGTTGTCCGGCAGACGGGAAGCCCGAAGCTACATCTTCGTGATTGCATGCCAACATGACCGACAAAGCCAGCACTCCTATTCCATATCCCAATACATTCCGTTTCATACTCCACTTCCTCCTTGATTTTGATTCCCTAAAGGATAGATTGGGACTATCAAATAGCCGCCATTTTCCCACGGGCACTTGTTACCTACCAATTCAATGCCTTCTTCGCCAAACAGGATGGTAAAGGTATAGGCTTCGTTGGCATAAAGCGTATCTTCTTTCTTACCGGCATCCCAAGCCGAATCTTCACTTCTTTCGATCTCAAAGCTGAGCGTATGAGAAAAAGTTACCGTTTCACTCTGCGTGAATGAAACATCCTCAGACCTATCGACCGTAATGGTAACGGATAAGCTATTTTGCCCTGGCACAATGTATGCCTCACCTATATCGGTTGCTTCCACATCGTTTATCTGGAAACCGCCTTGTTGCTTGATGGTATATGAATTGTTTTCACCAGCCACAGGTACATAGAGGTTTTTATTTCTATCCCATTCCACCCGTTCCGCTATTGAAGCGTTGTCCAATGTAATATTTACATTCTGTATAAACTTCCCCATGTTTTCTGCCAATTTGCCTTTGAAGATGACTTTCGACTGCGCATGCATAAATTGCAAAGTCTCTCCGTCCTCTCTATCAAAAGGCAGGGCAGCAGATGCCACTACCGGTGTGATGGAAGTCAGTACATCGGTCTTACATAAACCATCTTGTGGTATAGTCAAGCGTTCGTAATTGTCCGTATTGTCCGTTCTCTCTTCCGGAGTCAGCGTAGCAGGCGCATATCCTGTAGCCATCACACGCCGGTTGCCATCGGGATACAGTTCATCGGTATTATAAGGTTCATTGGGACGCTTGTAGGTATCAATGTGTTTTTCAGGACGTTTCACATAAAGCGGAGTTGGATCCTTTGCATTTCCCAGCACATCGCCAAAGTCCCAAAAGAGAAAGACCGGATTATCGGCTGTACTTCCGGCATCGGTTTCTCCTCCGTTTGCACGTGCCACATCTGTATAGATACGCATTTCCGCACTGCCGGATATTTCATTGCCAGGCACATCGTTTTGCGAACATGCCGCAAAGAGCCACATGCCAAACACCCCTGTTCCTATGTAAAAACTGTTCTTTCTCATGGTTGTGCCGTTTCTGATTGTTGTGGTACTTTTATCTCTACCTCCGAACCGCCTTTGTCTACCCAGTCCACCAGTTCAGAGTGAATGCGCATGGTTTCATTACCCGGAAAAGGCGAGCCAGGAGCGATGATTTTGTCTACCTTTAATATATAATAATGGTTTCGCTTGATACCCCAACGGGTTTGGTCTTTTATTGCTCCATTTTGGGCATTCTCATCTATATAAGTGTAATAATAGCCCCAGCCGCCATCGTAACGGCTGAATTCGGTTTCGGGAGCTTCCTGTAATTTCGTTTTCATGCCTTCCAGCGAATAATAGTTGCCTTCGCTGTCCCGCCAAAACGTACCTGCCGGGTAAGTGACTGGTTCTAACGGATTATCTACATCCTCCACTTTATCCAATATCCCTTGTGCTTCGGCTTCCGTTTGGGTTGTTATCGGTTCTTTGCCTCCGTCCCATATCACTTTGGGTGTATATTTCGCTCCCACCATTACCCGGGTGGTTACATAGCGGATGGCAGATTGGAAATCAGCTTCATTGGCGAATCTCATGTCGTTATAAACCGTGTTCTCGGTGCAATACAGTCCTTCGGTATAGTGTGCAGGGTTTGTTGCGTTTGTTTCCCCTATTCTCTTATCTTCGTACAAGGTGGCTGTTCTGACCATACACGGTTCCCCTCCCTGATAGGTCGGTATACTTGTATTGAGCATTTCCACCATGGCTTGTGTGTCATAGTAGAGAAATTCTTTCTGGTAGGCGTCCAAATCTATGATGCCATAGGTAGTTTCATCACCACTTACCTTTTTTTCCAACCACTCACTCATTTCGTAATTAGGGTCTATCAGATAGTCATCATCTTTTGTATCCTCCCGATAATCCAAATAAGTTTTCCGATTGAGTACATTCAGCATGTAGTTTACATCGGCCAATCTTATCCAGCCGGTATTAGTATTATTGGTTGTGTTGTCGGCATTGTCTTTAGCATCTATCACTGCTACGTGATTGTTACTTTCCTTAGAAGGCATACAGGTCAATAATACTTTTGCTACGGTACATACCAAGTTAGCAGAAGTGTCAATCGTTATTTTTTCATCTGTATCCTCATTTCCGTCACCCGTTGGAATGACAATATCTCTGTCGCCACTATTTGTTGATTTTACAATGCCTGCCATCAAGATGTTGCTTCCTTCTCCGTCTCCGTTTTCGTTATGGTTTATTTCCATCAACTTACCCACGATATTATGTCCGCTTTGTCCTTCACCGGCATCGAAAATCCGGTCTTTAGCCCAAAAGGCATTTATATGTTTTTGTTCCGCATTGGCAAGTATATAAAAATGTTTGGTGCCGGTTATGCCTGATAAAGTAAATTGTACATCGTATATTCCGTTTGTAGGTTCACTCGGCTCAATAGTCTGCCAAGTTTCGAACAATTCTTCCCCATTATACACTCCCATCATGATAAGGGTAAGCGTATGTATCTGACACTCTTCTTCAGTAAATCCCAGTTCATATCCCGTATCGAATGGAGCAGGGGGTGTGGGCGATTGAAGGCCAGGTTGCTGCACGGTCAGGCTAATGACGAGATTTCTGCTCGTCCCTTCTGTCTGCGATGAAGGGATGGAATACAACTCGTCACGGCAACTGCATAACATCACAATTACCCCCATCAGCAGTAAACCGAAACCTTTTATGTCAGCACCTAATTTCTTCATTTTTCATTCTTAATTTTCAAAGTTCTGTTTCGTTCAGCACCACGCGCCAGGAGTTGATGATGATGCTGGAGCTTATCCAGTGGTTGTTCTCATCGAGGAAGAACGTCAGGTTGTACTCGTCCTGGCGGTCGAGGTATTCCTGGTCGGACATGTCGCGGTTGTAGTAGCCTTTTATCAGCAGGGCGTAGTCTATCAGGGGGATGGACAGCACGGTTTCGCCTTTGTCGTTGTGCACCGTAAGGATGGTGCGTGTGTCTTTATCCTTCACCAGTCTTCCTACGGTCAGTTCCGCCAGTGCGGTGGATATGGCGGTGGTGGCACGGCTGCCGTCAGAGTTCATGTCGGCTGTGCCCGAAGCGGTGTAATAAGGTTGATAGTGTAGCAATTCGTCATCGAGCAGGGAGTTGTCGTGAGCCATCAGGCCGTTTTCATCCGTAATCTGAAAGCTGAACTGATTGACATCTATCGGCTCGCCTGAAAGATGCTGCAAGACGATGCGTACTGTCTTGGTATCTTTGGTGAGGGGTATGTCGATGTCGTATGTGCCCGGCTCGTCGGGCAGGGTGCAATGGGGAACGAAAGCATGGAAAACCGGAGCAATTTCTTCTACGGTAGCTTGACGGTTTTCGTCGTATTCCCGGTTGATGGTGCAGGTCAGTTCTTCCAACGTCGATACGCCGGGAGTAAGGCTTGGCACGTCGTGCGACTGCAGTTCGTTTTCCAGCCCGCACCAGGCGACGAATTGATAGGTTCCGGCAGGCAATTCGAACGGCAGGGCGTAACCTTCTTGCTGTAAGGCTTCGCCGCTGTCGGTGAATTGCCGTACAAACTTACCGCTTTCATCGAAGGCGTAAAGCGTAACCGACTCCACTTCGTGTGCAAAAGCGTCGGAGTAGTGCAGGTGCATGTCGTAGCGGAAGCGTGCGCGGTAGTTTACCGAGCAGTCGCCTTCGTAGTCCATGATGCTGCACGATGCGGGCATTAGTCCGGCCAGTACGCCTATTGCCACTCGTTTCAATATTCCGGTAAGGGTTTGCATGGTTTGTTTGGGTTTAAAAGTCCCCACCAACCTTTTCTCCATAAGCAGGATTGAGGTTGATGGGATTGTTTGCTTGTTGATTTGTTTTGTCGTTTTATATTTAGGTACAAATTCGATGGACAGGTATTATTCCAATGTCACATCGCTGGATACAACTCTCCATGATAAGACATTGATACGTGCCGCTATATACACTTCTTCATTTGAAGGATGGGTTGTGTCAATGTCTTTGTCCGGGTCAAAGATTGGGGTACCATAACCCTTGATGTCGGTAATCGTTACATCATAGATGTGGTTGCGTACAACACCATATTCACCAGTCGAACCTGTTGTAGTCCCTAAATGTTTAATCGGAGTATAATAATAAACATAACCTTTCGTAGCTATTTGGGCAGGATTCTTGGCCAGTTCTTTATTGATTGTTGCTTCAGCATTTGCTAATTCGATGTATTTTTCGTTACTTCCAGTATAATCCGGATTCTCTATGTAAATGGTGACACCATCCAAGGCATTATCGTTTAATTGGGCAATCGCCTCATAATCTTCACCTCCTGTTTCAGGTGTTGTTGCCTCAAAGTGAATGTTGTCCGGCGTAATGAAACTTTCATACTCGTATTCTGTTCCTCCAGGCAATGATGTTCCCCCGGTTCTCGTATAATATACATTATTGTATTTATTTGCAATCAATGTCAGAATGTCTTCTTCCGAGTCATGTTCTTCACCGAAGTATTTGTAAATGGGCTTAGGGTTACCCTCTTCATTTACCAATTGTGCTACGACAACTACTTCTGTGTGCTCATCTGCCTCCGTGTTTTCTTGGCAATATCTTGGAACTGAAATGTTCGTTGCACCCCCGGGTGTAGCTGGCTTTTGGTCATTAATTATTTCGTCTTGTGATTTTTTTTCCAACGTAACCGTGGCGGGGGTTGTTGCCCAATAAGAACGATGGAAAGGTTCATCATTCCAAGTAAACCCGAGTGTCATATCGTTCCAAGCCGGGTCAATATCTTTTAAAAGGTTGGACTTGTCTGCTGTCCTTGTGACTGCCCAACCTAAGATTTTAGCATAAACGGCAGGTTCTCCATCTTCTGATACTTTATATTGATTTTCTTTGTCGGCATTGCTAAATGTCACTCTTACTTTAGCAAGTACACGTTCCACATAGATATCTACAGGATTTGCTTCTGCATCTTCTTTGTTTTGGGCTACCTTACCGATTATATTTGTCTCAACAACTTTAGTTCCTTCACTTGCATAGACAGAATTGGACATAACAAAACTGGTTGTTGAACTGTAATCTGCAATGGCTGTTTGTAAATCTGAAAGAGATTTGCTTCCCGTTAAAGTCGCAGGAGGGTTCAACACGGCAACTATTGATGTAGGCAATTCAGTCGTTGTTCCTTTAAAAACAAGTACTCCTTTTTTGATTGATTCTACATTAGGTTCATCTTTGCCTTGATCTTCTAAAGTAGTAATATCAACGTAATTGGTTTCTGCCACAGCGCCTGGAGCTTCATTAGTTGTGACAGTGTAAGGATTCCCAGATGCGTTGAATAAATAAAAGCGTGCTTTGGTAATGGTATTTTCATTGCCTTCGCCGTTTTCATATTCTCCTCCTTCCACACGGCTCCCCGTAGGATTGGCATTTACAATATTTACCGCAACATACGAGAGCTGTCCTTCTTCCTGTCCGCTATTTATTGCGGAATTTTCTTCATTCGAACACGCTGCAAACAGTGTGCAAGCCAGTGTTCCTACTAAAAATCTACTTAGTTTCATACTCGTTTTTTATTATTGGTTAATCATCTTCTTCACGTAACAGTTGCAGTTCCTCCAGTGCCGTGTCGGCTTCGGTGATGCCAGCCGATTGTGCCTGTTTCAGTAAGGTTTCGGCTTCGGGATAGTTCTTTTCCAGCAGGGCACAGATTCCCCGTGCATAGACAGCCTGCGGCATATCGCCTGCTTTGGCCAGGTAGCGGCGTGCGGCAGGCAGGTCTTTACGGCTCAAAGCCGTGTTTGCGGCGTTGAGGTTCGCCACGGGGTTGTCGGGATAGAGCCGCACGGCTATGTCGAACACCTCATCGAAGTCCCTGCTTCCGGCCTGGCTTGCCTGTGCAACCAGGAAAAGTTCCTGCAGGCTGAGCTTCTGGGGCTGGGTACGCATGACGCGGCGTATCTCCTCGACATCGGTAAACGAGCGGACGGTATACTCGATGCGGTAATCGCTATGTCGCAGGGCCGGGTAGCAGTGCTGCAGGAGGTGGCGGTAATCTGACGGGTATGCCGTCTTTATCTGCCGTTCCTTGCGGTCGGGGTCTCCTCCGGCATCGATGATGTCCAGTATTTCCCGCTTGTGCTCCAGCGTGGATTCCGCTACATAGCGGCGCAGCCCTTCCCAGTCTTCCGGTTCGGAAGAGGTGCGGATAAAGTCGTTTTCGAAGTCGTAGAGGCGCGACACGTATTGTTTCAACGCTTCGGTACGTCCTTCAGCCAGCCGGGTGTTCAGACCATACGAGCCTTCGGGCGATGCGTAGCCCTTGATGGCGACGGAGGTAATGGTGATATCGGCGTCGGCCTGCACCGAGTCGATGGTTGCCGTTATCTTGTCCAGCTCGCGGCGGTTGTTGCGGTAGTCGGGACGGATTTCCGTGCGGCTTACCGGGAAGTCGATGAACGCCGTCCCCGAAAGGAATCGGGTCTTGACGCGTTCCACTTCGGGCTGCACGTATGCCAGTCGCGGGACAAACTCCGGCCGTCTGGCGAACCTTCCGATGGTCTGTTGCCGTTCGGCCAGCACGGCGTCGCAGCACCCGTAATCCTGCCGGAAAAGCGTGAGGCTGGCTCCGTCCATCCATTTTTCGTAAGGAATAACCGCCTCATAAGCCAGTGTGTCGGGCTTTTCGGAGTTGCGGAACGAAAGCTCGTCGGGACCGCTCAACATATTTTCCGCGTCTGTCCGGGCGTAATGGTAATAGCGGCGCCTGCTGTATATGCCTACTGCTTTCAGTGCCTTGTTGGTATCGCCGTTCACCAGCAGGGGCGTGACAAGCACGGCACGGTCGCCTTCCGCCGTCACCGTGCGCAGGTCGAGCAGCATGGATACGGTGAGATACCTGCCGTCGCGTTTCAACGATACGCGCCCAGTCTTCAGGCTGTCTGCCAGCATGTCGGCCTGTGCCCCCGACAACGGAGCCAAGGAACACGCTGCAAAGGCAAGCATCATATAGCGTTTAAAGAAAGTGTTCATAGCGGTTATGGATATTAGAATACATAAATCAGGTTGACGGCCGCTTTGGTAGGACCTACGTAGTGGTGGGACTTTCCGGACTCTACCTCTTTCCCGCAGCCTACACACTCGAAGCGGTCAAAGCGCGTATAGGCGTATCCCAGGCCTATTTCCAGCTCCAGGTTCCAGTGCATACCCAGGATGAAGGAGTACCCATATCCCACGCCAGCTCCCGCAAACCAGCCCTGGTAGCGGTTGTCTTCCAGTTTGGAGAGGTCGGAGCCCAGGAAGTTGAATCCTGCATCGATGCCTCCTACATTGTATTTGCCTCCATGCAGGTGCACGCCCAGGAAGTGTCCGGCGAAACGGTCGCAGAACCAATAGCGTGCTTCGGGCTGTAGGAACCAGTTTTTCCACCGTTTCCCTTCGGAAAAAGTCCAGTTGTTGTAATTTGCCGATACATCGACAGTCCATTTCGGGGCAACGCCAAACTCCACGCCTCCATTGATGTTGAGCGTGGCATCGTAAAGCAGATTGGTCTTTACCGCCACATCCTGCGCCGAAACGGAAAGTGCCATGCACGACAAAAGGATGAATAACAAACGCTTCATAGCCTATATCTTCTTTGTTTATACTCTATCAAAACGGGGAACTCTGCCGGACTATATTATATAAAGGTATATAGGCGGCTTTCTGTAAATCTGTATATATCCCTTATCGCGAACAAAGATATGCATATTATTTTACAATAGCAATAGGCTAGTATATTTTTTTCAAAAAAAATGAAAGAATGGATGAAAAGGCTTGCTTCCCGAAGGCAGGTATCTGATATCCTGTAGATGGTTAAATAGTTTTTACGTTTCATGGCGTGGAACGTAAGAACCTGTTGGGTCGTAAAGACAATGCAGGCTGGGCTGAATAGGGAACGGGGAGCTTAGGGTTTATGTAAGCAGACCAATCATTTTTATGTCCTCCGGTGCTGGGACGTACGTCCTCCGGCGCGGGGATGTATGTCCCCGGTAGCAAGGACGTATATCCCCGCAACGGAGGATATAAAATTCATCCCAAATCATCACACGAAAACGAATACATCAAGACAAGAAAAACTTTTTGTAGAAATTCAAAACAGTTTCTTAATCTTCAATTTCAAATTTGCATTTCTGCCGAATTTTGGCGGATATTCCATAGATTTATTGTAACTTTGCGCATCAAAAAAAAGGAAATTTACAAAAAAAAACATACCTATATGAATATTTCGTATAACTGGCTAAAAGAATATGTCAACTTCGACCTGACTCCCGAACAGGTAGCGGCTGCGCTCACCTCTATCGGACTGGAAACAGGCGAGGTGGAAGAAGTGCAGTCTGTTAAAGGAGGACTGGAAGGCTTGGTCATCGGTAAGGTGTTGACCTGCGAACCGCATCCCAATTCTGACCATATGCACATTACGACGGTTGACTTGGGTCAAGGCGAGCCTGTACAAATCGTGTGCGGTGCATCAAATGTTGCGGCAGGACAGAAGGTGGTTGTGGCTACTTTGGGCACCAAACTCTATGACGGAGACGAGTGTATAACCATTAAGAAGTCAAAGCTTCGGGGCGTGGAATCGAACGGCATGATTTGCGCTGAAGATGAAATCGGCATCGGAACCAGCCACGAGGGAATCATTGTATTGCCCGATGACGTGCTGCCGGGCACACTAGCCAAGGATTATTACAACATCAAGAGCGACTATGTGCTGGAAGTGGACATCACGCCCAACCGTGCGGATGCCTGTTCGCACTACGGTGTAGCACGTGACCTTTACGCTTGGTTGATTCAGAACGGGCACGAAGCTACGCTGAAGCGTTCTTCGGTAGAAGCGTTTGCCGTAGATAATCACGACTTGGACATTGACGTGGTAGTAGAGAATACCAAGGCTTGTCCGCGTTATGCAGGAGTTGTTGTGCGCAATGTAACAGTAAAAGAAAGTCCCGAATGGCTTCAGGTGAAACTGAAAACCATCGGTCTGCGCCCCATCAACAATATCGTGGACATCACCAATTACATTCTCCATGCTTATGGTCAACCGATGCACTGTTTTGATGCCGACAAAATAAAGGGAGGCAAGATTGTGGTGAAGACGGTAGCAGAAGGTACTCCGTTTGTTACATTGGACGGTGTGGAACACAAGCTTTCGGAGCATGACCTGATGGTATGTAACGCTGAAGAACCAATGTGTATCGCGGGAGTATTCGGCGGACTCGACTCGGGTACTACTGAAGAAACGAAGAATGTGTTCTTCGAAAGTGCTTATTTCCATCCTACATGGGTGCGTAAAACCGCACGTCGCCAAGGTTTGAGCACTGATTCTTCTTTCCGTTTTGAGCGAGGCATTGACCCGAATGGTGTGATTTACGCCCTGAAAGAAGCGGCTATCTTGGCAAAAGAACTTGCTGGAGGTGAAATAGCTTGCGACATTAAGGATAATTATCCCGACCCGATAGCCGATTTCCCGGTAGAACTTTCTTATAAGTATGTCAATTCTTTGATAGGTAAGGAAATCCCGGCCGAAATGATAAAGAGCATCGTTTCAAGCTTGGAAATGAAGATTACGAGCGAGACTGAAGAAGGCCTTTCGTTGCAGGTGCCTCCTTACCGTGTGGATGTCCAGCGTCCGTGTGATGTAGTAGAAGACATCTTGCGTATCTACGGATATAATAATGTGGAGATACCCACTTCGGTTAAATCAAGTCTGAGCGTAGAGGGTGCCGCAGATAAGTCGGTGAAACTCCAGAATCTTGTATCCGAGCAATTGGTGGGATGCGGATTTAATGAAATTTTGAATAATTCGCTCACGGCATCGGCTTATTACGAAGGGTTGGAAACGTATAAGCCTGAAAACCTGGTACGTCTGATGAACCCGTTGAGCAATGACCTGAACGTATTGCGTGCGACGCTTTTGTTCGGCGGATTGGAAAGCATCGAACATAATGCCAACCGTAAGAATGCCGACCTGAAGTTTTTCGAGTTCGGTAATTGTTATCATTATAATGCAGGAAAGCAGAACCCCGAAAAAGCTCTTGCTCCTTATTCTGAAGAATTGCACATGGGGCTGTGGGTTACAGGTAAACGGGTCAGCAACTCGTGGGCACATCCTGATGAGAACTCGTCGGTATATGAATTGAAGGCATACGTGCTGAATATTTTCCGCCGTTTGGGTGTGAATTTCGGTGCGTTGGTATTCGGCACCTTGAACGATGATATCTATGCTGCTGCTATCTCAATACATACCCGTGGCGGAAAATTATTGGCTACCCTTGGTGTCTTGCATAAGAAACTTTTGAAAAAGTTCGACATCGAAAACGAAGTGTATTATGCCGACTTGAACTGGAAAGAACTGATGAAAGCCGTCAAGAATAACGCGGTAACTTACAAAGAACTTTCCAAGTATCCGGCTGTGAAACGCGACTTGGCACTTTTGCTTGATAAGCAGGTGCAATTTGCTGAAATCGAAAAGATTGCTTATGAGACCGATAAGAAACTTCTGAAGAGTGTAGAGCTTTTTGATGTGTACGAAGGCAAGAACCTCGAAGCGGGCAAGAAGAGTTATGCGGTCAGCTTCACCCTGCAAGATGAAAACGCTACGCTGAACGACAAACAGATAGACAAACTGATGGGCAAGCTGGTGCAGAACTTGGAAAACAAGCTGGGAGCGAAATTGAGATAAACTAACATTTAAAAATATAATCCAATGGGAAGAGCGTTTGAATATAGAAAAGCAACAAAATTGAAAAGATGGGGCCACATGGCCAAAACATTTACACGTCTGGGTAAACAAATCGCTATTGCGGTAAAGGCAGGCGGTCCTGAACCTGAAAATAACCCGACTTTGCGTTCGGTCATCGCGACTTGTAAGCGTGAAAACATGCCGAAGGATAACATCGAACGTGCTATCAAAAACGCGATGGGCAAGGACCAAAGCGAATACAAAGGTATGACGTATGAAGGATACGGTCCTCACGGGGTAGCTATCTTCGTGGATACGTTGACCGATAACACTACCCGTACCGTGGCAGATGTACGCTCGGTATTTAATAAGTTTGGCGGAAACTTGGGTACGACTGGTTCGCTGGCTTTCTTGTTCGACCACAAGTGTGTGTTCACTTTCAAGAAGAAAGATGGGCTGGATATGGAAGAGCTGATTCTGGATCTCATCGATTACGATGTGGACGATGAATACGATGAAGATGCTGAAGAAGGTACCATCACCATTTATGGAGATCCGAAGAGTTATGCCGCTATCCAGAAGCATCTGGAAGAGTGCGGTTTCGAAGATGTCGGCGGTGAGTTTACTTACATTCCGAACGACTTGAAGGATGTTACTCCCGAACAACGGGAAACCATCAATAAAATGGTAGAACGTCTGGAAGAGTTCGACGATGTGCAGACGGTTTATACAAACATGAAACCTGAAGAAGGTGACGAATAATACAATTTAAAAAATTGTTAGGCTTAGAACGAGGATTCTCGCAGATTACGCAGGTTATTTTCTATGGCCATTTTAAACAGGCTCTGGTTAATTCTAAAAATTTGCGTTAATCTGCGGGAATTCGCATTTTAATAGATAGATTGACAGGATTATGGTTATTAATTATACGACGCAGGGCACTTGCAGCACTCATATTGAGGTGGAGGTAGAGAACGGAATCGTGAAGAGCGTGCGCTATACGGGAGGATGCAACGGAAATTTGCAGGGCATCAGTGCTTTGGTAAAAGGAATGCCCGTAGAGGAAGTCATTGCCCGATTGGAAGGTATCCGGTGTGGGAATAAACCTACTTCGTGCCCCGACCAGCTTTGCAAGGCGTTGCGTTCGATGAAGGTATGAATTAAGGAATGAATGTATTGTTGCTTAATGCCAGTCCGCGTCAGAAAGGGAATATCTCCCGTATACTGGGTGTGATGGAGGAAGAAGCTGTAAAGTCGGGAATGCAAGTCACGTCGGTTCGTGTCTCTGATTTGCGCGTATGTCCTTGTAAAGGGTGTATGGCGTGCCGTTCCAGATTGGCTTGCGTATTGCCCGAAGACGATGCCCAGCGGGTGCTCCGCTTGATTCAGGCATGCGATGTACTGGTAATCGGCGCACCTTGTTATTGGGGAAATATGCCCGGCGAATTGAAGGTGTTGTTCGACCGCATGGTGTACGGGATGATGGGCGAAAGCACAAGAGGCATTCCTCTCCCTTTGCATCGGGGCAAGCGGTCGGTATTGGTGAGCACGTCTACTACGGTTTATCCTTTTAATATTCTTTTCCATCAGACGCGGGGAGTCATCCGTGCGTTGAAAGAAATATTGAAGTGGAGCGGGTTCAAGGTCGTTTCTACGGTCGAAGTGGGAGGTACCAAGCAACGTCCCGTAAGTGTGAAAACATTGGAACGTTGCCGCCGGATTATCCGGAAGTTATAAGTGGAATAGTTATATGATGGGTAAGAAAATGAAGGAACAATGGTGGGTGAATCTGTTTTTGGGGATGATGGCATGTGCATTCCTGCTTTCTGCCTGTGGTGGAGGGCAGCATACGCAAGCCAGGATGTCTGAAGAAGGAGATACTTTGCAGATGGCGTATGCGCGTTATCTCACCATCGTGAAGCATGAGTCGTTTACGGAAGTTACGGTACACAATCCTTGGGATTCTGCACGTGTTTTGCATACTTACTTGCTGGTGGACAAACATAAGCCTGTGCCTCGCGTGTTGCCGCAAGGTACGGTGGTGCGTGTTCCGTTAGAGCGGATGTTGGTCTATTCGGCGGTGCATTGTGGCTTGTTCGATGAGTTGGATGCGATAGAGGCGGTAGGTGGAGTCTGTGATTTGCCTTATATCCGTATGGAGCAAATACATCGGCGTGTGCGTGAAGGATTGGTGGCAGACATTGGAAACAGTATGAGTCCCGATATCGAACGAGTTATCGCCCTGCGTCCTGACGGTATTTTGCTCTCGCCTTTCGAGAATGGTTCCTACGGGCGCATCGAAAAGCTGGACATTCCGTTGATAGAATGTGCCGATTATATGGAGGACTCGGCATTAGGACGTGCTGAATGGATGCGCTTTTACGGGATGCTTGCAGGGAAAGGACGTGAAGCGGATTCTTTGTTCACGGAGGTAGAGCGCACGTACCGGGATTTGCATCGTATGGCGGACAGGGCGATGGAAAAGCCTACAGTGTTGGCTGAGTTGAAACAAGGTTCGGCATGGTATGTACCCGGCGGCCGGAGTGTCACGGGGCAGATGTATGTCGATGCGGGCGCGCATTATGCCTTTGGTGCTATTGCCGAGAACGGTTCTGTGCCTTTGTCATTCGAAACCGTGTTTGCCCGTGCCCGTCATGCCGGCTATTGGTTGATTAAATACAATCAGGCGCACGACAAGACTTATGCCGAACTGGAGCGGGATTATCGTCCTTATGCGGGGTTTGATGCATTCCGTAATCGGAAAGTGTATGGGTGCAATACCGCGAAGGTCTCTTATTATGAAGAGACTCCTTTTCATCCCGAACGCTTGCTGAAGGACCTGATAGCCGTGTTCCATCCCGACTTGCTTCCCGATTACGAGACACGTTATTTCACGCCATTGGCGGAATAAGTATATGAAAACAGGTAAAAACTATATTTACATAGTGCTGCTGGGGATGACGGTACTGGCACTTGTTGCCGCCAATCTTTATTGGGGAGCCGTGTCGATTCCGGCAAGTGAGGTGACAACTATTCTTTTGGGTGGAGACGCTGCCGATTCGGGATGGACTTTCATCGTATGGGAGTCTCGTGTACCTCAGTGCGTTACGGCGTTGCTTTGCGGGGCGGCATTGGCTGTGTCGGGACTGATATTGCAGACCGTATTCAATAATCCGCTTGCTGATTCGTCCATTTTGGGCATCAGTTCGGGTGCCAGCTTGGGTGTAGCATTGGTGGTATTGACAGGTGGAGGGAGTATCGTGGCAGGGCAATTCGTGCTTTCAGGCTTTCTTTCAGTGGTGGCAGGTGCCTTTGCGGGTGCGATGGTGGTGATGCTTGCCGTTCTTTTTCTTTCCGTTCTCATCCGTAATGGGGTGATGTTGCTTATTGCGGGCATTATGATGGGATATTTGGCTTCGTCCGCTATTTCCCTGCTCAATTTCTTTGCTACCGATGAAGGGGTTCATTCGTTTGTCATTTGGGGATTGGGTAGCTTCGGAGGCATATCGTTCGTTCAGCTTCCCGCTTTTTCGGCGGTTGTGATTGGTGGCTTGGTGGCAGCTTTGCTGATGGTGAAACCACTCAATGCGCTTTTGTTAGGCCCGCGTTATGCTGCAAACTTAGGTGTCCGTGTACGTCGTGCGCGTTCATGGTTGTTGGTGATAGCTGGCCTTCTTACTGCGGTGACCACTGCCTTTTGCGGCCCCGTGGCTTTCATCGGGCTTGCCGTTCCGCACGTGGCACGTATGTTGTCGGGTACAGCCAATCATCGTTTCTTGCTTCCCGTTACGTTGTTGACGGGTTGTGCCGTGGCATTGCTTTGCAATTTGCTTTGCCTTCTTCCCGGCGAGCGTGGCATCATTCCTCTTAATGCTGTCACTCCCGTATTAGGCGCTCCTGTCATTATCTATGTCCT
This sequence comes from uncultured Bacteroides sp., assembly GCA_900546355.1. Classification (GTDB taxonomy): domain Bacteria; phylum Bacteroidota; class Bacteroidia; order Bacteroidales; family Bacteroidaceae; genus Phocaeicola. The sequence goes on from URCM01000032.1 coordinate 24,820, forward strand.
TATCCGTTGGCGCAAAGGTAATGCTGGCTTTTGATTGGGTAATGGATTCAAAGCGGTTGGATGTAAAATCAGTTGACATAGTACGAGCTGGCTATATCAAAAACGCAGTAGTACTTACTTGACCGATGAAGTATATATCCATAGGCGGATGCAGTATATATTCAACCGCCCATGCAGTATATATTAGAGTTTATGTTTTTTCAGCTTCTGATAACGGCTGTCTGATTTCTTGGGAACATCGGGAATCATAATCTTCGTCCCGTTAATTTCCTTCTTGCCTCTATATCCTCTATCGCCAGCCAGTACTTTAATCTTTCTTCCAGTCAACTGTTCTGCCTGTTCCAAGGAACCTCGATGGTATGCCCGTCATATTCGTTGCGAAAGGACATGACTCCAAGAATAATTCCTGTGACAGAACGTATGATGGATACCTTGTTACCGAATTCGTATTTTTTATGTTCTTTGCCCTTGCTGATACATTGCACGTCCGGCTCATGGATGGAATAAATCTTTTTCCGGCTGTTCCGCCTTTGAGATAGAACGATAAAACTGGATTTCATCAGCCGGAATGCCGAAGCGTACCAGCTTCTCCTTGATGTTGGTATAGATATTCTACTTGTTAGGCTTGTAGGTGCTTAGGTCGCTGAACACAAACTGCGTACCCTTGTTGATTGCAGAGCATACATAGTAGTCTATATTGTCCGGGCGCAAATGGAAGACTTATTACCGGCATCATCGCTGAACTTCTCACCCAAAAGGCCATGTCGAGAGCTATATTGCGAGCCACATTGGTAGCAATGAGTATCTTTGCCTTGTCGAGGTTGTCCGGCTTGATCATGCCAAGCCCAAGTCTTCCCAGTTTCCGCTACCGGTAAAGGCAACGAGGCATCCTTCAGTACATTGTATTAACTTACAACGGTAAAATTGTTTTTAGCCTTTAGGGTAATGTCCCTGCGTGAAATCACCAACTACCATGCCGCAGACATGATAAATCTTGATGTGCCGGAGAAAAACGCCCGTTCCCTCTCTCATATGCCGACAATTGAACAGGAAGAAATTGAATTCCCTAAAACGAGAAATCAAGCATTGTATTGAACTATATAGCGTCATTCTCTGATATGATGGAGTTCTCTATAAAGATGTCTTTTACAGCCTGAAGCAGTTTCTCTTTTTCGAATTTCTTCAATTTGTCCGGATATTTTAAGGTCTTTAAAAAGTCTATGAATGAAAGGGCTAAATATTTGAGACATTCTTCTTTCGTAGTCAACCTAAAATAGCCTTCGAAATCCACCACAAAATCTACCGTGAGGCATTTATACATTCTTACTTCAGGAGTTACAGAACCCCTAAATTTCAAAGTTTTATCCTCATAGTATTTAGGACGACGTGCTTGAAAGAATTGACCGAACATCGGTGACAAGCATATAAGGCCTATACATATTTCTCCCACCAAATCAGAATTAAATCTAAGTAATCCTTTTGATAGTACACTCTCAAATGCATAGAGTGCATCTTTATAGAAGCTAAAACTTGAAAGTTCTCTGGATGTTTCTATTGCAAATGTCGTTTTCATACCTTGTTATTTTAATAGAACAATATACAAATATAATCGTTTTTCTTATACATACAAAAGATAGTTTATTTAAAACGTTTATTACCTGGAGGCAATTGGCCATGTTCAAAAAAATACCAGTACAACATTATTTTTTCTTGTATCAAAATTTCCGTTTTTGTTCCATAAAATAGTCTTACCATTTCAAAATTATTCTTTTCATATGATTTTTGATCATAACGTTTATCTCCTTGTGTCGTTTCTCCATACTTCCATACATCACCTTGTTTCATATAAACCATTGAATTTGTTCTTACATTCCTATAAAGCCATCATGAGAGTTTATGTAAATTAGTTATGATAGTTCCAAGGGTTGATTTTAATTCTGAGATTATGCAGTGCCATACATGTGGAAAAGATGTTTTCTACAAAGTTGTTTGCCCTGAGCCTGCACTCGTCTTTGACGATGCGCATGACTTTCGCGCTTCCTATGGCATGTTCTATACGCACCCTGATGGCGGAAACTTTCTTGTTGTATTCCTTGTCCTGCCTGGAAAGTTCTTTCCCTTTGGGCTTCTTGACCGGCTGTATGATTTCCACCCCCTCAGGCTCATAGCCTTGGTATCCCGTATCTTGATACAAGGTGCAAGGCACAGGAAAAGAATACATTGTGTCAGCCATCTTCTTGTCGTGGGTCTTGCCGGAAACGGTCTGACTGACAAATATGACCAGACAAGCCATCGTTACAATGACGGCGTTCTTGACCGTGTGCCTCTTTTTCTTACCGCTGTAACGCTCCTTTTGCATGTCCCGGTCTGCCGGACGGGGAATCTCCCGTTCCGTCCCGTCATGAAGAAGCACCGGTTTGCCCCCGTCCTTGGAAAGTTCCGCCAGCCGTTCGGCAAGCTCCTTGTCTGTTTCTGCGGGGACAAGACCTTTCGCTTTAAGGGACAGACGAAGGATTTTAGTCAGGCAATGGATGAATATGTTGCAGTGCTTCTGGTTCATTCCGAAACAGGCCGCATGATATTCCTGCAACGGGTTGTTTTTCAAATAAACCAAAATGAAGAACAGGCGGTCGGATATGCTGGGAAGGGGGCTGTTCTTGTAGATGGAAGGACTGCGGCGTTTTCCGCTACGGCGTTCCCCGGTCATTTCATACTCGGACAAATAATCCTCATGCGCAGCCTCGAAATAAGGGAGAAGCGCACAAAACTGTTCATGGCTAACTCCCGTCAAGGCACGGAAACTTTTGCTGTTGTCTTTATGGTCGTGGTAATTCATGTTGCAAAGGTACGCGTATGCGCGATATATAACAAATCTAAATTACATAAACTCTATTCATTTTTTTGGGGTATATATTGGTTGAATACGGACATTCCTGTTATCCTATATTGGGAAAAGGATTAGATTGTTGCGGCAAGACGTTTGTGCAAACTGAAGTTTAGATGCCGTTTGTTTTAAGAAGCTGTTTTGAATTTATCGTGCGATGATTTGGGATGAGTTTTTGAGG
>URCM01000033.1 GCA_900546355.1 uncultured Bacteroides sp.
ACGGATACATCAAGCCAAGAAAAACTTTTTGGAGAAATTCAAAACAGTTTCTAAGAACATCCCGTGAAAATCCGTCTCATCCGTGTCGTCTGCGTGCTAATAAGTTATCGAGGGGATGCTTACCCTGTTAAAGTACAAGTCATTTCCCTTTAGCCACTTCTTCGGTCTTCACTTTCCGAAGCAGGTCGGACGCGAATATAAAGTCGTTCAACCGCTGGTTGGTAGCGGTAAATACCTGATCTTTATTTCCTTCCCATTCCTTATGCCCTTGATAGATATACAAGATACTATCACCTATGCCCAATACCGAATTCATATCGTGGGTATTGATAATGGTGGTCATGTTGTATTCTGTCGTAATATCGTGCACCAACGCATCAATTACCAAAGAAGTTTTCGGGTCAAGTCCTGAGTTCGGTTCATCACAAAAGAGGTATTGAGGCTGGAGCGCAATGGCACGGGCGATAGCCACACGCTTTTGCATACCGCCGCTTATCTCGCCCGGATACTTATTTTGCGCATCAAGCAAATTAACACGGTCCAAACAGAACTGGGCACGCTTTACCCGTTCACGATAAGTCTTATTTGAAAACATATCAAGAGGGAACATCACATTTTGCAATACAGTCAACGAGTCGAACAAAGCAGCACTTTGGAAAATCATACCCATTTCCCGCCGCAAGGACTTCTTTTCTTTCTTGTCCATACCTAAGAAATTACGCCCGTCGTACAACACTTCCCCTGCATTCGGTGTAAGCAATCCTACCAGACACTTCATCAGGACGGTTTTTCCCGAACCGCTTTGCCCGATAATCAGGTTGGTCTTTCCGTTTTCGAAAGTGAAACTGATGTCTTCCAATACATTTTTATCTTCGAAAGACTTATATATCGATTTGATTTCTATCATGATGATTACGCTTTAACTAAGTAGTTGGGTTAGAATCAAGTCGGAAAACAGAATCAATACGCTGCTCGATACGACAGCGTCGGTACTTGCTTTCCCCACTGCAATAGAGCCTCCCTCGACAGTATAGCCAAAGAACGCCGAAACGCTGGCTATGATGAACGCAAAAAACAACGACTTGATGAAGCTGCACCACACGTACCATTCCACAAAACAATACTGGATACCGTATTCAAGGTCGGTAGCATTCATGATACCGGCAAACCATGCGGTACAGAAGGCTCCTATCACTCCGGCAAATATACTGAATACGACCAAAAACGGGATCATGGTCATCAATCCCAGTATCTTGGGCAAAATGAGGTAGGAAGCCGAATTTACCCCCATGATATCAAGCGCGTCAATCTGCTGGGTGACACGCATCGTACCCAGCTCGGAAGCAATATTCGAACCAACCTTTCCGGCAAGGATCAAACACATGATAGAGGATGAAAACTCTAACAAAAGGATTTCACGGGTCGTGTAACCTACCACGAAACGCGGCATCCACGGACTTTCGATGTTCAGCTTAATCTGTATGCAAATAACTGCACCGATAAAGAAAGAAATAAGCAACACAATCCCGATGGAATTGATGCCCAACTGCGCCATTTCGTTGACGTATTGCTTGAAATACATCCGGAAGCGTTCGGGACGCGCGAAGACTCTTCCCATCAGCATCATGTATTTCCCTAAAGTTGAAATTGGCTTTACCATAATCTTATTCAAGTATGATTTTTGTGCAAAAGTACGGTTTTTTAGCTATATTATAATAAAAGGAAGGAGGAAAATCGGATGAATGACCACATAACCCAAGTTTTTTACTACTTTTGCCGAAGATTTTTATCAAGCAACGAAATTTAAAGCTATATGGCAGAACAGGAAAACCAGCAACAAGCTACAGGAACGTTTGAACTTCCAGCCGACGGACGCATGGTGCTCCGTACGGAAAACTTAGTGAAGAAGTATGGCAAACGTACGGTGGTGAGCCATGTTTCTATCAATGTGAAGCAAGGAGAAATCGTCGGGCTATTGGGACCGAACGGAGCAGGGAAGACGACCTCTTTCTATATGACCACCGGCCTGATTGTCCCCAACGAAGGACACATCTACCTGAACAACCAGGATATAACCAGTTACCCGGTGTACAAACGGGCGCAGAACGGCATCGGTTATCTGGCGCAAGAGGCTTCGGTATTCCGCAAGATGAGCGTGGAAGACAACATCGCTTCGGTACTGGAATTGACCAAGACATCGAAAGAATATCAAAAAGAAAAACTGGAAAGCCTGATTGCCGAGTTCCGCCTGGAGAAAGTACGCAAGAATTTAGGCGACCAACTTTCGGGTGGCGAACGCCGACGTACCGAAATAGCCCGTTGCCTGGCCATCGACCCGAAGTTCATCATGCTGGACGAACCTTTCGCCGGAGTCGACCCGATTGCAGTAGAAGATATCCAGCACATCGTATGGAGGCTGAAAGACAAGAATATCGGCATCCTGATAACCGACCACAACGTGCAGGAAACACTGAGCATCACCGACCGCGCTTATCTGCTGTTCGAAGGAAAAATCTTATTCCAAGGAACGCCCGAAGAACTTGCCGCCAACAAAATCGTGCGCGAGAAATACTTGAGCAACAGCTTTGTGCTCCGCCGGAAAGATTTCCAGATGAAAGATATACGCGAATAGTTTTCTGCCCCGGCCTCGCCCCTGGAGCAAAGCCAACTATCTGCACAGGCAGAAGAAGCCGTTTGCACCAGGCATCTCACATAGCCGCGCAGACCGATGAATATAAGTGCGGAGAGGCGGGCTTTTATGGAAAATTTGGTTTGACATTTGGTTATTGCAAGATAAAACATTATTTTTGCAACCTCATTATAAAATATTTCGAAACATAGTAGTAATTAAAACAATAAGTCGGAAATGAATATTTCATTGCAAAATGTAGACAAGGTAAGCGCAGTGCTTACCGTTCAGATTGAAAAAGCTGACTATCAGGACAAAGTAGAAAAAGCGTTGAAGACACTCCGCAAGCGGGTGAATATGCCGGGTTTCCGTCCGGGAATGGTACCTATGGGCTTAATAAAAAAGCAATATGGCACATCGGTATTGGTAGAAGAAGTAGACAAACTGATGCAAGAAAAGGTGAACGAATATATCCGTGAAAACAAAGTGGATATGTTGGGCACACCGCTTCCGAAAGAAAGCAACGTAGATTTCACGAAAGACGAAAACTTTGAATTCGCTTTCGATATCGCTTTGGCACCCGAATTTACAGTAGACCTTTCGGCCAACGATACCATCGATTATTACGACATCAACGTAACCGATGAAATGGTAGACCAGCAAGTGAAGATGTACACCCAGCGTACCGCTAAATATGAAAAGGTAGAAGACTACCAAGACAATGACTTGCTGAAAGGCCTGCTTGCCGAACTGGACGAAAACGGCAACACAAAAGAAGGCGGCATTCAGGTAGAAGGCGCGGTAATGATGCCCACCTACATGAAGAACGATGACCAGAAAGCCATCTTCAACGGCGCAAAAACAAACACGGTGCTGGTATTCAACCCCTCAACCGCATTCGACAACAACGAAGCCGAATTAGCTTCACTGATGAAAATCAAGAAAGAAGAAGTAGCCGCCCATACAGGCAACTTCAGCTTCCAGATTGATGAAATCACCCGTATGATTCCGGGCGACCTGAACCAAGAGTTGTTCGACCAAGTACTGGGTGAAGGCAAGGCACACAACGAAGAAGAATTCCGTGCGCAGATTAAAGAAACCATCGCCAAGCAATTCGAAGCAGACAGCGACTATAAGTTCTTGATTGATGTACGCACGTATGTGTCAGGCAAAATCGGCAAACTGCAATTTGCAGACGAACTGATGAAACGCATCATGCTGGAAAACAACAAGGATAAAGGCGAAGAGTTTGTAACCGAGCACTACGAAAAGAGCCTTGAAGAACTGACCTGGCACCTGATTAAAGAAAAATTAGTAGCTGCACACAACATCAAAGTGGAACAAGCCGACATCAATGAGATGGCAAAAGAAGCTACCCGTGCCCAATTCGCTCAATACGGCATGATTAACGTGCCCGATGAATTACTGGAAAACTATTCAAAGGAAATGCTGAAGAAACGCGAAAGCATAGAAGCTTTGGTAAACCGTGCCATCGAAGCGAAGTTATCCGAAGCGCTCAAAGCTCAAGTGACATTGAACCATAAAGCAATATCAGCAGAAGATTTCAATAAGATGTTCGAGTAATTTCCTTTCCGCTGGCGAAAGTAAATTGCTAAAAACATGCTTAAAGAGAAGTTTTTAATTTGGCATTCCGTCAAGCAAGCAGAAGTTTTTGTACTTTTGCCCCTCGGAAAAAGAAGCCGGCTTAAAAACTTCTCTTTTTATTCACAACTAAAAAAATGAAAAGACAAATGGATGATTTTAGAAAATATGCTGTCAAGCATTTGGGTATGAACAGCATGGTACTCGACGACGTAATCAAGTCGCAGGGTTATTACCTAAACCCTTATATCTTGGAAGAACGCCAGTTGAACGTAACACAACTCGATGTATTCTCGCGCCTGATGATGGACCGTATCATCTTTCTGGGCACTCCTATCGATGATTATACGGCAAATACCTTACAGGCACAATTGCTGTATCTGGACTCGGTAGATTCAGGAAAAGATATTTCCATCTACATCAACTCGCCGGGCGGATCAGTATATGCCGGCCTGGGCATTTACGACACAATGCAATTCATCGGCAGCGATGTGGCTACCATCTGTACCGGCATGGCGGCTTCGATGGCTGCGGTATTGCTGGTAGCAGGCAAGGAAGGCAAGCGTTCGGCGCTTACCCATTCGCGGGTAATGATTCACCAACCGATGGGAGGCGCACAAGGACAGGCTTCGGATATCGAAATCACCGCCCGTGAGATTCAGAAATTAAAGAAAGAACTTTATACCATCATCGCCGACCATTCTCATACCGACTTTGATAAAGTATGGGCCGATTCCGACCGCGACTACTGGATGACGGCACAAGAAGCGAAAGAGTATGGCATGATTGATGAAGTGTTGGCACGCAAACCGGCTTTATAACCAAGCTTTTCACCACAGAGGACTGCAAAAGCAAAGAGAGAGAGAAAAAAAATAAAACTCCTCAACCCCATGTCCCCTGTTGTAAAAAACTGATAACTAATTAATGAAAGGATAAAAACATTGGAAGACAAGACAAATCAAAGAGGCAAACGGCGCTGTAGCTTTTGCGGGCGTTCAGAAACAGAGGTAGGATTCCTCATAACGGGAGTCAACGGATGTATCTGCGACAGTTGTGCCGAGCAAGCACACGAAATCGTACAAGAAGCCACACGCCAAAAGAAAGGCAGTCTGAACCTTAACTTGAAAGATTTGCCGAAGCCAAAGGAAATCAAAGATTTTCTCGACCAATATGTCATCGGACAGGACAGCGCGAAGCGTTACCTTTCGGTTGCGGTTTATAACCACTACAAACGGTTGCTCCAACCCGAAACGAAGGATGACATAGAAATCGAGAAATCGAATATTATCATGGTGGGAAGCACCGGAACGGGAAAAACGTTGCTGGCGCGTACCATTGCCAAGTTGTTGCACGTTCCTTTTACCATTGTAGACGCTACGGTACTGACCGAAGCCGGTTACGTAGGCGAAGATATCGAAAGTATCTTGACCCGCCTGCTACAGGTAGCCGATTATAATGTAGAAGAAGCGGAAAGAGGCATCGTGTTCATTGATGAAATCGACAAGATTGCACGCAAAGGAGACAATCCTTCCATCACCCGTGACGTAAGCGGCGAAGGAGTACAACAAGGCTTGCTTAAACTGTTAGAAGGTTCCATCGTCAATGTTCCTCCTCAGGGCGGGCGCAAGCATCCGGAACAAAAACTGATTCCGGTCAACACGAAGAACATCCTGTTTATCTGCGGCGGTGCTTTCGATGGTATCGAACGTAAGATAGCCCAGCGTCTCAACACACATGTGGTAGGATATAGCGCGGCGAAAGAAACGGTAAATATCGACCGTAAGAACCTGATGCAATACATAGCCCCGCAAGACTTGAAATCGTTTGGTCTGATTCCCGAAATTATCGGACGTTTGCCGATATTGACTTATCTGAATCCGCTAGACCGCACGGCACTACGTAATATCCTGACCGAACCCAAGAACTCTATCATCAAGCAATACATAAAACTATTTGAGATGGATGGAGTAAAACTGGAATTCGAGCCGGAAGTATTCGAATACATCGTCGATAAGGCCATTGAATATAAGCTGGGTGCCCGTGGATTGCGTTCTATCGTCGAGACCATCATGATGGATACAATGTTCGAGATTCCTTCGCACAAGGTCGATACCTTTACGGTGACACTGGATTATGCGAAAGAACAGATGGGAAAAGCGAACATTTCACGTCTGCAAATGGCTTAAAACGTAGACCGTGATGGAAAAATGCAGTTTTTCGTAGAAAATATTCCCTAGAAATTTGCATAATATCAAAAGTTGTTTATAACTTTGTTAAAAGGAAAAAGGAATTATTTTCTTGAGAACTAAAAATAACATCACTTAAAACGAAGAGACAATGACGGAAAACATCAATTTAGCAGCACAATTGAAAAAGTATTTCGGTTTCGATACTTTTAAGGGAAACCAGGAAGCAATTATTCGTAACCTGCTGGCAGGAAAAGATACATTCGTGTTAATGCCTACCGGAGGGGGGAAATCTTTGTGTTATCAGTTGCCTTCCTTATTAATGGAAGGTACGGCTATCGTGATATCTCCGCTCATTGCCTTGATGAAAAATCAAGTAGATGCGATGCGCAACTATAGCGATGAAGACGGAGTGGCGCATTTCATCAATTCTTCATTGACAAAATCGGCAATTGACCAGGTGAAGTCGGACATCTTGGCAGGAAAGACCAAGTTGCTGTACGTGGCTCCCGAATCATTGACGAAAGAAGAAAACGTTGATTTTCTGAAGCATGTAAAAATATCTTTTTACGCCGTTGACGAGGCACACTGTATATCGGAATGGGGACATGATTTCCGACCTGAATACCGCCGCATCCGACCGATTATCAATGAAATCGGTAAAGCACCCGTAATCGCATTGACCGCTACGGCAACTCCAAAGGTGAAGATGGATATCCAGAAGAACTTAGGCATGAACGGCGCAGTCGAATTCAAGTCTTCGTTCAATCGTCCGAACTTATATTATGAAGTACGTTCCAAAACGAACAACATAGACAAGGATATCATCCGCTTCATCAAGCAAAACCCCGACAAGTCGGGCATTATCTATTGCCTGAGCCGGAAGAAAGTAGAGGAACTTGCTGAAATTCTTCAAGCCAACGGCATCAAGGCACGCCCCTACCACGCAGGAATGGATTCGGCCGCACGCAATGCCAACCAAGATGCTTTCCTGAAAGAAGATATAGACGTGATTGTAGCGACCATCGCATTCGGTATGGGAATCGACAAACCCGACGTGCGGTTTGTCATTCATTACGATATGCCGAAAAGCCTGGAAGGATATTACCAAGAAACAGGACGTGCCGGACGTGACGGAGGAGAAGGCCAGTGCATAACGTTCTATTCGAACAAAGACCTGCAAAAGCTGGAGAAGTTTATGCAGGGAAAACCCGTGTCCGAACAAGAAATCGGAAAGCAATTGCTTTTGGAAACGGCCGCTTATGCAGAGTCGTCACTGTGCCGCAGAAAGGTATTGTTGCATTACTTCGGCGAAGAATATACAGAAGATAATTGTGGTAATTGTGATAACTGTTTAAATCCGAAGAAACAAGTGGAGGCTCAGGATTCATTGTGCGCAGTGATTGAAACAATCATTGCGGTAAAAGAGAATTTCAAACAAGACTATATTGTCGACATCCTGTTAGTGAAAGAGACAAGTGAAGTGTTGGCACATAAACATGAAGAACTGGAAGTGTTCGGTTCTGGCATGGGAGAAGACGAACGTTTGTGGAATGCAATAATTCGTCAGGCACTGATAGCTGGTTATTTAAGCAAAGATGTGGAAAACTACGGTTTGCTGAAAGTAACAGCAGAGGGACGTAAGTTCCTGAAAAAGCCCAAATCTTTCAAGATTGTAGAAGATACCGATTTCGATGAAGAGGAAATCGAAGAGGTTCCCATGCGCGGAGGAGCTTCGTGTGCGGTCGATCCGGTATTGTTCTCCATGCTGAAAGACTTGCGCAAGAAAATGTCGAAGAAGTTGGACGTTCCGCCTTATGTCATTTTCCAGGATCCTTCATTAGAGGCAATGGCAACTATCTACCCCATCACGTTAGAAGAATTGCAAAACATTCCGGGAGTAGGGGCAGGAAAAGCGAAACGTTACGGACAGGAGTTCTGCGACTTGATTAAGAAACATTGCGAAGAAAATGAAATCGATCGTCCGGAAGACTTGCGCGTACGTACGGTAGCCAACAAATCGAAATTAAAAGTGTCTATCATCCAAAGTATAGACCGCAAGGTAGCTTTAGATGATATAGCGGTAGCGAAGGGCATCGAGTTCAATGAATTGCTTGATGAAATAGAAGCTATCGTTTATTCGGGCACCAAATTGAATATCGATTATTTCCTGGAAGACGTAATGGATGAAGACCACATGCTCGACATCTATGATTATTTCAAGGAATCGACTACCGACAACATCGATGATGCCATGAGTGAATTGGGAGGTGATTATACCGAAGAAGAAATTCGGTTGGTACGTATCAAGTTCATTTCCGAAATGGCCAACTAAAACCAGCCGGTTTAACCAAAAAAAGAAAGGAATCATAACAAGAAAACCAACCAACTTGTCATGATTCCTTTTTTGTGTAATCACCTGCGTGTGGGTAATGTAAACTCTTGCCAGTCATATTCTGTCCCTTCATAGTCGGCCACAGCTATGTGGATAGTAACTTCCCCGTCTTTTAACCGTTTTCCTCCTTTTAAATGCGCAGTGTATTTAATACCGTTATGAGGTTCAATCTGTTCTATCATGACCGAAGGCGATACATAGATACGCTTGTTATCGGTTTGCACAATCGGCACAGCGTTGAATACCGTTTCATGGCTGGTATTAATAATTTCAAAGATAACCTTACTCTGCTCTTCCGACTGGATTACATGATCGCGGTTCTCGTCAATAAAACGGATGTTGCGGATTTGTAAATACCCTACACCCGAAGGAGAACTATCCGTACGGGGAGTGTAAACAGGCTGTTCCTCAGCCTGATATGCTTGCGCCTTACGCTCTTGTGCCGAACCGACAGCTCCTCCGATAGCCGCTCCAGCCAGTGTCCCTACCAATGTGCCGATAGCCGAGCCACGGTAACCTCCGTCCCAATGTCGGTTGCTGCCAACCAGACCGCCTATCGCTCCCCCTACATTCCCGCCTATGGAGGCTCCTGCCATTGTAGTGGCAGCCTGATATGTACTGCCGCATCCGCATAGTACCAGCGATGCCAAGCCTAAAACGATTATGCCCTGTTTCATATTTTCCGGTTTTAGATTCATCCTTGAACAAAGATAATGAAAGAGTTTGGATTTACCACCCCTTCTCCTGCTTAAACTTTGTTATGATTCCCTTTTGCAGACTTCCACACATCCGATATTTTTTAAATGAATGTCCGCATCTTGCCAATTAATCCTGCCCCTACACGGGCATATCGCGGAATCCATACTTGTTTATTCGAATCTTTATTTGTATATTTGCTGCATAAAAATAAATAAAGTATGAAGAAAGCAGTAAACGGTTGGCTGAATATCCTGATAGGATGCGCTATTTTAGCGGCAGGTTTTGTGTTTTTCATTAACCCCTATAACATTGTTCCCGGCGGCGTGTACGGAGCAAGCATCGTATTACATAATTTGTTTCCTTCCGTCCAGGTCGGTACGTTCGGATATATGTTTGACATTCCGTTACTCATCCTTTCGGTTGTCTTTTTAGGAACCAAGCTGGGAGCGCGCACCATTGCCGCAGCATTGATTACCCCCTTATTGATGAACGTAATGTCACGCTTGGCATACCCCACGCAGGAAGCCCTACATGCGCTCGACCCTTCACTGCTTTTAGGCGGGATTATGAATTTATCAGACCACCTGATGCTGACTTGTGTAATGGGAGCGGTACTGATAGGTATTGGAAGCGGCATCGTGGTAAAGAATCAAGCGACAACAGGAGGAAGCGACATTGTGGCAATGATGCTTCAAAAGTATATGCATATCCGTTTTTCACGGGCTATATTATTGGTAGACGGAATGGTTGTTTGTTTCGGCCTGCTGGTTATCGGATTCGGATTGGGAGGCAAAGAAATATCCGATGAACCTTCCGTTTATTTGTCGTTATATTCCTTGATAGCCATTTTCATCATCTCACGGGTAATCGCTTACATGATAAACGGCTCGAAGAACGACAAACTGATATTTGTCATCAGCAATAAAAGTTTGACCGATTTACATCAGTACATTTTAAAAGATTTAGACCGCACAGCTACCTGTATCAAAAGCAGCGGGCTTTATACGAAAGAAGAGAAAGAAATGATTTTCCTGGTGGTCAGCTACAAAGAAGTGGCGGGTGTGAAAGCTACGATAAAGTTAGCCGACCCACGCGCTTTCGTCGTAGTTACCGATGCGTATGACACGTTTGGAGAAGGATGGAAGCAACTCCCATCGGCTAATGACATAGAGCCGGAATGACAACTTTACAGGCACCATACAAATCCTCCTTATCCGAATCCATAATCCTATCGGGCTGTGGCCACACTTATAAGAAAAAAAAGAATATATACTGCATCGGCTGTTGAATATATACTGCAACCGCACATGAATATATACTGCATCGGCCGATGCAGTATATATTCATAATTTTGCCCTATCGTCTGTACTTCCAGTTATACATCAGCGCCAAGTCGAGCAACTTGCCCGAAGCGACTTTCATCCGACAGACAATGGAAGCTATCTTGACACATACGCACGCATAAAGTACATAAAGCACAAAAGAAGCAGCCAAGCCGGCAATCAAAGGAAACAGAGCCGCTTGCATATCCCCAGCCACGCTCGCTATCGCCATGCCTTCCGCATGGCTGAGATTGCCGAAAGCCATAGCCACGCCTGTAAATGTGCCTAAAACACCTAAAGCCAACGTAAGGATTGTAAACACTTTTATCCACAAACGGCTTCTATACAGGCTGCCCCTTTGCACCTCGGCACACAAAGCCATCGCTTTCTCCATGATATCCAAGTCATTGTCAATCTTCCGCAAACCCGTGCTACATACCGACGCTACAGGTCCCCGTGTGTTCCGGCAAACGTCTAACGCAGCTTCCACATCACCTTTCTCGACGGCGGATTCTATCTTTTCCAGCAATTTCTTCGTATCGGCATCAGAATTATTTAAAGAAACCATACGCCCGACACAAAGAAGCAACCCCGATGCAAAGGCCGCAAACACTCCTGCGACAAGCCAGGCATTTTCCCCGGCAAGCCCGGAACGCAAAGTCTCGCATACGCCTTCTTGCCTTACCACTCCCGCCGTATCCGCCGCTACCTGTCCATAGCTTTCCAACGGCTCGAATGCAACTAAGGCATCTACATTCTGAGCCAATGCAGACCGAATCATCCCCAACGACAGCACACCTGCCATTGCAAGAATCGCAAAAAAACTTCTCATTGTGGAATACTTTTTAATCTTAACGACATCTACCGCCTCAAAAAAGGCTTTGTGCGGAGAGAACGGGATTCGAACCCGTGATACGCTTTTGACGTATACACGCTTTCCAGACGTGCCTCTTCAACCACTCGAGCATCTCTCCTTGCTTCTTGGAAACCGGATGCAAAAGTAGGCTTTATTTTTGATTTCACCTAAATTTTGCCCCTAAAACTCTTCCCGACAGAGATACAATTAATATATTTTAAGCAATATGCACCGATTATCCCCACATCAAACGCAAAGGCGCAAAAGCTTTATATCGCCCGACTGGAGCGTTTGTGCTTTTGCGCCTCCGCGTTTGATATAAAAGCATGCCGCTTCATATTATCTTAAACACTTTCAATGCATTTTCCGAAGTGACACGGGCTATTTTATCCCACGTCGTTCCGTAAATATCCGATAATTTTTCGGCTACCTTTATAATATAAGCGCTTTCGTTCCGCTTGCCCCGATAAGGCACCGGAGCCAGATAAGGCGAATCGGTCTCCAACACCACACGTTCCAAAGGAACCACAGCTTTCAACAAGGCAGGCAAAACACTCTTCTTAAAAGTTACTGTCCCGTTCACACCCAACATAAATCCGGAGTATTCCAACAAACGGGCCGCATCGTCTTCCGTCCCTGAAAAACAATGGAAGATGCCTTTCAGATTTTCGTGCTTATAAGGCGACAGCACCTCCAGCAACTCCGGATAAGCGGAACGGCAATGGACAATCAAAGGCAAGCCGGACGCCAACGCCCAACGGATTTGCCGGTCGAACACATCCAGCTGCTCTTTTCGGTAAGTCGTATCCCAGTAAAAATCCAAACCGACCTCACCGATGCCATAGAATTTCCTGTCCGAACGAAACCACTCCTCTACCCGCTTCAACCGGACCTCCCAGTCGGCGTCGACCGAAGTGGGATGCAACCCTATCATCGGATAACAACCATCGTGCGTGTCACATAAAGCCAACATACGCTCTACCGACGTATCATCGATATTAGGCATGAACAAACGGGTCACTCCCGCTTTGCCAGCCCGGATAAGCACCAATTCCCGGTCTTCATCAAATTCTTCGACAAAGAGATGGGTATGTGTATCTATCAAGCCTAACATATCCATTATAAGTTTCGATGCATCAATCCGGTTACAAACTCTTGCAAAAAGCGCTTACACCCTTGTTCCACCTGTACCTGTTCCAACAGGCGCATTCCTTCCTGGTAATACGCTTCTACTTTGGCCTGGCAGATATCGCCTGCCTTTACCTTGTTATATATGGCGGTGACAGCCGCAATCTTGCGGGCAGGCTCAAACTCTTTGGCTGTAACCCAACGGAGCAAGTCGGCACGGGTCTCTTCGTCCGCCTTCTCGAAAGCTGTAATCAGCATAAAAGTTTTCTTGTTGCAAAGGATATCACCTCCGATATTTTTGCCGAACACCTTCGGGTCGCCATACACATCCAGCCAATCGTCCTGCAACTGGAACGCCAATCCGATACGGATACCGAAGTCGTACAACGTTTGGGCATCCTGCACAGAAGCACCTCCCAATATGGCACCAACCTTCAATGCTCCCGCCAGCAAAACCGAAGTCTTCAGGCGTATCATTCCGATGTATTCACCGACTGTCACATCCTGCCGTGTTTCGAACTCCATATCCCACTGTTGCCCTTCACACACTTCCAGAGCTGTCTGCGAAAAGACTTCCATCACCGGTTTGACATATTCCGCCGGACAATCTTGCATCAAGAACTGGTAAGCGAGGATAATCATCGCATCACCCGATAGGATAGCGGCATTTTCATCCCAACGTTTGTGCACGGTAGGTTTTCCCCTGCGCATATCCGCCTTATCCATCAGGTCGTCGTGCAACAAAGTGAAATTATGATAAGTCTCCAAAGCGACAGCCTGCGGAAGAACAGACCGCACATCTTCTTTAAACAAATTGTAAGCAAGCAACATCAACACGGGACGGATACGCTTCCCGCCAATGTCGAGCACATATTCTATCGGTTCGTACAACCCCTTCGGATTGCGCGCATAAGCCAACCCATTCAGGTACGAATGGAAAAGTTCCTGTAATTCCTTCGGTGTTTGTTGTTTCATGATATTCTTTTGCTTTTTTAAATACTCTGTCCTGCAAATATAGCAGAAAACTTAAAACGACCCATCGAATAAAGAAAGAATTATCGTGAAAATGCGTATCTTTGAACCGCAAACCATAAAGAAAAACTGATATGAAAAAAATAACCATCGCCATCGACGGATTCTCCTCCTGCGGGAAGAGCACCATGGCCAAGGATTTGGCAAAAGAAATCGGATACATCTATATAGACAGCGGAGCCATGTACAGAGCCGTTACCCTGTATTGCATCAACCACCGGCTCTTCAACGAAGACGGCAGCATACAGACCGACGAACTGAAAGAACAGATGAACAACATACACATCTCCTTCCGACTGGACAAGGAAACCATGCGTCCTCGCACTTGCCTGAACGGCGAAGACGTGGAAGATCGGATACGCACATTGGAAGTATCGTCGAAAGTCAGCCCTGTAGCCGCAATCGGGTTTGTACGTGAAGCATTGGTACGCCAACAGCAAGAAATGGGTAAAGAAAAAGGCATCGTCATGGACGGACGAGACATCGGCACGGCCGTATTTCCCGATGCAGAACTGAAGATTTTCGTGACCGCATCACCCGAAATACGTGCGCAACGCCGTTACGATGAATTATGCGCCAAAGGACAAGCCGCATCATTCGAAGACATCCTGCACAATGTGGAAGAGCGCGACCGTATCGACCAAAGCCGTGAAGTAAGCCCGCTCCGCCAAGCGGAAGATGCCATCGTATTAGACAACAGCCATTTGACCATTGCCGAACAGAAAGAATGGCTGCTGAATCAATTTAAACGTGTGACACAAGCCTGACATCATGGAAAAGAAAGTAGAGATAGACGAAAGTTCCGGATTCTGCTTTGGGGTAACTACCGCCATCAAAAAAGCCGAAGAAGAATTAGCAAAAGGCGAAACATTGTATTGCCTGGGCGACATCGTGCACAACGGACAAGAATGCGAACGGCTGAAACAGCTGGGCCTCATCACCATCGATCACGGAAAATTCGCCCAACTTCATGAGGTAAAAGTATTGCTACGCGCTCACGGCGAACCTCCGCACACCTACGACATCGCCAAAGAAAACCATATCGAGATTATCGATGCCACCTGCCCTGTAGTATTGCGCCTGCAGAAACGCATCAAGCAAGAATACGACACTCCCGAAGAACGAAAAAAACAAATCGTCATTTTCGGGAAGAACGGACATGCCGAAGTGCTGGGGCTGGTAGGACAAACCAACGGAGAAGCCATTGTCATCGAAAACCTGGAAGAAGCCAAGCACCTGGACTTTACAAAAGACATCCGCCTGTATTCACAGACAACGAAATCGCTTGATGAATTCCGCGAAATCGTAGCCTACATTCAATCGCACATTTCGCCTTCAGTCACTTTCCAGTATTACGACACCATCTGCCGTCAAGTGGCCAACCGTATGCCAGAAATACGTCATTTTGCCGCCGCCCACGACTTGGTATTCTTCGTCTGCGGACATAAAAGCTCGAATGGCAAAATACTTTACCAGGAATGCCGCAAGGTAAACCCGAACTCTTACCGCATAGACCAGCCCGAAGAGATAGACGGAAGCTTGCTGCAACAAGCCCGCTCCATCGGCATCTGCGGTGCCACCTCTACCCCCAAATGGCTGATGGAAGCCTGTAAGGAAACAATCTTGTCGCTCACCCGGGAAGATAAATCGAGATGAAAAAATAGAACGCATTCATTTGCTTGTATATGAGATTTTTAATACCTTTGCCGTATCACTATTATAACGAACTACAATTTTATGGGAACTATTAAATGTATTGGTATTCTGACTTCGGGGGGTGACGCTCCCGGCATGAACGCGGCAATCCGTGCCGTCACCCGTTCTGCTATTTATAACGGATTAAGAGTAAAAGGCATCTACCGCGGATATAAAGGCTTGATTACAGGAGAAATCCAAGAATTCAAGACGCAAAACGTCAGCAACATCATCCAGCAAGGAGGTACGATCCTGAAGACAGCACGTTGTCAGGAATTCAAGACGCCGGAAGGACGCAAAGTAGCATACGAAACCATGCAACGTGAAGAAATCGATGCCTTGATTGTCATCGGAGGAGACGGTTCGCTGACTGGAGCACGCTTGTTAGCCCAAGAGTATGATATTCCATGTATCGGTTTGCCCGGCACCATTGATAACGACTTGTACGGAACAGATACAACCATTGGTTATGACACCGCACTAAATACGATTCTCGATGCCGTGGATAAGATTCGCGATACCGCTACCTCGCACGAACGTCTTTTCTTCGTAGAAGTAATGGGACGTGATGCCGGATTCCTTGCCTTGAATGGCGCTATTGCCGCAGGAGCCGAAGCTGCAATCATCCCTGAATTCAATACGGAAGTAGACCAATTGGAGGAATTCATCAAAAACGGATTCCGCAAGTCAAAGAGCAGTTCCATTGTGCTCGTTGCAGAGAGTGAAATCACGGGCGGAGCCATGCATTATGCCGAACGCGTAAAGAACGAATATCCGCAATATGACGTGCGTGTCACTATCTTAGGACACTTGCAACGCGGAGGTAGCCCTACGGCACACGACCGTATCATTGCCAGCCGTATGGGAGTGGCAAGTATCCAAGCACTCATGGAAGGCCAGCGCAATGTAATGATCGGTATCGAAAACGACCAAATCGTATATGTGCCGTTCAGCAAAGCCATTAAAAACGACAAGCCCATTGACCGCGAACTGGTCAACGTATTGCATGAATTGTCTATCTAAGACTTGACACAATAAAGTATTGCCTCAAAACAGGAAATAACGTTATCTTATTCACACAGTTATCTTTCTGTTTTGAGGCAATTCTATAATCAGTCCTGAGGAACAAGACGCATTCCTCCTTCTTCCAAAACAATCAGACGCTTCTTGTATAAATCGCCTACCGCTTTCTTAAATGTTTTCTTGCTTACCCCGAATGCATTGTAAATCACAGCCACATCGGTCTTATCGTTCAAATCCGTATATCCGCCTTGACTTTCGATATACCGCAACAAAGTTTCCGCAAAATCATCTATTTTTTTATAACCGCCCTTCTGTAACTCCAAATCTATTTTCCCATCCTCACGCACTTGCTTGATATAAGCCCGCAACTGCTTGCCAGGTTGCAAAGGCTGGAATATCTCGTTATGATACAACATACCGCCAAACTTATTGTCAACAATCACCTTGTATCCCAAATCAGTGCGTTGCCATACCAGGATATCCACTTCTTCTCCTGGCTCATACTCCGGACGGTCTTTCGACAAAAAACGTTCCACTTTGGCAGAGGCGACAATGCGATAACTCTCTTCATCGATGTAAGCATAAACCATATATTTGCCTCCTTTCACCATCTTGGCTTTTTGCTCCCGATAGGGCACGAACAAATCTTTCATCAACCCCCAATTCAAGAATGCGCCAAACTGGTTGACCCATGCCACTTCCAGACAAGCGAATTCGCCTACCTGCACGTACGGCTCAAGCGTAGTAGCTACCAACCGTTCATCCATATCCAAATAAATGAAAACGTTCAGCATATCGCCCGGCACACAACCTTCGGGTACATAACGTTTGGGCAACAAGATTTCGCCATCCTCATCACCATCCAAATAGACACCGAAGTCTACCTCCTTCACGACTTCCAACTGATTATATTTTCCTAACCGTATATGACTCATAAAAATAATTTTGATGCAAAGATAGGAAGTTTTTTCCATTTATTTCGTATCTTAGCCGAATAGAAGAACGCTCCTTCGGAAAAACAGATGTATCAAACCATTTTAAACGAACCGTTATGAAAAAACTATTCTTATTAGCCGTCACGATTGCATCGGCATTTCTATCCCCACTGTGTCAAGCACAAACTGTTACATGGGCCACATTCAATATCCGATACGATAATCCGGCCGATCAATCGAACAACTGGCAATTCCGCAAAGACACGGTCACCCGATTCATCAAGACGCAAGACATGGACATCGTAGGGATGCAGGAAGTATTGCACAATCAATTGGAAGACCTGCTGCAACGCCTTCCGGGCTATAAATCTATCGGAGTAGGACGAGACGACGGGAAAACCAAAGGCGAATATGCTCCTATATTATATAAGGAAGACAGATTCGAAGTATTAGACAGCAATACGTTCTGGCTCTCGCAATATCCTGACAGCATAGGGTTTATCGGATGGGACGGAGCCTGCACACGCATTGCAACCTGGGCGAAAATGAAAGACAGGCAAAGCGGAAAAATCTTTATGGCAGTCAACACACATTTTGACCATGTCGGTGTTACTGCCCGACGGGAAGGCGCTTTGCTGATTATCCGGAAAATAAAAGAAATAGTAGGCGACCGCCCCGCGGTACTGACGGGCGACTTCAACGTAAACGACCAATCGGAAGCTTACCGCACCATCACCACCAATCCGTTTGTACTGAAAGACGCTATGAAGATTGCCGATAAACGGATGGGAGTAGACTACACCTTCCACAACTTCGGACAAATCCCTTCGGAGCAATGCGAGAAAATCGACTTCATTTTTGTTACCCCACAAATAAAAGTACTCGATAGTTTCATCCCGAAAGAAGCGGCACCGGAAAGCAAATTCCTGTCCGACCACAATCCGCAAATCGTACACCTTATATTATAAACAATATATACAAAAGACAAAGTGACATGAAACAACAAAATCAAACAGAAGACCTTACCGACCCGATGAAAATGATATTCAACTACAACAACATTTTCTTCAGCTTCTTTTACGACGATACCAGCGGATGCACCCACCGCTCGCGCGAATTTGCCATGAACTACGTCTATTCGGGCGAAATGCTCCTCGATAACGGCAAGGAACAGATACACGTGGGCAAAGGCGAATGCGTCTTCATCCCCCGCGACCATCACATCACCCTATACAAACGCACCGCCGACGGGGAAAGGTATTGCGGCATCTTCCTGATGTTCACCCGCCATTTCCTGAAGGAGATGTATGCGAAATTCGAGCAATACAAAGCGCCTGTCAACACCCCGAAACTGGACTCCGGAGTCATCAAATTGCCCAAAACGGCTGAAATAACCAGCCTCTTCGCCTCGATGACCCCCTATTTCGACCCGAACGTAAAGCCGCAGGACGACTTCATGCAGCTGAAGCTACAAGAGGGACTGCTCGCCCTGCTCCACATCGACAAGCGTTTCGCCCCTACCCTGTTCGACTTCAACGAGCCATGGAAAATCGACATCCTCGACTTCATGAACAAGAACTACATGTACGAGTTTACGGTAGAAGAGCTGGCGCATTACACCGGGCGGAGCCTTGCCACCTTCAAGCGCGACTTCAAGAAGGTGAGCGACCTCACCCCCGAAAAGTGGCTCATCCGGAAACGGCTGGAGGTGGCATACACCCTGATGAAGGAAGGGAGGCGGAAGATAGCAGACGTATATACCGAGGTAAGCTTCAAGAACCAATCCCACTTCTCGTCCGCCTTCAAGAAGCTCTACGGCGTATCGCCCACCGGCATTTCCGCTTGATGGATGGGTATAGTCAATCAGAAATGAATTGCAAAAAGAAGTGCGTGTATTCTTTGATAGAACACAGAGACACAGAGGCACGGAGGATAAATATAAGAGAAGACAAAGCGCACAGAGCCAGTTTTTCTCCGTGCGCTTTGTTCCCTCTCTAAAAATAAAAACTCCGTGCCTCTGTGTCTCTGTGTTCCATTTCATTTTCCGCATTTACTATAAAAGTACAGATTAATCCCCCTACAGGTATTTGAACGCTTACATGCACGAGGTCACTCCCAGCGAAGTCCCGATAGCGGTAAGGATGGTAATCAAGGTCTGAATCACAATCCCCCAAATGTTTTTCTTCTTGTTGTCCATAATAGAAATAGTTTAGTTAAGTTAGTTGATGGTAAAAATAGCACACAGATAACACAGAAGTACACAGAGAAACACAGATTTATTTTTCTATGCAGACACAGCGCAGCCCCAAATTTATCTGTGTAAATCTGTGTACTTCTGTGTCATCTGTGTGCTATCCGGAATCACACACCCGTTTCTTCCGGAGTGCTCGGCTTGCGCTTCGCCGCTTCCAGGTTGACGGTCGCCTCGCCCGCCTTCTCCGCCTTCAGCGTAGCCGCCTGAGCCACACGGCTTGCCACGGGGTTGAACACCGCACGGTCGCGTAGTCCCTCGAAGTCCTTGCCCGGCGTGAACACCACGCTGACGCCCTTGATGTTGGCGGCGGTGAATTCCTCCTGCGACGCAGCCCCCTCGGTATTGAGCGACACGAAGAAGTCGCCCAGTGCGCCCAGCTGCACCTTCTTGCCGTCCAAAAGCATCTCCACGAGGCACTCGCACATGTCGAGTATCACGCCCTGCACCGTGCCGCGCGAGAACACCCCGTTGTGCTCCGCAATGTGTCGTACAAACTTGTCGAAAGTCATCAGTTCGCGCATCTGCGCCCGTGCATACGCTTTTGCCGTACCCTCCTCGTCCAGCGAGGGAGTCATCATGTAAGTAGAATAGTCAATCATAGTAGTTTAGTTTTAGTTCAATTGACAATTGACAATTGATAATTGACAATGAATAGCCGGCATCGTAATTGTCAATTGTCCATTGTCAATTGTCAATTGCAAAGTTACGCAATCCGCTTCACGTGGCAATGGATTTGAAACGGGTGGGTGTAAAAATCTGTTAACGGAAAGAATAAAACCGGTGCGCATCCCTGCGAACCGGTTCTGGATTACTAATTTAAGTAAAATGTGTAGGGACGCTTCCCTACGGGTTTTGATAGAGATATAAAATGCTTAATTGCCTGTCCTTATTCACGGATGGGACGCACGGGGCGTGCCATGGTCTGGGCACCAGGGAATTGGTATGTATAGGTGTTTGCACCGTCCCTGATACACAACGAGTGGCCGAGTATAGTACCTATACTGTTTGTGACTCCATAGCAAGTCCAATAATACACACCGTCCATCGCCCACAAGCCTCCTTCTTCTATTCCGTCAATTCCCGATTTCCGGTCGACCCGTTGCCCTGTAGCGGTTAAGGGTATTGTAATACCGGCTGAGTTTATGCGCACTTCGTATTGTACGCCGGGGGTCACGATGCGGCCGTTCAACGTACCTCCACTTGATGCTGCATTGCCGTTCACAAACCGTGCGAACGCTTTCGAGGGCGGTATCTTAAACCCACGGGGCGACGGGTCGTATAGCGTTTTGGTGGGGTTCGTTATATTGGGATTCTCCGGCGAATTCGTATTCCACAGGTTGTAGATAGGAGTGGACAACCAGCAATAATACGTGCTTGTCGTAGTGTAGAACACGTTCGGATGCTGGATAGCCTCGCCCAATGTTACGTGTTTCGCGCTTGTATTGTATCCGTATCCGTCTTGCCCCACTTCGTGAAGGCGGTAATCGTCTTTGTCGTGCAGTTCCCTGTTCTTCAATGCCACCATCGGGTCTTTACGTCCCCATTGGTAATACGTAGAGCCTGCGTCTTTGTAGTCGAAATGGTCTCCCTTCTGCACTACATTCAGCGTGCGGACCGTGCCAGTTCCGTTTTGCGTGAAGGTGAAGGCAAAGTTACGTTGGTTGTAATACACCTGCTTGCCGTCTATCCAGCCCAAGTTGCAAGGCATAAGGTAGTAATGGGTGCTTTCGTTCCAGCCTTCCACGTCATGCGTCGCGTTCACATTGCGTTCGGTCACCCAGATATGCCAGCTCCACATGATGTTGTTGCTGGCATCACGTACCGCCAGTACGGCGTTGGCTTGTTGCGTATAGTTGGGGTCGAGCGTAAAGACAAGGTAATCACCCTCTTTGTGTACATTCTTAAACATATAGAAACCGTCGCTCCACACCAGGCAACAATTGTCCGTGCCCTTTATCCACGGGTCGGTTATCGTGTTATTCTGATAATCCTTGAAATTGCCGTTGAATGCCGGATTGTTTTTTGCTCCGTTCTTCAGTCCGTTTCCATACACCAAGGGGAGTTTATAGGTACCTACGGCATTTACCACGTAGCAATTGGCTGTAGTCATCACGCCGTCCTCGCCGTTGTCCGTAGCCAGGTTATAGGGCTTCTCTGGTGTTCCTTTCGCTTTGCTTTCGTCCTGAAGCTGTTTGTCGCCATCGTAAGTGGTATGCAGGATGGTCTCTATGACTTGGATGGAGTGATTCGTACCCGCTTCATCGGCAGACCCTGCGCCCGTATCGGTAAACGCTAACTGGATGTCGCTCCAGTTTTTGTTTTCAGTTTTATTTGTTTCGAAGTCAGTCTCCGTACACGCCGTATTCACCGCACTCCATGCCACCGGTTGCCTCTCGTTGTAATTCCCCCTTCGGTAGCGGTAGCTCTTCACGTTATACGTCTTTTGGGTTTCGCCGAGAGCTAAGGTGATGTCGGAAGTCACTTCGAATTCGTATACCCAGTTGATTGACTCGGTGGAGATGGCGTAGGTGTATATCTTGCCCGCTTCCCATGCGCCGGTCTGCGCCAGCGAGCCGGTCAGGGTGAACTCGCCTTCACTGGTGGTTACGCCCACTTCCACCGTTACGCCCTCCAGCGTTTGCGGAATCATCATGAAGGTGGTTTCGGGCTTCTCGTCGGTGATGGGCTGGGTGTTTTCGCCCTCGCTATTATTCAGCGTCACGTTAAATGTTTCCGAGAAATCCCGCTTATCTCCGGTTGTCGTCCATGCGAAGGTGCCCGTATCGCCATCGTAGGTGTAGGTGCACAATCCTTGCCCGTACAAGCCTCTCAGGGTGATGGAGGTGACGGTGCACGGCGTCACGTTCTTTGCCACGAACTTCACGCCGGCAAGGGCATGGTGGAACCTGAGGGGCACGGTGCCGTTCTCGGATGACGCCTTGCTGCACGCTTTGTGGGTGAACAAGATGTCGGGCTGGGCGGTGGCTTGGTCGGGCACGGTATGGCTGAACGTGATGTTTTTTGCGTTTTGATTAATTGTCATATTGTCACCGTAACCGTCACCGGTGCTGCTGTATGGGGCGTAGGCATAGAAGTTGAGGGTTTCCTCGGCGGGCCAGAAGTAGGTCTCGCCGGTAGTCCACAGGTTTCCCGATGCGCTCGTCACCTTTTCGTTCGGCATGAACAGCCTGCCGTCGTCGGTATAGGCGGTCACGCCGAAACTCCCGCACACGTCCTTGAAGTCCTCCTCCGTCGTCACTGGCACGCCTCGTGTTTCTTCTTTTTGCGGGGCGGAAGGGACGGAGCGGTTTTCTTCCGCCCACGGGTGCAGGTAGAGCGTGTCGCGCCCTCCGGGGAAGGGCAATACGATGGGCTTATCGTCGGCTTCCGAGGCACGTCCTTCGGCGGTGTTTTCGGCAAGGGTGGTGATGCCGAACCCGATGGCGTTGCCGTTCGTGCCTCGCCCGCCCGTCAGGTCGTCTTGCGTGCACGATGCCGCGGCAAGGGCAACCGCCCCTGCCATCCCTATCTTCTGAAACAGATGTCGTGTATTCATTTCCAATTCCTCCGTAAAAAGTTTTTTTGAATATGGTGGCTGGGTAGGGAACATTCAACCCCGCCCAGCCTGTGTAATTAAATTAAGAAGTATATATTCCCGCAACAAAACACGTTGGCTTATTCTTCGCCCGTGGTCATGTCAACATTTCCTTCACTTTCGGAATCAAAGCCATTGATGAAGTTGTCAACTGTAACGGTAAAGCTGATGCCATACAATGTGGGGTCCGGATCCGGATCTTCGGGGTCGGGGATATAACCGCCACCTTCACCGAATATGAAGGTATAAACGTACTTCTTGCCCTGTTCCCAAGTAAGGGCACTGGCGGGGATGGCTACTTTTCCATAACCGTCACCATCTGCATCCGGATCGTATGCGCCTTCTTCTTTGGGTTCTGTCGGCCATACGATAACGTCTTTATTTGTTCCGCTCATCATTTGGCAATCCACCAAGAAGTAAACACCGGTTGTATTTCCAATGCTTTCTGTTTTCGGGTTCCATGCGGTCAGTTGTTGCGGAATCATGAACAACGCACCGGTATAGACTTCATCCTCATTCGTTGTTGTAAGGTCTACTGCTGTATTTACTACGCCGTTCAATTCTTTTTCTTTTATACCAGCCGCAAATGTCGTAGAAGTAGCCACATTATTCCATGTACCTTGTGTGTTTGCTGTAATCGTACCATCCGCTTCTGTGTTCTGGGTAGTGGTCGAGAAGGCCGGATAGGTAAAGTCACCTTTTTGGTTGATATGAACAATCTCTACGCCTTTAATTTTGACAAGCAAGTTCTCATTCGTATTCTTAGCTTTGAACACGATTTGCGACAAGGCATGGCGGAAGTTAATCTTAACCGCCGAGTTCGTTGCGTCTTTCGTCTCACCCTTGTTTACGGCATAAAGCAAGTCTACTTGATCAGCTTGCTTTGTATTTACCGTAAAGCCGGGGATGGTTTGCGAGGTGCTTGAAATGCTTACCGCTGTATTGCCCGGCGATACCGAGTAGAAATCTACTGCGGCTGCAGGCCAATAGATGGTACCTGTGTAACCCCATGTGTTTCCGGTTTTCGTTACAGCAAGGTCTTTCATTAACTCTTTAGCGGGAGTTTCTTGCGTGTATCCCCAAACCTTAAACTCGTTGATGTTGTTTGTTGTGGTTGCCGTTGCGCGGGTAGACGCTTCGGTCGCTACTTGGAAGGTGATGCCACGTCCGCGGTTCACTTCCATCACTTCGTCGTTGGTGCAGGCCGTCAGCGCTACAGCCGACAGAGCTGCTACTAAATACTTAGTTCTCATAATCGCTAAAATTTAAAATAAAACCTACTTTTTTACTCTCTATACTTAATTAGACTCTAAAATTCCAAAAATTACAATGTGATGTCCTCGTTCACCACAATCCAGTCGTCTACCGCCACTTCCATGTCGCCTCCCGTGAAGGGTTCGGGCAAGTCCAGCCCGTCGATGACGATGTGCACGCGGCGTTTGTTGGGCGCGTCGTCCACTTGGTCCGTCACGTCGAAGGTGTAGAAATACTTCGAGCCGTCCTTCAGCCACACGTAGAGCACCAACTTGTGGGGCACCGTCTGCGCGCTTGCTTCCCCGTCGCGGGTCACGGCGGTTTCGGGGTCGTAATGGCCGAACGTTAGGAAATTGCCTTCTATCGTCGTAGCGTCGCCCGCCGAAGCGCTGAAAGGCATCGTCACATACTCTCTGCGCACCTGTTCCGCCGCGCAGAATGCCGAGCCGGACATGCCCGATAGCGAGGCGCACATCTGCATGATGCCGTCCAGGTTCTCCACGTTGCGTATTTCGTAAGTGTAATAACAAATCTGCTCGTGGGGCATCAGCGTCAGGCGCAGGTCGCCGCGGTCGATGGTGGTGCGTTCCGTCTCGCCGTCGCGCACAAACCAGTAGCTCAGGTGCGTCTCGTGGATGTCGACGTTCATGGCGTGGTCGCCCCACATCATTTCGGGGGTGATGACCACTCGCTCGTCTTCCGTCCCTTCGGCTCGCGGGGCATAGTTCACCGTGTTGCCGTAGATGGGTTCGAACAGGTCACCCTCGCGGGTGTAGCATTCCTGCCGCCAGAAGATGTCGGTGTTGCGGAACTGCACCACCTCGTAGTCGTTGTTGTAGTAAAGCACCTGATAGCGTCCTACGGGGATTTCCACCGTGCCGCCTTTCATGCCCGCCAAGTCGTAGCGCAAGGGGTCGCCCGTTTGGGTCCCTTCCTCGTCTACCGGATAAAACCACAAGCACATGCCTTCCACCATGTTGTCCCGTTCGGCGTAGGGCGCGTAGCTCCAGTCGAAAATCACTTCCACGGGGGCGGTGTGCGGATGCTGGAAGCACAGCTCCTTGTGCTCGCACGCCGTGCAGAGCAGAGCCAGGGTGATGAAGTAAAACAATCGTCTCATCTGCCGCCTCCTTTCCCTTTATTGACGTTGCCGCGCCCTAAGAGCCACACCAGCGAGACTTCCAGCTTCGTGGGGCCGAACCAGTGGCGCATCTTCGTCTCTTGCCATACATAACATTCGTCCATCGGTATATATTCGTAATATTTTCCGCCCAGGTAGCCTATGCCTATCGTGAAGTCCAGGTTCAGCCTCGGCTTGATGGGCAATGAGTAGCCGTATTCCACTCCTCCGGCGAAGCTCGCGCGGTCGAACAGTGTGCCGCCCGGCTCGCCGCCCAGGTAGCCGCGTCCGCCGGTCTCGAAGTCGTAGGTCAGCACTTGCGCATACACGCCCAGGTGATGTCCCGTGAGCGGTTTCTCTTCGGCGGCCTTGCCCAGCCAGCGGCGCGCGTAGATGTCGCCTCCGTACGTCCGCCAGTACCAGTGGATGCGGTCCTTCTTCCACCAGCCGTACATCCAGTCGGCGCCGATGCTCCACCCGTCCTTCAGGTAAAACTCCACGCCCACGTTGGGCACCAGCAGGGCATCGTAAAGCAGGTTGGTCTTCACCGCCATGTAGAACGGCCGTTCGGGCGGCACGGGTCTGTAAGGCACGTCGGCACGCCTGGGCATCTCCGCCATCGCCGGTGTGACGAACGGGGCGGGCACGGGCACCTTCACGGGGTTCCACACCTTGCGGTACCACAGGTGCAGGCGCGAGGCGCGCAGTTCGGGGAAGAGCTTGCGGTACATGTAGCGGTAGGGTCGGCCTCCGGCGAGGCGTGCCAGCCGCTCCACGTTGCGCGCTTCGGCTCGTTCGCCCTCGTGCGAGTCGCGCACCACTTCGCGCAGAAAGTCGAGTGTCTCTTCGCGGTCGGGCAATTCCCGGTCGGCTTCCGCCAGGCGGAGCAGCCCCTCCCAGTCCCTGCCGATAAAGTGGAACACGGTGAGCGAGTCGGGCAGCTCGCCGTATTGCGAGAGATACTCGAACAGCGTTTCGGCGCGCCGTTCCGACAATTTGCGGTTCAGCGGGATGCTGCCTTCGGGCGAAGCCCCTCCTTCCACCCGTATCTTCTCCAGGCGGTACATCGAGTCGGCATAGCTGGTGCTCAGGCTATCGGCTATGCGGCGCAGCGCGGCTTGGTTATTGCGGATGGACAAGTCGAGCGTAGAGCGTCCCTGCCGGAAGTAGATCCGGACCGAGTCCTTCACCCCATGCGTCTGCGCCTCTGTGGCGGCGGGCCATCCAGCCGCTACGGCAAACATCATATAAATACATCTTCTCCACATGATTGTATTTCGTTTTTTTAAGCTCTTTTTTTACTGTGCAGTAATCTTCTGCTGCAAATGTAGGAAATTATAAAGCCGGTTGTTCCGTTGTTTTTGTTAAAAAATGATAATGCGCTACAGATTTATTTTGACAAGCCCCGCGTATGCCCGCATAGCCGCTTCGTTTTGGCATGTCCACACGGCAAAAAAAGCATACCGGCGCCATCCGGAGTCACCTTATTCTACTTCGCACGGGGCGCGCGTGGTACATGTTATAAACACAGAGACGCAACCCCGATACCAAGAATCTATTTTAGGGAAGGCATGTGAGGACACAGACCCATAGGGATATTGTCATGAAAAGCGGTTACGGTTACGGTTACAATATGACAAAAGATTTTTTTAAAACGATTCTTTCCTCGGAAGTAGTAGAGACAATAATATATATATTATATATATAGTATATATTATTGTATTATTTTCTTCTTTCAAAGCGCCAAGCGTAGTATTTTCGATTTAAGTGTTATTGTCACCGTAACCGTAACCGATATTGTCACCGCCAGACAACAAAAAGCATAAGTAAGTGTACAGAATTAACTTATACTATGGCACACAGACAACACTGATTTTACAGATGACCACAGATATTATTTTAAAAATAATCT
>URCM01000034.1 GCA_900546355.1 uncultured Bacteroides sp.
TATCATAAAAGGAGAACATCGGGGTACATTCCTCCCCCAAGTAGCCGATGAAACGGGCTGGACAAAAGAAGAATTCTTGGGCCATTGCGCACGCGACAAGGCGGGGCTGACATGGAACGGATGGCGGGATGCAGCACTCTACGTGTACGAAACGATTGTATTTGAAGAACAAAAGAAAAACAATTAGAAACTGTTTTGAATTTATCGTGCGATGATTGGGATGAGTTTTTGAGTCATTTCCATTTCTGTGGTGAGGAAGATAGCGGGCTATCTTCCTCACCACAGAATCGGATTATTCGCTTCGTCCGCTTTTCACCTTTTTCAAGTATTCGGAAGGCAGCATTCCGTATTCCTCCTTAAAGCATTGGCGGAAATAGACGGAGCTGTTGATACCTACTTTGAAGGCTATTTCGGAAATGCTGTATTTCCCTTCGAGCAGCAGTTTTTCCGCAAGCTGCATCTTGATTTTCCGGATAAATTCATTGGTAGACATTCCGGTCAACGCCTTTACTTTACGATATAGCGTAGAGTTGCTCATACAGAGGTGACTGGACAGAAAACCGATATCGATTGTTTCTGTCGATGAAAGGTTTTCGGTAATCACGTGAGTCAGTTTGTCAAGAAACTCTTTATCGAGCTTATTCAACGAATCGGTCAGAATGCTATGTTTCTCTTCCATGTCTTTTCCCGGAGTAACCGGATTTGATGCTGTGATATAGCGTTCAGACAATCGTCTGCGCTGAGCCAATAGGTTATTGATACGGCTATGAAGCAGGCTGGCACTGAATGGTTTGGTTAAGTATGAATCGGCCCCCGACTGATAACCCTCCTCTTTGTCTGCAAGCGTGTCTTTAGCTGTAAGCAGGATGATGGGGATGTGGCTGGTACGTATATCCTTTTTCAGCACTTTACATAATGCGGTTCCGTCCATGACGGGCATCATGATGTCGCTTACAATAATGTCGGGAATATATTCTATAGCTGCTTCTACACCTTCTTTTCCGTTGGTGGCTGTTTTTACCTCGTAAAGGTCGGTAAACGAATCGACCATGTAGTCGAGGATATCTTTGTTGTCTTCTACGATTAGGATGACGGGGCGCATGCTGTCTGCTGTTTCTTGCGATTCTTGGACAGGCAAAGCTTGGGGAGCTGCAGTTTCTTTCTCTTCTGTGGTAAGGTCGCGGTGAAGTGCCGAAGGATAATTGTTGGTTGCCACAATCCGTACGACAAAGGTGGTTCCTTCATTGAGCTTGCTATGGACTTCGATGCTTCCTTCATGCAAAGTTACGAGATTTTTTACTAATGCCAGCCCGATGCCGGTTCCGGAAGCTTGATGTATACTGCCTTCCTGGTAATAGCGGTCGAAAATGTGCTGTAGCGCTTCGGGGCTTATGCCGTATCCGGTGTCTTGTACACTTAGTTCCAGATAGCGTACGTTTTGTTTGTCCGTCCAGTGTGCACTTATTGTAATTTGTCCTTTTTCGGTATATTTCAGCGCGTTGCTGATAAGGTTGTCGAGGATAATGGTCATGGCTTCTTTGTCGAAATACAGAATCATTTCTTCGGCATCGGTATGGATTTGTATCTTTATTTGTGAATTTTTGTTCAGTTCTTTGTATTTGAGTCCTATTTCGTACACCAGTGCGGCAATGTTTTCGCGGCACACACACAGTTTTTTATTTTGTGTTTCAGTCTTGCGGAATTCCAGTATTTGGTTGACTAACTCCAGTAGCCTGATGGCACTTTGATGGATGACGGCAATGCGGTGTTTGTCTCTACTGGCCAGCGTACGGCTTCCCATCATGTCTTCCAGCGGACCGATAATAAGCGTAAGCGGTGTACGCAATTCATGCGTAATATTGGTGAAAAAGCGCAGCCTTTCATCATTGAGATGCTGTTCCTGCTCATGATTCCATTTTTCCGATTCATACAGGTATTCCAGATTAAGGCGCCGCTTGTAAGTTTTCAAAAGGATAAAGGACAGGATAAGTCCGATTACGACATATACCAGTTTGGCTATCCACGACAACCAGAAAGGAGGTTCGATGTCGATGGATAAAGTCGTTGTCTTATCCGACCATTTTTGGTTACGGATACGGGTTTTGACCATCAGTTCATACTTGCCGTAAGGAACATCCCTGAATGTAATGTTGTTCATGTCGGATATATACCATGAATCGCTGAGCCCTTTTAGCATATAAGCATATTCAACTTGTCCCTCCAGTGCGTAGTCTGGTACACTGAAAGCAATTTTAAAGTTGTTTTGTTTATGTTCCAGTTTGATGTGGTCACGATTGGTAAGAGGATAGGTTTGCCCTTTGCTTTCGGTCAAAGGGAACGGGGTCAGAATCGTTATTTTCATGAAAAGGGCTTTGGGAGCTTCTTTGGGAGACAACACCTGCCCGGGAGCGAAATAACAAAGTCCGTTGGTAGAGCCAAAATACAGGTTTCCTTTGTTGTCTTTGCATACACTTCCGGTAGTGAAACTGGCAAGGGGAATATTGTCTTTGTGATTGTAGTTATAGAATTGTTTTTCTTCCTGTTTGAAACAGGAGATGCCTTTATTGGTGCTGAACCAGATGTTGCCGGCATGGTCTTCGATTATGGCTCGGATGTGGGTGTTGTCAAGTCCTTCGGTGCGTTGGTATTCTTGATAATCCAGGCTTTTCGGAGGAAAACATACCAGGCCGTCACCTGTGGCTATCCATACGTTACGTCGGGTGTCTTCATATATGTCGTTGACGGTATTGGATGGAAAGCCTGCGTATGTATCGAAAGTGTGTATCAGTTTTAAGTCTTGTGAATAAAGGAAGAGACCTCCTCCAAAAGTTCCTACCCAAATACGTCCTTGGGTATCTTTGATGACATCTCTTACTAAATTTTCGGGGATGTCGATGTGTTGGACAATCTTTTTGGAAGTCCGGTCTATCTGATATATTCCGTTACTGCTGCTTATCCACATCAGTCCGTTCCTGTCTTCGAAAAAGGAACGTACATCCGTTGTGCTCAGTTCTTGTGGAAACAGTTGGTAGAACGATTGTTTCTGGCTATCGAAATACATGATGCCTTTGCGGAAAAGTCCGAACCACAGATTGCCTTCCGAATCGCAAAGGGCTGTCTGTATGGAGTTGCCGCTAAGGCTACCGTTTTGAACCATATAAGTGGCGGTACGTCGTCCATTCTCCAATACGTTGATACCTCCTCCATCGGTACCTATCCACAATCGGTTATGCCGGTCCATGCATACGGCACTGGCTATGCGGGCATTCAGGTTACTTCCGGGCATGTCCTGCGAATAGCAATAAGTATTGAATAGCGTAGCGTTATTGTTAAGGAAGTTGACGCCTCCGCCCCAAAGTCCCACCCAAATATTGTTATTAGAGTCTTGAAAGATACTGCGTACGCTTGAGTTGCTAAGGCTGTACTCATCGTTACCTTCACGGATGTGGCGATAACTGAGGTCTTCTGGTGATGAAAAGAAGCGTTGTGACAAGTCAATAATGGCTATGCCTCCGAATTCGGTAGCTATCCAGAGTTGTTTGTCGTTCAGTTGGCAGATATCAAAAATATTGTATGAAAGCAGGCTGCCTGGCGTACCGAAATTCAAAAAGTTTTTTTCTCCGGGATTAAACAGTGCCAATCCTTTATCTGTGCCTACCCAGATATCTCCGCTTTGGTCTTGATAAATACATTTCACTTCGTTGCCGGGCAGGGAGGTAGGATCGTTTTCATCATGTCTGAAATTTTCCACCTGTTTGGTCTTGAGTGAGAGGATACTCATGCCTTCGTATCTGTGTCCGATATATAAATTGCCTTTGCCGTCTTCTGTAGCAGTCCAAATATGGTTACCTGGCAATTGGGGTACAGTTGTCCGATTGTAATGAGTAAATGTGCCTGTTTTTTTGTCCAAATAATCAATGCCTTTCCAGTAAGTGGTTATCCATAAGTTTCCGTCTTTTGCCGGATAGATGCCTGTCACATCATCGGTAGCAAGGCTGTTCGGGTTGTTGTCATCGTGTCGGTAGATGGTGAACGTATTGTTCCTGTAATCGAATGCGTTTAAGCCTGCCCGTTGGGTGCCTATCCACAGTATGTTTTCTTCCGGATCGTCTAACAGACAGTTCAGTTCATTTCCTGTTATCCCTTGTTCGTTGTTTTCTGTCTTGTAATATGTAGTGAAAGTGGTTCCTTCCAGTTTATTCAACCCTTCTTCCGTAGCAAACCAAAGATAACCATTCTTGTCTTCCGCAATATCGATGACAAAATTGTTGGACAATCCTTTTTCCATTCCCAGACGTTTGATGGTGTAGGTTTGCGACCAACAATTGAAAGCGTTCAGCAAACAGATGATAAATAGGAAATGTTTCATGTGGTTGTATGTTTTTTCAGTTGGCAAAGTTTATAAGTTGACAAGGCTTTTGAATAGATAAAGCGGATGTTTCCTTACTCTTCAAAAACCTTGTCAACTGAAAAAGCTATTCGGCTTTCAAGGTTACTTCCGTACCTTTCAATAATGGAGATGTAAACTTGACACGGATTTCACCTTTTTCGCCTGTTGCCTGGATATAAGCAAGCAAACGTCCGTGGTAAACCCGTTGGCGGTTGTCGGTATAATCGCCCATGTCGCTGTTGTCCGAGTTTTCCAGTCCCAACAGCTTTGCAGGACCTTCGATGTGGCAGGTGATGTTATTATCTCCCAGTTTCACAACCGTACCTTTCTCGTCTACCACTTCCACGGTGATGTGTGCGATGGTTTTGCCGGATGAAAGGGTATCACAGTCTGCGCTTGCCCGGATGGCATACGGACGTCCCGATGAAGTGATGGAATAGTTGGAAAGGACATTCCCGTTCGTATCACAGCCTTCCGCTTTCAGTTCGCCTGCCTGATACGGAATGTCCCAATAAATGATACCGCTCTTGTCATCATAGGGTTTCATCTTGCCTATTTCTTTTCCATCCAACAACAAGCGGGCTTGAGGAGCATTGGTGTAGCATACCACACGAATCAGTTGTCCCGGTTCATAATTCCAGATATCCCATGCATCTTGCGAAAGCCAGTCCTGTCCTTCCTTTATCGGATAGGTACCGATATAAGTTACCGGGTGTTCACACCACAAGGAAGCACGGAAATGTCCGCGGGGTTTCGGGAAGCTGCCGAAGTCCAACAAGCCTGTATAAAGTCCGCGTGAAGGCCAGCGTCCGGCTTCACCCAAGTAATCGGTTCCTGTCCAGATAAATTGTCCGAAGATAAATTCTTTGTCGCGCACGGCAAGCCAAGCGTCAAAGCCTACGCCTGTTTCGCTGCCGTAGATGATGCGGTCGGGATAGGTGGCATGGTCTTCATCGTAACGGTTCTCTGTATAGTTGTATCCTACTACGTCTACAGCTTCCGGATATTCTGTCTGATTGGACATAACCACCCCAGCCAAAGCTCCGGTGACAGGACGTGATGTGTCTACCTTGCGCACACAAGCGGCAAGCCGTTTGGCTATCTTGCCGATGCGCATGGCATCGGGAGCATCGGGCTTGTAGCCGCCGAACATGGGTTGGTTGATGGTAGTCCCGTCAAGAATCGGGTGTGAATAAGGGTCGTTCGGGTAGTCCACTTCGTTGCCGATACTCCATAAGAAGATGCAAGGATGGTTGCGGTCGCGGCGCACCATATCGGTTACGTCACGTTCTATCCATTCCTCAAAGAAATCAAAGGAACCGTCAAAGCTGGGTTCGCCTACATTCCAGCCCTGCACCCATTTGCGTTTCGGAAATTCCCATTCGTCTGAGGCTTCATCCATGACAAGGAATCCCATTTCGTCGCACAAGTCGTAAAGTACAGGTGCTTGCGGGTTGTGGCTCATGCGGATGGCGTTAACGCCGATAGCTTTCAGGTTTTGCAGGCGGCGTTTCCATACTTCTTCCGGCACTACGGCTCCCAGTACGCCGGCATCGTGATGCAGGCAGACACCTTTTACTTTCATCCATTCGCCGTTCAGGGCAAATCCTTTGTTGGGGTCGAATTGCAGGGTCCGCAGTCCGACACGGGTTTCACTTTCGTCTATTTTCGTCCGTTTTGATAAAGTCCGGTTTTTAGTGTGTAGAGATAAGGCGAGTCCAGGTTCCAACGGTGCGGTTTCGATAGTTTCAGGTTGATATTTTGTATGGAGATGCCTTTTTTCCCGTCTTTTATTT
This sequence comes from uncultured Bacteroides sp., assembly GCA_900546355.1. Taxonomy (GTDB): domain Bacteria; phylum Bacteroidota; class Bacteroidia; order Bacteroidales; family Bacteroidaceae; genus Phocaeicola. The sequence continues at coordinate 6,187 of URCM01000034.1, forward strand.
TTGCCTGTTGTTGGGCTACCAGTTTCCCTTCTGCATCATAAAGCATCGCTTTTACCTCCAGTTTTCCACTGACATCGCTGTGCTTCTCCACTTTCATATTTACGGCTATAACCGCACGCTTGTCGGTAAGGGAAGTCGCTTGCCATCCTACACCCCATTGTGCAAAATGGGTTTCGGGAGCAGCAATCATCCATACATCGCGGTAAATGCCCGAGCCTGTGTACCAGCGCGAGTCGGCGTAACGGCTGTGGTCGATGCGTACGGCCAATACGTTTTCTCCTTCCTTTAAATAAGGAGTCATGTCGTACATGAATGAGATATATCCGTTCGGACGTTTCCCCAGCAGGTGTCCGTTCAGATAGACTTCGCTCCGGTTGTATGCTCCTTCGAAGTAGATGTAATGCCGCGGAGCATCATCGGTTATCTGGAAATGCTTCCGGTACCAGCCGATACCTCCAGGCAGATAGCCTGTGCAGCTGGCAAGAGTCGGAGAGGCTTGTCCTTCTATCGACCAGTCGTGCGGCAAATCCAGCTTGCGCCACTTGCTGTCGTCATAATTTGTTTGCAAACTGAGCGAATCGTCTTTCAAGTTGAACAACCAACCTTCATTAAATTTGCCAGCTTTGCCAAAAGATACTTGCGCCTTTGCCGGGATGCATATCAGGCATACCAACAGGCATAACAGGGTATAAGTAAGTTTGTTTCTCATCGTTTGGATTTGTTATATATAATATAGGTGTAAAGGTACAAACTTTATTTCAAAGTGTATACTACCGTGGTTACACTTTCCGCATCCAATATTACTTTTTCATCTGTTGCGTAGTTTTTTTCTTCCAGGTTCTTGTCTTGTGTGGTAGTATAAGTGGTAATGGAAGCTACCTCGCCATTCCAACCTTCCCGGGTTTCGTTCAACCGGACACCTTTATTGGAATAATTGGTATAGACGGCTACTATCTTGTCGGCCTCAGGCGATATCCATGCCGAACCGAAGAAGTTCATAGATTCGCTTAGTTCCATGGCAATGCGGCGGTATCCCGGACGGATAAAGCGACTGTAATTGCCCAGCACCCAAAGGGTAGGCATGGCTTGGTAACTTCCTCCGTTACGCAGCAGTCCGGTATCTCCTCCGTCACCGGTCCAGCCGTCAGGTACCAGCGAAATAAGCAGGAAACGGTCTTTCTGTCCCCATTGCGAGATATCCATCGAAGTCCAATAACTCCATGAAGTCACTCCGGCTACGGTCAGGTCGTTGTGGATGACGCGCGACATATAGAGGGCAATATCCATGGTTGTGGCTGTATCATAACTGCCGAATTCGGTAGAGCTGTAGTTGTCTCCCAGCATACTCCATTCGGTTTGCCATACTTCCAGTCCGTATTGTCCGGCAGTTTGTGCCATGCGTTCGCGGGCATTCCGCATGCCGTCCCATGTGCCGTCTGTCCAGTAACTGTGTCCGCCTATCAGGTTTTTTACGTGGGTTAGGTCTCCGATGTAAGCCGATGAACTTGGCTCGAAGAAGGCTTCTATCACTTTGCTGCGGTTGGGGTCGTCTTTGGTCGTATAGAGGTAGGTCCATTCGGCAGCTTCTCCGGGCAAGATGTCAGTAGAAAGATCGCGTTCGGTCAATGCGTTGTCCAATTCACGGAGCAAGTGTGCCGCTTCGTCGTTGGTCCATGGGCTCCCTTCCTGTCCGCCGTCATTCCAACTGAATTGCGGTTCATTGATGGGAGATATGTGGGTGATATTGTATCCTTCGCTGGTGTAGTGGGCAGCTACGTCTGCCATGTAAGCGGCAAAGTCATCGTAACAGTCTTCTTTCAGGTTTGATTTATTGCTTTCCGATGAAAATCCTTTTCCGTTCTTGGTATATTGCACGGGCGGGGTGTTGCTGAACAAGACAAATTGGTCACAACCGAGTTCTTTTGCCTGTTCCATAAAGTAACGTTGCCCTTCGCAACGGGTCCAGTCTAAGGTCAGGTCATCGTTCAGATACGATTCGGCACGGCGCGAGACATTCGAGATACCGCTCTCGTCTCCTTGTTCCATGCTTCCGCCTCCCATGTTGACACGCCACATCGAGAGTCCGATGCCCTTGGGCTGTCCATCGGTGATTTCAGAAGAAAAGAGCAATTCGGCTATCTCATTCCGGTTATTTGTCCAATATTTGCCTACAAAAGCAGGTGTCCAGCAGTCGGAAGCGGCAAATCCCTTTATGGTCTGAAAGGTTTGTCCGGCATTGATGGTTACCGTTTTTTCCACACTTGCCGATGGTGTGTCCGGCTCTTCTTCTCCTCCTTGTTGCGGAAGAGTCTCGGCATCACTGCAAGCTGAAAAGTTGATTAGTAAGGTTGAAAAGAGAAGTAGTTTGAGTTTCATGGTAAGATTGGTTTTATGAAATTAAAAATGCCGCGGATAATCGGCAGGATTACCCGCGGCGTGTGACATGTAATGTGAATTATGGTTTACCTATTGAAAATTAGTTCCAGTTTGGATTCTGTTCAATTGAACCGTTTGACTGAGTTACTTCATACAACGGAATCGGGAACACAAGGTCACGGTTCAGTTGGAATGTGCTGCCTTTGTCACTGGATTCACCCTGGTTTTCCCATTCCAGCGGGTCACGGGTAGCTTCGTTCAAGTTCCATTGTACAAAGCTTCCGTTCGGACCAAGGATGCTGGCGATAACCGGCTGGCCACTATCATCTTTCCAACGGCGGATGTCATACAGACGGTTTTGTTCGAAGGCAAGTTCCAAACGGCGTTCTTGGCGGATGGCATCGCGAAGTTGATGTCCTGTAGCTGTAACAGCTGGCAATTTGGCACGGGTACGTACGCGGTTCAATGCTTCTTGTGCATCACCGTCTTGTCCCAATTCGTTGCAGGCTTCGGCATACATCAGCAATACATCGGCAAAGCGCAGAATACGGTGATTCAGCGGGCTCTTGTCGGTATTGTAGATTTCCGGACGGTCTTCAATCGGCAAGAAATATTTGCGGATAATACGTGCCGATTTATGCTGTGCCGGGTCAATGATGTAGCAATTTTCATCCCAACCATAACGTTCGATATATTCATCATAGTTTGCCATTTCTTTGCTATTGGCAATGAACTCATCGAATCGGTTTTCACCGGCAATTTCAGTACAACCCGTCTTGATAATTGTCCATTTCAAACGTACTGTATCACCTGCATCAATGAAAGCTTGTTCCAAATTAGCTGTCGGCAAGCACCAGCTCCAACCGTCACCGGGTCCGTTACGTGCGCCAGTGACTGTGGCAAGCGAACCGCCCAATGCCAGTGTAGGGTGATAGATGTATTGCACTTCGAAGAGGCTTTCAATACTGTTGTCGTATTCCAAATCCCATACTTGACCGAATTCCGGCAGTAAATCGTACTCACCCGAATTAATGACTGTTTGCAATACATCGTGCGCTTCTTGCCATTTTTCTTGATACAGGTATACTTTGCCCAATAATCCGAGGGCTGCGCCACGGGTTGCACGTCCCATATCAGTAGCTGCATATTCGCTACGTTCAGGCAGTACTTCAGCTGCAGCTTGCAGGTCTTCTTCAATGAAAGCGTAGGTGTCTTCTGTGGAAGCACGAGTAATGCCGCTAACTTCTTCAGGGAGCAGGAAACCGGTAATAAGAGGTACGCCGCCAAAGTTTCTGACTAACTCGAAATAGTAGTAAGCGCGCAAGAAACGGGCTTCCGCTACTAAGCGGTCACGGGTCTCTGTATCCGCTAATTCCAGTTGTGCAATGCGGTCAATTGCAATATTGCATCGCAGGATACCTTTGTAACGGTATTGCCAGAAGTTGGCAATCGGACCGTTTTGAGCACCGTTACCTTGGTAGTGTGCCAATGAGATATAGTCGCTTTGACTTTGGGTGGTATTGCCCATCCAAGCATCGTCACTACACATTTCTGAGAGCAGCCATACGGTGTTGATGTTCCACCAGCCTCCGCAGGTCAGGTCTTGATAGCATCCGGTTATATAGGATTCACAATCCTCTATGGATGAAAAGTAAGTATCCAAGTTTTGTTGCCCGCGCACTTCTTCGGTCAAGAAGTCTTCACACGAGGTGAAAGTCAGCGCAGCACCCAATGTTAATATACTAAGTAAATGTTTCATGTCTGTCAGTTATTAAAATTTAAAGTCAATGCCGAACAAGAATGTACGCGGATTCGGATAAGCGGTGTTATCGATACCGGTATTGATTACGCTACCAGAACTATCAGTGGTACCGTCTGCCATCGGACGTTCGGGATCCATACCCGAATAACCGGTGATGGTAAACGGATTCTGAGCCGAGAACGAAATGCGCAGTTGAGAACCGCCTACCCATTTTTCGGGCAAGGTGTAACCGATCTGCAGCAATTTACAACGCATGTACGAACCGTCTTCTACATAGAAACTGGATACACGGTTGTAGTTCAAGTTCAGGTCACTGTACGACAGGCGCGGAATATCGTTGCTGGTTCCTTCTCCGTGCCATGCTTCTTGCAAAGTGCCAGCCCATACGTTCTGACCATTAGCTCCCGAATACAAGCCTTTGGTGATATTGAAAATATCGTTGCCGAAGGTGCCGTAGAAGTTAGCGGCAAAATCGATGCGTTTGTAGCGCAGACCGATGTTGATACCCATCATCAGATCGGGATACGGATTACCGATAAATGTTTTATCATTATCGTCAAGCACTCCGTCATAGTTTAAGTCTTTGAAACGAATGTCACCCGGCTGTGCATTCGGCTGAATCAAAGTTCCGTGTTCATCGGTATGTGCGTACACTTCTTCCCAGTTTTGGAATAAGCCGTCGGCTACATAACCGTAGAAGCGTGAAATCAAACCGCCGTCTTCGTTGCGGATGATAGAGTCGCTGTTGAAGCCACCGGCATAAATCGGACCGTCGCCTGAGAATTTGATGGCTTTGTTGCGTACGGCAGACAGGTTCACGCCGATGTCATACGAGAAGTCTTTGCCGACTTGGTCGCGCCAACTCAGTCCCAATTCCCAACCAGAAGCTTTCATGCTACCGATGTTCATCCATACAGTACTGTTCCAGTCTGGATAACCAATGGCGTATACGTTTTGCTTTTGGTATAACATGTCTTTTGACTTCTTTTGGAAGTATTCGAAGGTAATTCCCAAACGTGATTGTAACAGAGACATATCAATACCTACGTTCCAGTCTTCTACGGTTTCCCATTTCAGTTGGTTGTTTCCAATACCTGATACAAAGTAACCGTTGGCAATGTTGCCGCCGAACGAATATTGAGTCTGGTCCAATAGGGTCAATGTCGCGTCATTATCGATGTTCTGGTTACCTACGCGTCCCCAACCTCCACGGAGTTTCAGGTCGCTGAAGATTTCCTGATCTTGCATAAACTCTTCAGCCGTGATGCGCCACGATGCAGATACTGCCGGGAAGAGAGCGTATTTATTGCCTGAGGGGAACCGTGAAGAACCATCGGCACGGAGGGATGCAGAGATGTAGTAACGGTTGTCGTAGTTATACATCACACGTCCCAAGAAAGAGACCAGTGTATTGTAGCTGGTTTCGCCAAAACCTTCGGCGGTATCCGGATCACCGGCATTCACTTCCTGCATGATGTCCATGTTGTTGGGAACGTTGTCACGTGTAGCTTGTACATTGTACCATGCATAGCGTTCTGCGGTGAAACCTGCCATTACGTTGAGGTTATGCTTTTCGGCAAAGGTATCGATGTATGTCGCCGTATTGGTCCAGTTCCAGTCCAGCCATTCTTGCGACTGACGGGAAATGTCACTCAGTGTCTGTTGTTCCAAAGCATCCATATAGAACTGCGGCACGAAGTGGTCGGTGCGGCGGTAGTGTGCGTTGGCACCGAACTGGGTGCGCAAGGTCAGCTTTTCAATCGGGTTAATCTGCAAATAGGTGTTGATAATGGCACCCATTTCACGTGAATGGTCATTCGCACGTGCCAAAGAACCGGCAGGGTTCCATGTCTGGTTGTTGTACGAACGCTGGTAGTTGTTGTACACGTTGTCTTCCCATTGGTCTTCGGGACGGAATACCGGAGTAGTCGGGTCCATTGACATGGCAGAAGAGAACTGGTTCGGCGTATCATCCCATGATTCCATACGCGGAGCAATGTCGAATCCGAATTTCACATATTTATTAAAGGTGTATTCGGTATTCAGGCGGGCATTCAGCTTGTCCCAATAACCTACGTCAAACTGAGAATTGCTGCGGTAGTAACCCAAGCTGAAATTGTACACCAATTTGTCGGTACCGCCCGATACGCTCAATGCATAGTTTTGAGTCAGGGCAGCCTTGTTGACTACGGTATCCCACCAGTCTGTTCCGCCCGGATTGGTCGTTGCACCCGTGTCGTTCCAGTTCGAAACCAGTCCATCGTTGGTATAACGGGTGTTATACACGTCTTTGTATTCGGAAGGACCGGCTACGTTGGGTTTCGAAATGGTCTGGAAACCTACCGAAGCGGTAAAGTTCACGCGGGTTTGTCCGGCTTTGCCTTTCTTGGTGGTAATCAGGATTACACCGTTTGATGCACGTGTACCGTAGATAGCGGCTGCGGAAGCATCCTTCAATACCTGCATCGATTCGATGTCGTTGCTGTTCAGGAAGTTGATGTTGCCGCTAATCGGCATACCGTCTACTACGTAGAGCGGGTCGGAACCGTTGACGGTGGTGACACCACGAATCAATACTTTCGGCGTTGCACCCGGACTACCGGCACTGGTTACTTGCACACCGTTTACCTTACCTTGCAATGCGTCCATGGCATTGCCCGTAACGGTCTGGGTGATGTCTTCGCTCTTTACGGTAGCAATAGAACTGGTCAAGTCGCTCTTCTTTACGGCACCGTAACCGATGACTACGACTTCGTCCAGCAGCTCGGTAGATTCTTTCATCACCAAATTGATGGTGCTGCGTCCGTTGACCGGTATTTCCTGTGTTTCGTAACCGATAGAGGAGAATACCAATACGGCATCCGATGCTACATTATCTAATGTATAGTCACCGTCCAATCCTGTAATGGTACCTGTGGTTGTACCTTTAATCTGTACCGTGGCTCCGATAAGCCCCAAATTGTCGCTTGCCGAGGTCACAATACCTTTCACCGTAATCTGTTGTGCGAAACCGCATACGGATAGCAACAACAGACATGCTATTAATATCTGTTTTCTCATATTAGATAATTATTTGGTTAATTACTCTCTTACTAATTTTGCTCTACCCAGATGCGAGTCGAAGTAGAAGCGATAAGTTCCTCCTGTAGTTACGGTCGGTTCTGACCATACATCCTGTCCAGTAGTAGGACCGGTATAATCAGGGTTCTTGGATGCACTTTGGGTATAATAAGCAAATACATCAAGGTCTGTATTACTAATACTACACCATCTTACGGCATTCCACCATTCGCTTTGGTGATAGTTATGTATAATAAAGTGCATTTGCTCGCCCGTAGCTAATTCCATAGGTTCGCTATAGAATAGGTGTGGATTGGTTTCGTCTTGAGTAAACGATACTACATTGGTCGGATTGTCTGAAGTCAGACCGAATGTGAACGGAATGAAGGTTGTGCCGTCACCCCACAAATCGAAACATTCTTCGCCATACGTCATATCCGTACCCCACGGGTCTTGCGCTTCTTCTACCGAATAAGTTCCTGCAATTTCGTAGGTCAAATCCCAAATGTTTATATTAATAATGTAGTAAACATTTGCTTGGTCTAATACCAAAGGTTGTACCAAGTTCGGGTCGTTTGTCAATACGGTATTGTCTTCTGAATTGATACCGTAACGTACTGCAAAGCTGCCCGGAGTAGGTATGAAGTAAATTTCTGTACCGGCTTCTGCATTGTAGTAAATAGCTTGGTATTCGTATTCGCCTGTGTGGTCAATACACATCGGAACACCGAATACGTCACTGTTCAGTTCGGCTTCGGTGGCAACATCGGCTAAATACATCTTTTCGTAATCCATTACATCGGTTACACGGATTGTAGCAGTGCGTGTTACGATTTTACCGATAGTATCAGCCAGAGCTACCGTGTAGGCGTAATCCTGAATTTCAGCAGGGAATGGTACGCTTTCTGTATATTCTCCTGTTGTTCTCATTCCTAAGTCAATGCGTTTGGGGAAACCTTCTATGCCTTCGATGTTGAGTTCCAAATAATCCAAGCCACGGTCATCGCTCAATGAGAAGTTAAGATCCAAAGTAGGTGTTTCTCCTTCACGTAAGATAACCGGAACGATACTTCCTTCATCAGGTGCTCCAGATACGAATACAGGATCTTCGAAGTCTCCGTCAAGTGTAACTTTGACATTTTGTGTAACCGTTCGTCCGCCTACGTCAGTAATTGTTACGGTTACTATATAGCCATCGCCTATCTCATCGGCAGGCATCGCAAAGTTATAACTCAAGTCGTACTCCGTTTGAGGTTCTCCATAGATTTCAATTAAATCAATGGTTTTGTTCAAGTATAAGTCTGCACATTGCAGCTGAATGGTTGAGATTCCATCCGCATCGGTCAGTGTGCCTTCAATGGTAAAGGTACGCCCCGCTGCTGTTTGGATGTGCAAGGTGTTCATTTCGGCAACTGGTGTTTGCCCGTCTACATCGGGATAAGTGTCATCGTCACTACATCCCGTCACACATAGGCTCATTGGTAGGAGTGCCCATAGTGCCAGATTTAAGAAATGTTTCTTCATGCGATTTATTTTAAAGTTAATTACGATTGCAAATATAGGTAAATCATAAGTTAAAACAAATCTTTAATCGTGCAAATCACATGCATAAATCTTTCAAGAATGCCGTTTGAATGCATTCTGTGCCTGTTTGACCGGATTAACATACTTTTTCCCGATACTTCCTAAGATAGGGGTGTTTTCCTGTAATTATGTTAATGTGATTAATATTTTCCATTGGAAATTTTATCATATCAAAAGTTTGTTGTTTATTTGCAAAAGTTTCCATAAGAAAATAATAACAAGATAAAATAAAGCAGCATTATGAAAATACTGATTGTAGGAGGAGTAGCGGGAGGAGCCACAGCAGCTGCCCGTATCCGTAGAAATACCGAAGAAGCCGAAATCATCCTGTTCGAGAAGGGAGCGTATATCTCGTATGCCAATTGTGGACTACCTTATTATATAGGTGGGGTTATCGAGGAACGCGAACGGCTTTTCGTACAGACGCCCGAAGCGTTCGGGAAACGGTTCAACATTGATGTGCGCACACATTCGGAAGTGACCGCCATCGACCGGAGCATGAAGAAAGTGACCGTGCGTACCGCCGAGGGGAAGATTTATACGGAAAGCTATGACAAATTGTTGCTTTCTCCGGGCGCGTCGCCTGTACGTCCGCCTTTGAAAGGAATTGACTCGAAAGGCATCTTCACGCTGCGTAACGTAAACGACACCGATCGCATCAAGCAGTACCTGAACGAAAAACAAGTGAGACGTGCCGTAATTGTAGGCGGAGGGTTCATCGGGCTGGAAATGGCTGAGAACTTGGTTCATGCCGGCGTGGAAGTGTCGGTAGTGGAGATGGCAGACCAGGTGATGGGACCCATCGACTATTCGATGGCTTCGCTGGTGCACGAACATCTGACACAGAAAGGCGTAAAACTCTATCTGAGCCAGGCGGTAGAGGCGTTCGAGCAAACGGATGCGGGATTGGATGTGGCTTTCAAGTCGGACACCCGTTTGCAAGTGGATATGGTGATTCTGTCTATCGGTGTGCGTGCCGAAACCCGCCTGGCTTCGGAAGCCGGACTGAAGCTGGGAGAAATGAAAGGGATTTATGTCGACGAGTATTTGCAGACTTCCGATAAGGACATTTACGCGGTGGGCGACGCGATAGAGTTTCCGCACCCCGTCACGGGCAAGCCATGGCTGAACTTCCTGGCCGGTCCGGCAAACCGCCAGGCACGCATCGTGGCGGACAACTTGGTATTCGGCAATCAAGTAAAATATGAAGGTTCCATCGGTACGTCCATAGCCAAGGTGTTCGACCTCACGGTAGCTTCTACCGGACTTCCTGCCAAACGGTTGAAGCAAATGGGTATTGACTATCTTTCTTCTACTACCCATTCGGCTTCCCATGCCGGTTATTATCCGGGCGCTTTGCAGATGGCTATCAAGATAACCTACTCTCCGAAGGACGGGAAATTGTATGGAGCGCAGGTGGTAGGTTGCGACGGAGTGGATAAGCGGATTGACGAGTTTGCCCTGGTTATCAAGCAAGGAGGAACGGTGTACGACCTGACCCGGCTGGAACATGCGTATGCGCCTCCGTTCTCTTCGGCAAAAGACCCGGTGGCAATAGCCGGTTACGTAGCCGGAAATATCCTGAGCGGAAAGATGACACCGCTGTATTGGCGTGAATTGAGGGATGCCGACCTGAGCCGGGTGACTTTGGTAGACGTGCGCACCCAAGATGAATTTGAATTGGGAGCCATCCCGGGTGCCGTCAATTTGCCATTGGATGAATTGCGGGAACATTTGGATGAGATTCCACAAGACAAGCCCGTGTGGGTATATTGCGGAGTCGGGTTGCGTGGCTATCTGGCAAGCAACATCCTGAAAGGAAACGGATTCAAGGACGTGCGTAACCTGATAGGAGGACTTAAGACTTACCAATCGGCTGTAACGCCGGTATGCCTTCCGATGGAAACGTGTCCGCCTCAAACGGAAAAAGAGGCGGCGTGTGTTTGTCCTGCGGAAGACAAGCCTGTGGCAGAAGTCATAAAGGTAAATGCGTGCGGTGTGCAATGTCCCGGCCCGATACTGAAACTGAAGAAAGGTATGGGGTCCTTACAACCCGGACAATGCCTGGAAGTAAGTGCGACCGATGTGGGATTCCCTCGTGACGCCGAATCGTGGTGCCGCACAACGGGCAACCGTTTCCTCTCGAAAACGGAAGAAAACGGCGTGTATCGGGTGCGGATAGAGAAAGCCAAAAGCGTTACGGAAGCGGTGCCCAATGTGGTCAGGGGCGGGAAAGGCAAAACTTTTATCCTCTTCAGTGATGATCTTGACAAAACTTTAGCTACTTTTGTGCTCGCCAATGGCGCGGCGGCTACGGGCGAGAAGGTGACTATCTTCTTTACGTTCTGGGGATTGAATGCCATCAAGAAAGAGCAGAAGCCTCAGGTAAAGAAAGATTTCTTTGGCAAGATGTTCGGCATGATGTTGCCTTCAGACTCACGCAAGCTGAAACTCTCGAAAATGAATATGGGCGGAATCGGTTCGAAGATGATGCGCCATATCATGAAGCAAAAAGGGGTGGATTCGCTTGAATCGCTTCGCCAGCAAGCCATTGACAACGGTGTGGAATTTATCGCTTGCCAGATGTCGATGGACGTGATGGGTGTGAAGCGTGAAGAACTGCTTGATTGTGTAAGCATCGGCGGAGTGGCTACCTACATGGAGCGTGCCGGTGAGGCAAACATGAACCTGTTTATTTGATTATGGAAAAGATACAATGTATATGTGTGATGCGCGACTTGCTGAAGGGGCTTTCCGAACTGGAGAACCGGTTGGAGGAAACTTACGGGGTGTCGCTCAACGAGGCGATGGTGTTGTGTAGTGTGGGAGCGGAAACCGTGACGGCAGGAACCATTATCTCTTGTACGGGATTGACTTCGTCGCATGCTTCGAAGGTTATCCGCTCGGTAGAGGACAAGGGCTTGCTGGCACGCAAGCTGGGTGAGCAGGACAAACGCCAGATGTATTTCACGTTGACCCGCAAAGGGAAAAACTGTTTGGAACGTATCAAAGAACAAGGAGTAGAGGTGCCCGAGTGGCTGGCTCCGTTATTTTTATGAAAAAGAAGAAAGAAGACTGGGAAGTGCCGGGCAATGCCGAACAGGTATTGCTGCATACATGTTGTGCGCCTTGCTCATCGGCGATTATCGAATGCCTGATGCAGCACGGGGTACGCCCTACGGTTTATTATTGCAATCCGAATATCTATCCGGCAGAAGAATACCGCATCCGGAAAGACGAATGCACCCGCTATGCACAGGCGTTAGGGTTGGATATCATCGATGCCGATTACGACCATGAAGCATGGCGTTGTGCGGTGCATGGGCTGGAGGGAGAGCCCGAACGTGGCGGCAGATGCCTGCAATGTTTCAAGTTCCGTTTGCGGGATACGGCACGCTATGCCCATGAACACGGCTTTACGGTGATTACTACCACGCTTGCTTCTTCGCGTTGGAAGAGTTTAGACCAGATTAACGAAGCCGGACATTATGCCGTAGAACCCTATCCCGACGTGACGTGGTGGGACAAGAACTGGCGGAAAGGCGGGTTGAGCGAACGCCGCATCCAGATTATCAAGGAATATGGTTTCTACAACCAGCAGTATTGCGGGTGCGAGTTCAGCATGCGGAAAGAAGTAGAAAATACTCCTTAAAGTTTATTGTGTGTTGTAAAGTTTGACTTCTTTTTCCTCAACTCACGGTTTTTTTGTATGTTTGCATCCTAAAATCAATATGCAACTTGCAAGAAATGGAAGGATTATTCGTCAGAAAAAGCATAGATGCCCTGCAGGAAGAAGCCGGGCAGACAGGAAATAAGACCCTGAAACGGGTATTGGGACCGGTCAGTCTGGTGGCTTTGGGGGTAGGCGTGATTATCGGAGCCGGGCTATTCTCGATTACAGGAACGGTAGCTTCGGAATATACCGGCCCCGCTATTACGCTCTCATTCATCATCGCCGCTATCGGGTGTTGCTTTGCAGGTTTGTGTTATGCCGAGTTTGCTTCGATGATTCCCGTAGCAGGAAGCGCTTATACCTATTCGTATGCCACCATGGGCGAGCTGATTGCGTGGATTATCGGGTGGGACCTGGTGCTGGAATATACCGTGGCGGCTACTACGGTGAGCATCAGCTGGAGCCGGTATTTAGTGGTGTTCTTGCAAGGAGTAGGTATCGATTTGCCTCACACGCTGACCGCTTGCCCTTGGGATGGAGGAATCGTCAATATTCCCGCTATGGTAATCGTAGTGCTGATGAGCCTCATCTTAATGCGGGGAACGGCAGGAAGCTCCTTCTTCAACGGGCTGATTGTTTTCCTGAAAATCAGTGTCATTTTAGTATTTGTCTTTTTAGGCTGGAAATTCATTCAGGCAGATAATTATGTGCCCTACATCCCCGAAAACACCGGTAAGTTAGGTGAATTCGGCTTTTCGGGCATCCTGCGTGGAGCGGCTATCGTATTTTTCGCTTTCCTGGGATTCGATGCGGTAAGCACGGCAGCACAAGAAACAAAAAATCCTAAGCGTGACATGCCTATCGGCATTTTGGTTTCCCTCCTGGTTTGTACCATCTTATATATATTGTTTGCCCACGTCATGACAGGCGTGGCACATTATACCGAGTTCGACGGACAAGAAGGCATCGCGCCTGTAGCGGTCGCTATCGAGCACATGGGTGAGCCTGATGCCCAAGGAGTCATCATTCCCGCCTATCCGTGGTTGAACAAGGCGATTATCCTTGCCATCCTGTTCGGTTATTGCTCGGTAATTATGGTCACGTTGCTCGGACAGAGCCGCGTGTTCCTCAGCATGAGCCGCGACGGCCTGTTACCTCCCTTCTTTTCGCGCATCAATCCTCGTTTCCGCACGCCGGTACATAGCAATTTCTTATTCATGGTAGTGGTCAGCCTTTTGGCAGGATTTGTCCCGGCCCAAGTAGCAGGCGAAATGACCAGCATCGGCACGTTGCTTGCCTTTACCCTGGTATGTGCGGCGGTGTTGATTGTGCGTAAGACCATGCCCGATGTACATCGGGCGTTTAAGACCCCCTTTGTACCGTTTGTGCCTATCATGGGTATCCTGACGTGTTTGTGCATGATGTGCTTTCTTCCGGCGGACACCTGGATACGGCTGGTGCTTTGGATGCTGATAGGACTGGATGTGTATGCTTGCTACGGACGGAAACACAGTTGTCTGGAACCAGACCGGGCACACCGCAAAGGCGACACCGTATTGAACGTGTTGGGCTTGGTGCTGGCGGTATTGAGTGTCATCACAGGATTGTGGCACCAGCAGACTGTAGGTTGGGAAGCCGACAAGACTTTGCTGGTCATCTCTTTTGTCTTCGCCTTTACCCATTGTGCCTACTATATGTGGAGGCTCTGGCATCAGGCAAAGGCGCATGGATAATAAATAAAATTAAGAAGTGACACAAAAAACGAGATATGAACTATTGATAATAAAAGAAAAAGCTGTTATTTTACGCCAAATTAGACAGATATGGAAAAAGAAGAACTGATGCTGGCTATCCGGGCCTCGTTAGAAGCCGGAGCTGCGATAATGAACGTATATACCGATCCGGATGCGGATTTCGAAATAGAACGAAAAGCGGACAATTCACCTCTTACCATTGCCGACAAACGTTCGAACGAGGTGATAATGCGTCACCTCTCTACCCTGCCCTATCCTGTATTGAGCGAAGAAGGGAAAGCCATCCCTACCGAAGAGCGGAGAGGATGGAAATCCTTATGGGTGGTCGACCCGCTGGACGGAACGAAAGAATTCATCAAGCGCAACGGGGAGTTTACGGTGAATATCGCATTCGTAAACGAAGGGAAACCCGAAGCTGGTGTCATCTATATTCCTGTAAGAAAAGAGCTTTATTTTGCGGATAAAGCGGTGGGGGCTTATAAGGTGGAACATGTCACCGCATCAGACGTCAACGAAACCTTCGAATCTTTGCTGGCACGCGCACATCGCCTGCCTTATTCCGAAGATACTTCCAACGACACTTTCATTATCGTGGCATCGCGCTCGCACTTAAGTGCGGAGACCGAACAATATATATCCGAAATGGAACGGAAATACCCGAAAGTGGAAACGGTATCGCGAGGAAGTTCGCTTAAATTATGCTTGATTGCCGAAGGAAAAGCGGATGTCTATCCACGCTTCGCGCCTACCATGGAATGGGATACGGCGGCAGGCCATGCTATCGTATGCGCTTCGGGAGGTGAGGTATATCAGGCAGCACACCCTGATACATCTTTATTATATAATAAGGAGGACTTGTTGAATCCGTGGTTTATTGCTTATCCTAAAAAGAGAATGTCATGAATTTCGAGATAATCTTTGTATTGGTCGGGCTGATTGGGATGCTCGTTGCGCTTATCATGGACAAAATGCGTCCGGGCATCGTGTTGCTCTCGCTGGTCGTGGTATTCATGGCGGCAGGTATCATCACTCCCAAACAAATGGTGGCAGGATTCAGCAACCGAGGCATGATTACGGTGGCTTTGCTCTTCTTAGTGAGTGAAGGCATCCGGCAAAGTGGGGCTTTGGCAACTGTGATAAAGAAGCTCCTTCCTGAACGGAAAATGACGGTCTTACAAGCTCAGCTTCGTTTGCTTCCGATAGTAAGCGCCTTCTCGGCTTTCCTCAACAATACGCCCGTTGTGGTTATCTTTGCCCCGATTGTGAAAAACTGGGCGAAAAAGGTGGGGCTATCGTGCACCAAGTTCCTCATCCCTTTGTCGTATGCCACGATTTTGGGTGGGTTGTGTACCCTTATCGGTACATCTACCAACTTGGTGGTACACGGCATGATGATAGACCGGGGCTTGCCGGGCCTGAAAATGTTCGACCTTGCCTTTATCGGCATCCCTATCACCATTGCCGGCTTGCTTTTCATCTTTATAACTTCCAAAAAACTGCTTCCTGCCGAACGTCCCGATAATTTCGAGGAAGAAGAAGCGGACGCGGCAGAAGAAAACGGAAAGCACATCGTAGAAGTGGTGCTTGCTTCTCGCTTTCCTGGCTTGAAACGTAAACTGAAAAGCTTCGATTTCAAACGCCGCTACGGTGCTGAAATCAAGGAAATACGCCAAGGTGGACAAGTCATTACAGAAAACTTAGACGAAGTGCGCTTGCAAGAAGGCGACACGCTGGTATTGCTTGCCGATGACGCCTTCACCAAAGCGTGGGGCGACTCTTCGGTCTTCCTGATGATGACCAATGGAAAGGAAATCCCTTCACGCCCCATGCCGGTATGGAAGAAATGGACGGCTCTGGCCCTGTTACTTATCATGATTATCGGAGCCACTATCGGCGAGCTTCCTTATTTTCAGGAACGTTTTCCGAACGTGAAGATGGATATGTTCTTCTTTGCGGCGGTCACGGCGGTAGTAATGGCTTGGCTCAAGATATTCCCACCTAAAAAATATACCAAATACATCAGTTGGGACATCCTGATAACCATTGCCTGTGCCTTTGCCATCAGTGCGGCAATGGAAGAATCGGGCTTGGCGGCACTGATAGCCGAGTTTATCAAGAGTGTTTCGGGCTCATTAGGCGCATGGGGAGCCTTGGCATTGCTTTATTTCGTCACGCTTGTAGTGACCGAACTGATTACGAACAATGCTGCGGCGGCACTTGCCTTCCCGCTGGCACTGGAAACCGCAAGCCAGTTCGGAGTAGACCCGATGCCGTTCTTTATCGCTATCTGTATCGCCGCATCGGCAGGTTTTGCCACTCCGATAGGCTATCAGACAAACCTCATCGTACAAGGTGCCGGAAACTACAAGTTCACCGATTTCGTGAAGATAGGACTCCCGATGGACCTTATCGTGATGATACTCTCTATTGGACTTATCCCGCTGATCTGGCCCTTTGCTGCGGTATAAATTTATCGATTTTCACCATAAAGCATACAAGCTCACAGGGTATTTACAATAAGTTTCCCCTCTGTGTCAGCCTGTGGCCTATGCGGTGAAACATAAATATATAAAATAGTAAATTGCAAAATAATAAATGAACAACATTTATCCGATATTTGACAAGATGCTGGCCCGTGCCGACAAGGAAGCCTTATTAGGACAACACGGGCTGATGGTTTGGTTCACAGGTCTGAGCGGCTCGGGAAAGAGCACTATCGCCATTGCCCTTGAACGTGAACTGCAAAAACGCGGATTGCTTTGCCGCATTCTGGACGGAGACAACATCCGGAGCGGCATCAACAACAACTTGGGATTCTCGCCCGAAGACCGTGTAGAGAATATCCGGCGTATAGCCGAGGTAGGAAAATTATTCGTCGATACAGGCATCATTACCATAGCTGCCTTTATCAGTCCGAATAACCAGTTACGTGAGATGGCATCACGTATTATCGGCAAGGATGATTTTATGGAAGTATATGTCAGCACCCCGATAGAAGAATGCGAACGCCGGGATGTAAAAGGCTTGTATGCCAAAGCACGGCGAGGGGAAATCAAGGAATTTACGGGTATATCCGCTCCCTTCGAAGCTCCTGAACATCCTGCCCTGTCGCTCGATACCTCGAAGCTTTCACTGGAAGAATCTGTAAAACGACTCTTGGAATTGATACTGCCGAAAGTGAAACGAAATTAAAGTCATATATGATATCAAAGATATAAATTCTATAAATTATGGAAGAAACATACAATTTAAGCCACTTGAAAGAGCTGGAAGCGGAATCTATCCATATCATCCGGGAGGTGGCAGCCGAATTTGAGAATCCGGTAATGCTCTATAGCATCGGAAAAGACTCATCCGTCATGGTGCGGCTTGCCGAAAAGGCATTCGCACCGGGAAGACCGCCTTTCCCCTTGATGCACATCGACTCGAAATGGAAATTCAAGGAAATGCTTCAGTTCCGCGATACGTATGCCAAAGAGCATGGCTGGAAACTGATAGTGGAAAGCAACATGGAAGCGTTCCGTGCCGGAGTAGGTCCTTTCACGCATGGAAGCAAAGTCCATACCGACCTGATGAAGACCCAAGCCCTGCTTCATGCCCTCGATAAATATAAATTCGATGCAGCTTTCGGCGGTGCACGACGGGATGAAGAAAAATCGCGTGCCAAAGAGCGTATCTTCTCTTTCCGCAACGAGTTCCACCAATGGGATCCGAAGAACCAACGTCCTGAATTGTGGGACATTTACAATACCCGCATCCGCAAAGGTGAGAGCATTCGAGTGTTCCCTTTGAGCAACTGGACCGAACTGGACGTATGGCAATACATCCGTTTGGAGAAAATTCCTATCGTACCGCTTTACTTTGCTAAAGTACGTCCTACGGTCAACATCGACGGCCAATTGATTATGCCCGACGATGACCGATTGCCCGAAAAATACCGCGACAAGATAGAGATGAAGAAAATCCGTTTCCGCACCTTGGGATGCTGGCCCTTGACCGGTGCCATTGAAAGTGAGGCAGATACCATTGAGAAAATCGTGGAAGAGATGATGACCACCACCAAGAGTGAACGTACGACCCGTGTCATCGACTTCGACCAAGAAGCCAGCATGGAGGAAAAGAAACGGGAAGGATACTTTTAAATGAACAATTAATAATTAATAACGATTCCTACATTCGTTTGTTGTTCATTACCTATTCATGCACCGTTATTAACGATTAATTGTTAATTATTAATTGAAGGAAAATGGAAGAAATAGATAAAACCAAATCAGGAAACCCGATGGAAGGCGAAGCCAGAGGCCGTATGTCTATTGAAGAGTTTCTGAAAAAGGATGAAGAAAAGGACTTGCTGCGTTTTCTTACCGCAGGTTCGGTAGACGATGGCAAATCCACCCTTATCGGACGCTTGCTTTTCGATAGCAAGAAAATTTACGAAGACCAGCTTGACGCACTTGAGCGTGATAGCAAACGTGTGGGCAATGCGGGCGAACACATCGACTATGCCCTTTTGCTCGACGGACTGAAAGCCGAACGTGAACAAGGCATCACCATCGACGTGGCATACCGGTATTTCTCTACCAACCACCGCAAATTTATTATAGCCGACACTCCGGGACACGAACAATACACGCGCAACATGATTACCGGTGGTTCTACCGCTAACCTGGCGGTTATCCTCGTCGATGCACGTGCCGGAGTCATTACCCAAACCCGCCGACATTCATACCTTGTTTCCTTATTGGGCATCAAGCATGTGGTATTGGCGGTAAACAAGATGGACTTAGTAGACTTTTCGAAAGAAGTGTTTGATAAAATTGTAGCCGATTATAAGGCGTTCATCACCCCACTGGGTGTGCCCGATATCACTTGTATCCCGCTTTCGGCTCTTGATGGAGACAATGTAGTAGAAAAGTCCACACGTACTCCGTGGTACGAAGGCCCTTCCTTGCTGGAATTCCTTGAAAACGTACATATCGGAAACGACCACAACCTGACCGATTTCCGCTATCCCGTGCAATATGTGCTCCGCCCGAATCTTGATTTCCGCGGATTCTCATCCAAAGTAGCTTCGGGTGTCGTACGCAAGGGAGATGAAGTAAT
This sequence comes from uncultured Bacteroides sp., assembly GCA_900546355.1. Classification (GTDB taxonomy): domain Bacteria; phylum Bacteroidota; class Bacteroidia; order Bacteroidales; family Bacteroidaceae; genus Phocaeicola. The sequence goes on from URCM01000034.1 coordinate 25,499, forward strand.
AGCACTTCCTTCGGGAAAGAAAACCCACGTGAAAGCCATTTACTCGCCTGACGGAGAATGTGGCTATGCGTATCCTCCCATGTCCGTCACCCTGACATTGGAAGACGAAATAGACGTATCACGCGGCGAAATGCTGGTACATCCCGATAACGTGCCGATGATAGGACGCAACTTCGAGGCAATGCTGGTATGGATGGACGAAGAAAAAATGGACATGGAAAAATCGTTCTTCCTGAAACAGACCACCAACACCAGCCGTACCCGCATCGATAGCATCAAGTATAAAGTGGATGTCAACACGATGGAACATCTTTCGCTTGAAAATGGGAAACTGACCAAAGAGACATTGCCTTTGGAACTGAACCAAATCGCCCACGTAGTGCTCACTTCATCGAAAGAACTGTTCTTCGACCCGTATACCCAAAACAAGGCTACAGGCGCATTCATCCTTATCGACCCGATAACGAACAACACCAGTGCCGCCGGCATGATTATCAACCGGGTAGAGGATAAGGACATGCACACTACGATGGAAATCCCGGTACTCGATTTACCCAAATTGGGCATCGCTCCAGAACATTACGCAGCGATAGAAACCGTAGTGAAAGAACTGGAACGCCGCGGATACGCAATTGAGATAAAGAAGTAAGTTTTTTAATGAAGAATGAAGAGGTAAGAATGAAGAACGTTGATTGATTCGCGTCATTCTTAGTTCTTCATTCTTAACTCCTCATTTATAATATGGGTTTATTAGAATTCAGCAAATTACCGGTGAACACGTTGGTGGGCGCCGACTGGAAAACATTCAATGAGATAACACGAGGACGGGTAATTGATCCGAATTACCGGGGAAAATACCGCTTGACCAAAGCCGTATGCCGCCTGCTCTCTATATTGAAACCGCTGCAAGACAAGAAATACGAAAAGCTTTTGGCATCCAAACCCCTCGAACACGATCCGGTATTCATCCTCGGGCATTGGCGGAGCGGAACCACTTTCATGCACAACGTTTTTTCATGCGACAAGCATTTCGGATATAACACCACATACCAGACCGTATTCCCGCACCTGATGATGTGGGGGCAACCTTTCTTTAAGAAAAACATGAGTTGGCTGATGCCCGACAAGCGTCCTACAGACAATATGGAACTTGCCGTAGATTTGCCTCAAGAAGAAGAGTTCGCCCTCACCAACATGATGCCTTATACGTATTATAACTTTTGGTTCCTGCCCAAACACATGCAAGAGTATGCCGACAAGTATCTACTCTTCGAAGACATTACGGATGCTGAGCTGAAGGTATTCGAAGAAACCTTTACCAAGCTTATCAAGATTTCGCTCTGGAACACTGGAGGCACCCAGTTTCTCAGTAAGAATCCCCCTCACACAGGCCGCGTGAAGGAATTGGTGAAGATGTTCCCCAACGCCAAGTTCATCTACCTGATGCGTAATCCCTATACGGTGTTCGAATCTACCCGAAGCTTCTTCACCAATACCATCAAGCCCCTCCAGCTACAAGGCATCACCCCCGAAGAGCTTCAGGAAAATATCCTTTCGGTCTATGCCAAGCTTTATCATAAGTATGAGACAGACAAACACTTCATTCCCGAAGGCAACCTGGTGGAAGTGCGCTTCGAAGATTATGAAAAGAACGCATTCGACCTGACACAAGAAATCTATCAGAAACTTTCTTTGCCCGGATTCGAAGAGGCTCGTCCCGCTATCGAAGCATACGTCAACAAGAAAAAGGGTTATAAGAAAAACAAGTATCAATACAAGCCCGAAACGGTAGAGCTGGTAGAAAAACACTGGGGATTTGCCCTTGATGAATGGGGATATAAAATTAACCCATAAATACAACCTGCCCATAACCAGCTTTTGTATATACACGCAGACGACACGCCATCCTACGGATAACACAAATGTATTTTTAAGAAGCTGTTTTGAATTTATCGTGCGATGATTTGGGATGAGTTTTTGAG
>URCM01000035.1 GCA_900546355.1 uncultured Bacteroides sp.
GTGGAACAGCCGCTCCCGATGATTTACCAAAGCGGTTACCTGACCGTCAAGGATTGCGATATGGAATTCGGCACCTTCCTGCTCGATTTCCCGAACAATGAAGTGAAGAACGGCTTCGTCTCGCTGGTCGCGTCCAATTACCTGAAACCGGAAGAGAACCTGAACAGTTGGATTCGAGATGTAGTGAGAGCTTTGCGCCAGGGTGACACGGAAAGCCTGCGCGGCCTGTTCACCTCTTTCCTGGCGGGCATCCCTTACACCATGCGGAGCAAGCACGAGAAAGAACGTTATTTCCATTACACGTTCTACCTCATCTTCCGCCTGATAAGCGTCTACACGGTCTATACCGAGAAGGAACAGAGCCAGGGACGTTCGGACTGCATCGTGGAAACGCCTGACTATGTATATATCTTCGAGTTCAAACGCGACGGTTCCGCGGACGAGGCTTTGACACAAATAGAGGCGAAAGGCTATGCACGACCGTATGAGGCAGACCCGCGGACGATATATAAAATAGGTGTGAACTTTTCTTCCGAAACGGGAAGAGTGGAAGAATGGAAAAACGTTAGAATGCTGAATCGAACTCTATAAGATATTATCGCATACTTGTCTTGTCTGTATATCCCTTGATTTTTGCAGGACAACCTATGAGTATTGCAAAACCGGGCACATCTTTTGTTACTGCTGCTCCTGCACCCACCATAGCCCATTTACATATACCACCCAGCGACGCGCCTTCACCTATGCGTGCAAGTGATATAATCCAGCCGAGCGAACTTTCCAGCATACCGTCAGGAGTAATGGAACGAGGATGTTTGCCATGGGTGAATGTTACGTTGAATCCTACGAACGCACCGTCTTCCTGCGTAACTCCCTGTGGCACCATGACGTGTGACTGTATTTGTGGCTTTACGCAAGTTGTCACATAAAAGAAAGAGAGGCAATTCCCAATCCGTGATTGAGAATGCCCCTCTTATCCCCTCTTATCTTAGGTAAGCATTTGGTTATTTAGAAACTATTTTGAGCCCTGTTTTCGAGGATGTTTTTCTGATTTTATAAAGAGGATAACGGGCTATCTGGCGAAGAACAGAAGCGGAAAGAACCCCAGAATCCCCCCAAACACACACGAAAACGGATACATCCAGACGAGAATAAATTTTTCGTAGAAGTTCAAAACAGTTTCTTAGAACAGGCTCTAAGACCGGTTGGTGCTTTTGGATGGAGAAAAGAAAAACGCAGATTGACGCAAGTTCCATACTGAAGCTTGCATGAATCTGCGTTTCAAGATGAGCGTTAACGCTTATTTTTTCGCGGGAGTATCTTCTACGCCAATCAGTTCGATTTCGAAAATCAAGGTAGAGAACGGTTTGATTTTACCGCGGTCCATCGAGCCGTAAGCCAATTCTTGCGGGATATAGAGTTCCCATTTCGAGCCAGCCGGCATCAGGGTCAAGGCTTCGGTCCAACCTTTGATTACCTGGTCGGCACGGAAGGTGCGCGGTTCTTTGCCCTTGTACGAAGAGTCGAATTCAGTTCCGTCAATCAACGTACCTCTGTAGTGTACTTTTACTCTCGAAGTAGCGGTAGGCACTTTGCCGGTTCCTTCTTTAATGACCTTGTATTGCAAACCGCTGGCGGTAGTTTTCACGCCTTCTTTCGTTTTGTTTGTAGCGAGGAAGTCTTCGTTCTGTTTTTTGTAATCGGCGTATTTTTCGGCCAACGCTTTTTCCTTGATAGCCTCTACCTGTGTGCGTACATACAGGCTTGCCGAGTCAACAGGCACGATAGCTTGTTCTTTTACGGCAGCCAGGAAACCAGCCAAGAAGTTCTCTTTCGTCAGGCTGTTGAGCGAATCTCCCTCGAAAACCTGTCCGTTGAGCGCTTCGAACATCTGTCCGTTCACCTGTACACCGATTTGCATACCCATCAGGTAAGCCAAATCTTTGGGGTCGCTTGTTTTCATACCCTGTTCGATACCCCGGATGAAGTCTTCATAATGAGCAGAGTCTACTCCCATACGCGGGCTGAACGCATAGTCTTTCAATCCTTGTGTGTTGGCGACACCCATCATGTATGAAAGGGTATCTACTTCATTCTTCATGTTGGCCTGCGGACCTTGCGCACATGATGCCATACCGCCCGCAATGACCAAAGCCATTAAAAATGTACTTTTTTTCATTTGCTTTACGTGTTTATTTTGTTGTTGATTAAATTCAAATAATGGTAATATCCCATTACAACACCTCAATCAGCTCCACTTCGAAGATAAGGGTGCTGTGAGGCGGAATCATTTCGCCTGCGCCTTGTGCGCCGTATGCCAGTTCGGACGGGATGTAGAGTTTCCACTTTGCGCCTTCTGTCATCAGCTGGAGTGCTTCTACCCAGCCTTTGATGACCTGGTTCACGCCGAATACGGCCGGTTCGCCACGCTTGATGGAGCTGTCAAACAAAGTTCCGTCTATCAGTGTGCCTTCGTAGTGGCAACGTACACGGTCGGTAGCTTTTGGGTGCTTGCCGTTCCCCTCCTTGATGACTTCGTATTGCAGGCCGCTGGGAAGTGTCACGATGTTCGGTTTTTTCTTGTTTTCTTCGAGGAACGCTTTTCCTTTCGCGATGTTTTCCGCGTTCATTTTCTCTTCCAGTTCTGCAAAATACTTATTCACTATTTCGCGGGCTTCGTTATGCGTGATAGCCGTTTTGTTTCCTTCCAATACATCTTTGATTGCTTGCGCAAAGTCGTTTACGTCGATGCTGCGGGCGCCCATACTCCACAAGTTCTGACCTATGCCTAAGCCAATGGCGTAACTGAATTTATCCATAAAGTCTTTGAGTTAAAAGATATTGTTTTTCTTTAGTCGGCGCAAAGGTATCTTTTTTATTTGAATAAGAGCTTCTGTAAGCGATTAAATTTTCTTATTTTTGTATGGTTAATCGTATGAAGGAGGAACTTGCGTATGAAAAAGTTGGTTATATTGACAGGAGCAGGCATGAGTGCCGAGAGCGGAATCAGTACTTTCCGCGACTCTGGAGGGTTGTGGGAGCAGTATCCCGTAGAACAAGTGGCTACACCCGAAGGCTATCGGGCGAACCCGAAGTTGGTAATAGATTTCTATAACGCGCGGCGTAAGGAACTGCAACGCGTGAAGCCCAACCGCGGGCATGAGCTGATAGCCGAATTGGAAAAGGACTTCGACGTGACGGTCATTACACAGAACGTCGACAACTTGCACGAACGGGCAGGAAGCCACCATGTCATTCATCTGCATGGGGAACTGACCAAGGTTACATCGAGCCGGGACCCGAACAATCCGGCATACATCAAAGAGTTGAAGCCCGAAGAATGGGAAGTGAAGATGGGCGACCTGGCCGCCGACGGCTCCCAGCTCCGTCCGTTCATCGTGTGGTTCGGCGAGGCGGTGCCGATGATAGAAACCGCCATCGGATACGCCGAGCAAGCCGATATATTCGTCATTATCGGCACTTCGCTCAATGTGTATCCGGCGGCAGGACTGCTCAATTATGTGCCGTCTCGTGTACCGGTGTACCTTATCGACCCGAAAGAAGTCACCATTGTTTCGGGCAGGAAGGTGCATGTTATCCGCAAGGGAGCTTCGGAAGGAATGGAAGAATTAAAAAATATGTTATTAAAAGAACGGTGATAAACAAATCTTCCCTATATTTGTTCCATCATATAAAAGAACATTATAGCTAACTTAAAACAATTGGACGTATGAAAAAGTACATTTGCACCGTATGTGATTGGGAATACGATCCCGCTAAAGGTGATCCCGATAACGGCATCGCTCCGGGCACAGCATTCGAAGACCTGCCCGAAGATTGGGTTTGCCCGGTTTGTGGAGTAGGAAAAGAAGATTTCCAACCGGTAGAGGAGTAAATTCCTTTAGAGGTTAGAAAAGCCGAAAGCCGGCCTGCGTAGCGTAATGCTTGCAGGCCGGCTTTCCTGGTTTCGGGGCTACGGAAACCGATGCAACCGGATGCCCAACCGGAGCCAATAATAGTTTCAGGCAGTTTTAATATACTGAAACTTTAGTTTTAATGCACTGAAACTACAGTTTTAGTGCTATTATACTTCTGAAGAAACTGCCTTGTGTTGTCATTCCTTATCATTCCCTGTGTTTTTTTACCGGTATTCGTATAGCTTCACATGCAGGATTTGGAAGTTGTCCACTCCGATGCGTGCGTGCCGTCCTTGGTGATCTTGATCGCCATTATAGCGCCGGATGAAGTTCAGGCTCCCGTCTTCGTTTACGCTGACTTCGTCTACCGAGCCGATGCCGATGCGTTTTTCATTCTTCCACCGGGCGGCAGACGCTTGACGGCCCTCGCCTTCCAATACGAATCCGTCTTCGCCTAACTTGGCTTGCGCCGTGCTCAAAGCGGCTTCTTCTTTGCTTTTAAATTCGACCACGATGCCGCTTCCGGCTATCAGGTACTCGTCTTCAGCCATCCGGATGACCAGTCCTCCTCCTTCCGGCCATACACTTCCATCGGTGGCACGTGAATCCCACGGCAAGGTAAAGAAGTGCTTACATATTAATAATGTGTTATCCCATGCAAGGGTGCGTTCTTTCTCGGTTTGGTCGAAAAGTAAGCCTTTCATGGCTCCCTGCCCCTGGTAACGGGTGATGAGAGGCATCAGTTCTTTCAGCTTGAGGTAGCTTTGGGTCAACTGGTAACTGGGACGGTCGGGCGCGTCTTCTATGGAGAACGGGCTGAAACCGATGCCGTCGTGCTCGCCGAATACATAAAAGGCACGCACACCATCATTAGGCTCCAGACGGATTTCAGGTATAAAAAGCGGGTTGTTGTGCAGCTTATATTGTGCGGTCCAGCCGGTAAACCCTTTGTCGTAGAGGTCGGGAGCCAGCAGGTCAATGCCCGGAGCGGCACAATGCCAGATATCGATGAGATGAGCCAGCGGTCCTGCCGACGGATATTCACCGGGTTTGCGCCCGCGACTATTCATGGCGGCATTGACATACATAGGCAAGTTGTACGCTTCCCGTCCGCACTGAATCATACGTTCCACATAAGAGGCATAATGCCATGCCATAAAGATTTCATCGGTATACAGGTCGGTGCCGAACACCTCCTGCCAGTTTCCTTCGGTCTTACCCCCGGCTTTTTGCCATTTTCCAGCCAGCCACGGGTGGAGCGTCTTTTTGTTCTTTACCAGGTAATCGGCCAACTTCTCAGGAATGGCTGATTGGAACAGGCGGTTGGCTTCTTCCGAATGATCGCGCGCACTTTCCAGCATACCGATTTCGTTTTCTACCTGCACCATGATGACGGTATGCTTGTCACCGTCGGTTTCGGAAAGATGCCGCATGAACGCTTTGAAAGCCTTGCTGTCCGCCTGGAATACATTGTCCGAGAAAGGACTGGCTATCTCCAGCGGCTTACCCGTCTGAGTCCGTACGCGCGGATACTTCTTGTAGTCTTGCTTGAACCATAGCGGGGCATAGCAGCTCATAGAGTTTTTCCATGCGCCGAACCAGAGAAAGACGATTCTCAAGTCGTTTGCCCGTGCCTGTGTAATGGCGTGGTCTACCAAAGAGAAATCGAATGTCCCCTCTTCGGCCTCTATCAGATCCCAGTAAGCAGGCACCAGTACCGTATTCAGCCCGGTGCGTTTCAGCTTGGGAAAGATGCGGTCGATGTCATACGGTGAAGATGCGGACGAGTTTCCCAGTTCCCCTCCTAAAATAAGGTAGGGACAATTATCGACAATCAGTTGTTTGGCAGAACCTTGTTGCTGCCAGTGTGGAGTAGGTTGTGCCAGAGCTGTAGATAAAAGGACTCCGGCAAGTAGGGAAAGGATGGAACGTTTTTTCATAAGTAGATTTGTTTAGATGATGTCGCAAATATAATGGTATTATCAAAAAATCCCAAATGCCGATTAGCACGAATTATGTCGTACAACATAAGATATACGGTTTCTGATAGTTTATGTAACATTTAACATAATAGATGTAACATGGGTGATAATAAATGTAACATACGAGAAAAGCATATACAAACAAATATTCTACCTTTGTCTGTCGAGAAAAAACGAATTGATACTCTGGTGAAAGCCAGATAAAGCAATTCTATGTAAAACACAAAAATAATAATTAGTCATGAGAAACACAAGATGTTTGAAGCCCTTTGGACTGTTGTTTCTGCTATGCCTTCTCCCTGTATGGGCATTGGCACAAACGATAACAGTAAAAGGTGTTGTGAAAGATCCTACAGGGCAAACGGTCATTGGAGCCAGTGTATTGCAGAAAGGTACGTCGAACGGAACGATTACCGATTTTGAGGGTAGCTTTACGTTGGAAGTTCCTTCGGATGCAGTGCTTACTATTTCTTTTGTGGGTTATAAGACCCAAGAAATCAAAATTGCAGGAAAAACTTCATTGAATGTTACATTGGAGGAAGACGCCCAGATGCTGGATAACGTTATTGTGGTAGGTTATGGTACCCAGAAGAAGGAAGACTTGACTTCGGCGATTGCGACATTGAGTCCGAAAGAAGTTTTGAAGTCACCGGGTGGCATTACAGATGCGTTACAAGGTAGTACGGCAGGTGTAAACGTGTCGGGTGGCAAGATTCGTATTCGTGGTACGGCTTCTATTACAGGTAGCACCGATCCGTTATGGGTAGTAGATGGCATTATCGATGCTTCAGGCAATATCCCCAATGATGATGAAATCGAGTCTATTCAGGTGTTGAAAGATGCAGCATCATGTGCGATTTATGGTGTGCGTGGCGCGAACGGTGTTATTTTGGTTACGACCAAGAAAGGCAAAGAAGGTAAACCTCGCATCAGTTTCAATGCCTATGCCGGTTTTGGTTCGCCTACAAAGAAAGTGGAAATGTTGAATGCATATGATTATGGTATTTATGTGAATGAGCTTTATTACAATTCTTCTTCGGCGGCCAGTATCGCTGACGGTACTTGGAACCAGATTGTACCGACCGGTGTAGCTACCCCGAGTACTCCAATGGCTGATACGGACTGGTGGAATGAATATTTCTGCAATACAAATTATCAGAAATATGATGTATCTGTAAGTGGTGGCAGTAAATATGCAAATTACCGTATTGGTGCTACGCATACGGATAATGATGATCAGATGCATAAGAATGATGCGAAAGTGGATAATATCTATGCTAATGTAGAAGGAACTATCGGTCGTCTTACTTATGGTGGGCGTATTTTCGCTAATTATAGCCGTACAAATGGTTTTACAGGTGCTTCTTTGATGAATATGTTGCTTACTTCGCCCAATTTGCCCGTTTATAACGAAGATGGGACGTTTTTCCATACAGGAAACAATGGACGTGATGGGAACGATATGGCAAATCAAGCATGGTATTTGCACAATCAGCGTTTGCGTAACCGTTCGGTAAGCACAATGGGTAGTATTTTCGGTGAAATCAAGATATTTGACTGGCTGAAATACAGACTTACTTATACATATTCGTATGCGCGTAATAATGATGCTACAATCGTTCCCAAATATGACTTGGGTACGGCAAACGCCCGACAAGATTACAATTCACAGACTTCAACAAAAGGAGGAAGTGGCCATGAGGTGATTGAAAACTTGCTTACTTTCGACAAAACATTTAATGATATCCATTCGCTTTCGGGTGTGGTTGGTATCGTATCTGAAAAGTTTGAAGGTTTTTCTACAGCTATTACCGGCCGTAGTAATGAATATAGTGGATTTGGTATCGAAAGTCGTTATCCAGACAGTCAAATCATTACCAGCTCACAATATAACGAGGCTTATTTTTCTTATCTTGCTCGTGTGATGTATTCGTACAACAGCAAATATATGATTACTGCAAACTTCCGTGCAGATGAGTCATCTAAGTTTGCTGATGGAAACCGCTGGGGATATTTCCCCTCATTCTCAATAGGCTGGAGAGTCAGTGAAGAAAAATGGATGAAAGATGCCACTTCGCATTGGCTGGATAATCTGAAAATCCGTGCAACATTAGGATGGATTGGTAGTGCCAATGCTGTGGGACGCTATGATTATCAGTCGGTTGTGGAAACCGATAACCGTTATTATACGTTTGGTCCCGGGCAGATTAATCCTGACGGAAGTGTATCCAATGCACCTGCACCTTTGATTGAGAATTTTGCAAATCCGGACTTGTCATGGGAAACTACACGTGATGCAGGAGTTGGCTTTGATTTGGATATGTTTCATAATAAACTGAGTTTTGTATTCGATTATTATAATCGTAAAACTACAGATATGCTTTTGGCTGTCCAGCTTCCTCGTTCTACCGGTAATATCAATACGGTATATATGAATGTAGGTAGCATGACCAACTGGGGTATTGAGCTTGCGGCTACTTATCGCGAGAAAATCGGTGATTTCAGTTTTACCATTTCTCCTAACTTTTCGCTTTATCGGAATAAGGTGACCAGCCTGGGAAGCAATCAATCTCTTGCAGGAGGTAGTTCATCTACTGGAAATGTGACTATGACCGTAGCGGGGAGACCTGTAGCACAATTTTGGGGCTATAAGACAGATGGATTGTTCAGAACTGATGAAGAAGCCGCCAATTATGTCAATGACAAAGGCGTACGCCTGCAAGAGTCAGCTAGTGCCGGTGATATAAAGTATGTGGACTTGAATGGAGACGGAGTGATTTCGGATGATGACAAGACCTTTATAGGTTCTTCATTGCCTGATTGTTCATTTGGTTTGAATATTACGGCAGAATATAAAGGTTTTGATTTTTCTATGTTGTGGCAAGGAGATTTCGGTAACCAAATTTATAATAACTGGAAAACAGAATTAATGGGTGGTTATGCAGCTAAGAATCAAATGCTTGATATGGGTGATCGTTTCCGGGCTCATGACGTTACATTTACCACAGCTGGAGGTGAAACCATCACGTTACCTGCCAATACTAATACAGATGTGGCACGTGCTGTATTGAACGATCCTAACGGAAATCATACAAAAGCATCTGATTATTTTATTGAAAATGGTTCTTATTTCCGTTGCAACCGCATTACGTTGGGATATACCTTTGATAAGAATTTGCTTTCAAAGATTCATATCGAATCGTTACGGCTTTATATGGGTGTCAAGAATCCGTTTACCATTACAGGTTATTCTATGTTTGATCCGCAAGTTCCGAATGGAGGTTCAACTTTGAATCGTGGTGTGGATGGTGCTTACTATTATTCAGGAGATACATATTGGGCGACTCGTGAATTTTTTGCTGGTATCCAGTTGACATTCTAACACATAACAATTAAATAGCAAAATTATGAAACGTTTGAAAATTTATATAGGAGCGTGTCTGGGAAGTGTTTTGTTTACTTTAAGTTCTTGTGAACCGGAAATGGAGTTTACTAATCCTTCGGCAGATAGCGAATTGAATTATTATAATACGAAGGAACATCTGACATATGCTGTCAATGGTGCGTATAACATGTTGCAGCGTGCTGGAGGCTGGGCACGATGGATGCCGTTTATGTTGAATGCACGGAGCGATGAATATGCTTTTACAAGTGGTGCGGCTGCCGGTGAACCGGAAACTGCACGATTGTCCCAATACACGGTGAATGCTGATTTGGGAAGCCTTTCAACGACTTTCCAAGATATGTATACATTGCAGTATGCTGCTAATCTTGCTTTGGAGAAATTGGCTGCAAATCAAGATGGTGCATTCGATTTGAATAATACGGAGGATAAGAATTTGTATGACCGTCTGCGTGGCGAAGCTATTTTCCTTCGTGGGTTAAGCCGTTTTTATTTGGTTTATTTCTTTGGAGATCAAATCCCAGACCGTGATTATGTAACTACTGGTGGTGCTGATTATTCATTGCCTCCAGCTGAATCAGGACAGATTTATCAGCGTATGGTCAAGGATTTTCAGGATGCTTCTGAATTGTTGACAGCTTGGAATTATGAGGGGACAAATGATGAAGGACGTGCTACGAAAGGATCCGCCTTGGCATTCTTGGCAAAATGTTATATGGGACGTCCTATCCTTGACGGAACGGCGAAGGCTGGTGATGCCGATTGGACTTCGGCAAAAGCTGTTTTGGAACAAATCATCAATTCTGGTGCGTATGGATTGATGGATAATTATCGTGATAATGCCACTGAGGATAATGAAAATAATAAGGAATCGATGTTTGAAGTGCAGTTTTGTCAAAGTACCGAAACACAAGGTTTTAATCCTGCAGCTCCAGGCGACCTTAACAGCTGGGTCGTGACAGGGCAAAATACAATCCGCGAACTTGAATTGTCTGCCCCCAACTCTACCGAATGTGGACGCTGGTGGAACGGAATGCCATCTCTTGCCTTGTATAATGAGTTTGAACGGGATTCTGAAGGCAAAATTATTGACCCGCGTGCTTATTTGGGTATGTATATTCCTGATGGATGTAAATTTTTAGGCAAGTCAGGAAAGTGGCTTCCTTATGAAGAACTGTTCTCTGGTGGAACCTTTGATGCTTGGCGTGGTAAGTGGTTTGGATGCCGTAAATATAGTCTGGACAAAGTTCGTTCTGTAGAACAAAGTGGTATCAATGACCGACTGATTCGTTATGCGGATATCTTGTTGATGTACGCTGAATGTTGTCTGGAAACAGGTGATGAAGCAACAGCAAAAAATTATATCCAACTGGTTCGCAATCGTGCGAATAATAACACGGTTGCACTTAATACGACCGAAGCCGATGCCGGTATGTCTTATTTGGAAGGAGGGAAATTGCCTACAGTTGACGAATTGATTGCTAATCATCCTGTTGTGGGAAGGGTTGTAGGTAATAATGGTTCTGTCATTTGTGAAGGTATGGAAATAAACACAGTTCGTCGTGCACTGAAACATGAATATTCGGTTGAGTTGTACTGGGAAGGCTGGCGTTTCTTTAATTTGATGCGTTGGTATAATAACCCAAATGATCCGGATCGTGAAAGGATGTTGGACAATTTGATTAATAAGAATGCAGCCCAAGTGGAACAGACAAGTTTGACAGGTACGGCAACGTTTAATTATGAACGGAATCTGTATCTTCCTATTCCGTCAACAGAATTGACTACGAATCCTAATATGCACGGAAATGCAGCCAATTGAGTTTGAATAATAATTGTGCTTTTCAGTAAAACCTCTGCCGGAGCTGCTCGTGAGAGTCTGTCTGGCAGAGGTTTATTTTATCTTGGAATGTCTTTACTTGTCCGTTCCGCCTATATGGGGACATGGTTACGTCGCATAGAATGACAACGGGAAAGCCCTCAATTCGCTTAGGAACATTTGATTTTGCATCATTGTTGTATAATGTTTGTAAGTAGCTTTTATGGATTGTATTTATCGGATGAAATTAAGATATACTATGGAGCGGTATGGATTTGTGCATTTAGCTGATGTCATCGTTCCTGTATGCTGTACCCGTTCCGTTCGCCGTGCATTACTAAACTGTATGTGTTATTATCTTCGTCTGGTGTAAGATTAATAATCTTGCAGCCTGAAGATTAATAATCTTACAGCGGATGGGGCTATCATCCGCGACTTTTCCGGCCGTGAAGTAAGTGATGAGGCTTTAAAGCGAATTATTAGTGCGGCGTTCAAGGCACCGACCAACGACCATTTACGGCAATTCGAGTTTGTCGTGGTGCGTGGACAGGAGAATATAGCCAAGGTCATTGCTCCGTTGGCAAAGAACATGGCAGCATTCAAGAAGCTGGTTGCAGAGGTGGACGAATCGGGCGATAAAGACAAAATGGCGATGTTTGCCGATGCCTTGCCCAAGTAAAAAAACATCGATACAGAAGAGCGGATACATTTGAATGCGTGGTAAGAAATTGGGTATCTGGATGCTTTTATGAAAAATCTCCCTCTCTCAAGGGAAAAGCCCAAGAAAGAGGGAGATTATCATTATTATGAAAAAAAATGTATTCACTTATTTTTCTTTACGAGGCTGGGGTTTGTGCTCTCGTTTCGGATGATTGGGCTTTTCTTCGGCCATTCCTTCTGGTTTTGGCATCAATACCTTGTGTGACAATTTGAACTTGCCGGTTTTTGGGTCGATATCCAGCAGTTTTACTTCAATTTCATCACCTTCTTTCAGTCCGGATTCTTCGATGGTTTCCAAACGTTTCCAGCTGATTTCCGAGATGTGCAGCAAACCGTCTTTTCCCGGAAGGAATTCGACAAATGCTCCATAAGGCATGATGGAACGTACTTTTCCGGTGTATACCTCACCTATTTCGGGGATGGCAACGATGTTCTTAATCATGCGTACAGCATCATCAATGCACTTCTTGTTGGTACCTGCAATTTCGATACGTCCTACACCGTCTACTTCTTCGATTGTGATAATAGCACCGGTTTCTTCCTGCATACCCTGGATAATCTTTCCACCCGGGCCGATTACTGCACCGATGAATTCTTTCGGAATCGTCATGGTTTCGATACGCGGAGCGTTCGGTTTCAGTTCTGCACGCGGTTCAGCGATGCATTCGGTCAGTTTTCCGAGGATGTATTCGCGGCCTTCCTTAGCTTGCATCAAGGCTTTTTCCAAAATGTCGTAAGTCAAACCGTCGCACTTGATATCCATCTGGGTAGCGGTGATACCATTTTTCGTTCCCGTTACCTTGAAGTCCATATCGCCCAAGTGGTCTTCATCTCCCAAGATATCCGACAAGACTGCATATTTATCTTCTCCAGCGTTCTTGATCAATCCCATTGCAATACCTGATACCGGATTCTTGATAGGTACACCTGCATCCATCAGGGCAAGTGTTCCGGCACATACTGTAGCCATAGAAGAAGAACCGTTTGATTCGAGGATGTCGGAAACTACGCGGACACAATAAGGATAGTCGGCAGGAATCTGCCCTTTCAGTGCACGCCATGCCAAGTGTCCGTGTCCGATTTCACGACGGCCTACACCGCGTTGTGCTTTGGCTTCGCCTGTAGAGAAAGGCGGGAAGTTATAGTGTAGCAGGAAGCGTTCTTTGTGCTGGTCGAGTACATCATCGACGATTTTCTCGTCAGCTTTTGTACCCAATGTAACGGTACTCAACGACTGGGTTTCGCCACGGGTAAAGATAGCCGAGCCATGCGGATAAGGCAACGGGCTTACTTCGCACCAGATGGGACGTATGTCTGTTGTCTTACGTCCGTCCAGACGTTTGCCTTCATCGAGGATGCAACGGCGCATCGCTTCTTTTTCCACATCGTGGTAGTAACGGTCGATCATCGGACCTTTTTCTTCCAGTTCCTCTTCGGTGAACTGAGCTTTGAACTCATCACAGATAGCGGTGAAAGCGTCTTCGCGTTCGTGTTTGTTCTTATTGCCCGACTGAGCAATGGCGTATGCCTTGTCGTAGCAAGCTTCGTGAACCGCCTTGCGCAGTTCTTCGTCGTTTTCTTCGTGGCAATATTCGCGCTTTACGGTAGAACCGACTTCTTCCATCAGTTCCATCTGTGCCTTGCAATGAACTTTGATAGCTTCGTGTGCGGCTTTCAGAGCTTCGAGCAAATCCTGTTCGCTCACTTCCTCCATTTCGCCTTCCACCATCATGATATTTTCATACGTAGCGGCTACCATCAAGTCCATATCTGCCTGCTTCAGTTGTTCGAAGGTCGGGTCGATTACAAACTTGCCATCGATACGTGCTACACGAACCTCGGAGATAGGTCCGCCGAACGGAATGTCCGATACGGCAAGCGCAGCCGATGCGGCAAGTCCGGCCAATGCATCAGGCATATCGACGCCATCGGCAGAGAACAAAATGATGTTCACGTAAACTTCGGCATGGAAGTTGTCGGGGAACAGCGGACGCAAAGCGCGGTCTACAAGGCGGCAGGTAAGGATTTCATAGTCGGAAGCCTTGCCTTCGCGTCTGGTGAAGCCACCCGGAAAACGTCCGAACGCAGAATATTTTTCTTTGTACTCTACCTGAAGCGGCATGAAATCTGTACCGGGAACTGCATCTTTTGCGGCACAAACAGTAGCCAACAACACGGTGTTACCCATGCGCAGCGTAACAGCACCATCTGCCTGTTTTGCCAGCTTTCCCGTTTCGAGCGTGATGGTTCTGCCATCAGGAAGCTCGATCGTCTTAACAATAGGATTGATCATAAATAAAGTTTTAATATAATTTTCGTCTATAAAATCGGCTACAAAGATACGAATATTCCAGCAGTAATCGGGTGAATGCAAGGCAAAACTTTTACACAATGTCCATTTTTTTGTTTCATTGAGGGTAAAATGTAACAAAGAAAGCACAGAAAAAGGGAGCTTTCGTTAAACTTCTTTTTTATCGCATAAGAACTTTTCAAAAAACTTTGTGAAACCGTGAAAAGCCGTATCTTTGCACTCCGAAGTAAAATTGTTTTTTTTAGAATGAAAAGAAATGCTTATATCGCCGCGGCTCTGTTGTTGTCAGGCCTTAGTGCCTGCAACAACGAGCCTGCTTTTACTGTCGAAGGTGAGATAACCGATGCGGCAGAGAAGATGTTGTATCTTGAACAGACGGGTTTAGAAAGTATTGTTCCGCTCGATTCGGTAAAATTGAGTGAAGGGGGAAGCTTTAGCTTTTCGGCATCGCGCCCGGAAGCTCCCGATTATTACCGTCTGCGTATTGATAATAAAATCATCAACTTTGCTGTCGATTCTACTGAAACGGTAACGGTGAAAGCCAATTACGGGACTTTTTCTACCGGATACCAGATAGAAGGTTCGGAAAACAATACAAAAATAAAAGAATTGGTGCTGCTGCAAGCAGGCTTGCAGGCCGATGTGAACCGTGTGGCTCAGTCGGGCTTGCCTATCGGCATAGCACAGGATAGCATACAGCGAATGGTCAACACATATAAGAATGAGGTGAAACGCAACTATATATTTGCCGAGCCCAATAAGACGTATGCCTATTTTGCCCTGTTCCAGCAGCTGAATGGCTACATGATATTCGACCCGCTGACCAACCGGGAAGACGTAAAATGCTTTGCGGCAGTAGCTACCAGCATGAACAACCTGTATCCGCATGCCGACCGCTCACGTAACCTATATAATATGGTGATAAAGGGCATGAAGAATACACGCGCTCCGCAAGCGAAACCATTGGATATCCCAATGGATAAAATAGAAGAAACTTCGATTATTGATATTCCTTTGCGGGATGTGGATGGCAAGCTGCATCATTTGACCGACTTGAAGGGTAAAGTGGTTTTGATTGACTTTACAGTATATGGCGCATCGGAATCGGGAGCGCGCAACCTGCTCTTGCGTGAGTTATACAACAAATACCACGAGCAAGGTTTGGAAATTTACCAAGTATCATTAGACACCGACGAACATTTCTGGAAGACAGCTGCCGATAACCTGCCGTGGATTTGTGTGCGCGACCCGGAAGGACCCTATTCGACATTTGTCCGTCTGTATGGTGTAGCACAACTCCCTTCCAGTTTCCTTGTCAACCGGAACAACGAATTGAGCCTGCGTGTTGACGCGAAGACCGATTTGGATGCAGAAATCAAAAAAATATTATAACATGTTGCAAAGCATGTGAAAATACAAGGCGGTAAGGCTTGACTGGTATTATAAAAAGATTTACCTTTGTCGCAAATCAGATAAGAAGGGTTCCGATACGTAACGATGTATCGGAATTCTTTTTTGTTTTATAGTAAGAATATAAACGAATATTAAAGGAGGAAAACATTATGGCTTATATGTCAGAAGAAGGTTACCAGAAGTTGGTGGCTGAATTAAAACAACTGGAATCGGTAGAACGTCCTAAGGTGGTAGCAGCCATAGCCGAGGCTCGTGATAAAGGAGATTTGTCGGAAAACGCGGAATACGATGCAGCCAAAGAAGCGCAAGCCATGCTGGAGATGAAAATCAACCAACTGAAAGCGACTATCGGCGATGCGAAAATCATCGATACATCCAAACTGAAAGCCGATACCGTTCAGATCCTGAGCCGTGTGGAGCTGAAAAATGTAAAGACCGGCATGAAGATGGCGTATACCATCGTATCGGAAACGGAAGCCAACTTGAAGCAAGGAAAGATTTCGGTAAATACTCCGATTGCGCAAGGTTTGTTGGGCAAGAAGGTGGGTGATGTAGCCGAAATCACTATCCCGCAGGGAAAAATCAGCTTGGAAGTAACAGGAATTTCATTTTAACAAGTAGGGCAAGCTTGCGTAAAGCGCAGGTTTGCCTTCTTTTATTATATACAAAGGTATGGCAACAATATTCAGTAAAATCATTGCGGGAGAAATCCCCAGCTATAAAGTGGCAGAAGACGACCGCTTTTATGCTTTCCTCGACATTAACCCGATGGTAAAGGGACATACATTGGTTGTCCCGAAACGGGAAGTAGATTATATCTTTGATTTGGACGACGAAGAACTGGCGGCTATGCACGTATTCGCGAAACACGTGGCTCAGGCCATCCAGAAAGCCTTCCCTTGCCGGAAGGTAGGCGAAGCGGTATTGGGCTTGGAAGTGCCTCACGCGCACATCCACCTGATTCCGATGCAAAGCGAGAAAGATATGCTGTTCTCGAACCCGAAATTGCAATTGAGCGATGAAGAGTTCAAGGCAATAGCCTCAGCGATAAACAAAGCCTGGGAAGGCAATGCTTGATGGAAACCTCCCTCCTGATATGTACATGTAACATAAAGCCATCCCGCAAAGGATGGCTTTTATTTTTCCACTTCTAAAACGGTTGATGCGCATGATAAGGGAATTAACAATAAGCTGTATACTGGCAATGCTTGGATGCCTTGCCTTCGCCCAACAGGCACTGTACCAAATAGAAGGTACGGTGATAGACCGTGATACACGTGAGCCCTTGGAGTTTGTCAACGTCCGGGTAGTCGGCTTGCATATCGGTTCCTCTACCGACGCGGAAGGCCATTTCCGCATCGAGCAAGTCCCGCCGGGCATCTATGCGCTTCAAGCCTCGATGTTGGGATATAAAACTGTCACGACTTCCGAATACAGGGTAAACCATCGTACCCCGCATATCCAGATAGAAATGGAAGAAGAAAGGACACAATTATCCGAAGTCACGGTCACCGCTTCTCCTTTCCAACACATCGCGGAAAGCCCGGTCAGCTTGCGTATCATCGGTTTGCAGGAAATCGAGAAAGCTCCGGGTGCCAACCGGGACATTTCCCGTGTGGTACAGAATTATCCGGGTGTCGCCTTCTCGCCTATCGGTTATCGGAATGATTTGATTGTGCGCGGAGGAGGCCCTTCGGAGAACCGCTTCTTCTTAGACGGTGTAGAGATTCCCAACATCAACCACTTCAGCACGCAAGGAGCTTCGGGAGGTCCCGTAGGTTTAATCGATGCCGACCTAATCCGGAACGTGAAGTTCTATAGCGGCGCATTTCCAGCCAACCGGGGAAATGCGTTAAGTTCAGTGCTCGACTTCAGCTTGCGCGACGGAGATATGGAACACAATTCCGTAAAAGCCACACTGGGAGCGTCTGAAGTCTCATTAAGCTCAAACGGACACATAGGCGAAAAGACTTCGTACCTGGTTTCCGTACGCCAATCTTACCTGCAAATGCTGTTCAAGATTTTAGGCTTGCCTTTCCTGCCCAAATATACGGATGCCTCATTCAAAGTCAAGACCCGATTCGATAGCCATAACGAGCTGACCTTACTGGGATTGGGAGGCATCGACCGGATGAAACTGAATTTAGGCATTGATGGGGAAGACGCCGAATACCTCCTCAGCTACCTCCCGAAGATAGAACAGGAAACATTTACATTAGGCGGAGTGTACCGCCATTATGCCGGCTCACATGTCCAGTCTGTTACGTTAAGCCATAGCTACCTGAATAACCGGAACTTGAAGTACCGCGACAACGATGAAAGCAGTGAAGAAAACCTGACCTTGCGCCTTCGCTCCGTAGAACAGGAGACCAAGCTCCGCATGGAGAATACTTCGCGTTGGGATGTATGGAAATTGAATGCAGGGATAGAATTGAATTATTCGCACTACACCAATACCACTTACCAGCAGGTTTATACCAATACCCTCCACACATTCGATTATCATACCGACTTAGACCTGTTCAGATGGGGATTGTATGCATCCATGGACTATACCGCTCCGGATGACCGGTTTACCGCTTCGTTAGGTGTCCGTGCCGATGCCAATAATTACAATGACAAGATGAAAGAACTTTGGCGCCAACTTTCTCCACGCTTGTCGGTATCCTGGAAATTAGCGGACGGATTGTACCTGAGCGGACATACCGGCCTGTATTACCAGCTTCCGCAATACATCGCTTTAGGCTTTAAAGAGGAAAGCAACCGTTACGTGAACCGCCACCTGGACTATACATCGGTATCGCAAACCAGCGTAGGACTTACCTGGACTCCTAACGAAACCATGGAATTATCCGCCGAAGGTTTCTACAAGTATTATAAGAATATGCCTTTATCAACAGCAGACGGTATTCCCTTATCCTGTAAAGGGAATGATTATGGCGTCATCGGCAACGAAGCATTAACCTCAGATGCCGAAGGAAGGTCGTATGGCATAGAGCTTATGTTCAAATGGCTGATTGCCCAACGCCTGAATCTCTCTTCTTCACTTACGGTTTTCAAGAGCGAATTCCGCGACCGGCGGAAGGAAAACGATTATATCCCTTCGGCATGGGACAACCGCTTTATCCTGAACGTAAGCGGCACATACAATTTTCCCAAACAATGGAGCGTAGGAATGAAAGTGAGTTGCATCGGCGGTTCCCCTTACACTCCCTACGATGTAGAGAAATCGTCATTGGTCTCTGCATGGGACGCACAAGGGAAAGCCTATTACAATTACGATTTATACAATACGGAACGCCTGTCCGCCTTCGGACAATTGGACATACGGGTAGACAAGATGTTTTATTGGAAGAAGTGTATGTTTGGCATTTACCTCGATATCCAGAACATTACGGCAAGCAAATTGCGTCAGCCCGATGTGTTGATGAGCACAGGGAAAATTGAAAATCCCTCCGCGCCGCTTGCCGAACAACGCTATGTAATGAAATCCATCAAGCAAGAAAGCGGAACGCTATTGCCTACCATCGGCATCACATTCGAATACTAAGAAGCTGTTTTGAATTTATCGTACGATGATTTGGGATGAGTTTTTGAGTCATTTTCGCTTCTGTGATGAGGAAGATAGCGGGCTATCTGACGAAGAACAGGAGCGAAAAGAACCAAAAAATCGCCCAAAGCACACACGAAAACGGATACATCAAGCCAAGAAAAACTTTTTGGAGAAATTCAAAACAGCTTCTAACGCCTTTTCATTCACCACAGATTACACAGATTAAAAAATAAGACTGGAATTATTTATTAAATCTGTTTAATCTGTGGTGAAACCAGTTATGAATATTTCTCGCCGAATTTCATTTCAACGTCATTGATAAATTTACGCATCGCATCCTCATTATCCTTCTTGCAAATAAGCAAAGCGTTGCCATGCGCCGCAATCAAATAGCCGTCCAAGTCTTGAATGACTGCCAGCTGGTCTTCAGGAATGGAAATAATATTGTTCCTGCTATTATATAATAACGTATTACTATGCATAATGACATTCTGGTCTGCATCTTTGGGAGAAGCATCGTAAAGCGATTCCCAAGTGCCCAAATCTGCCCAGCCAAAATCACATAATTGCACGTATACATTATCTGCTTTTTCCATAATGCTGTAGTCAATGGAAATGTTCGGGCAAGAAGTAAAGTCGGGGCTGTCGCATTCCACACGCGGACAAATGTCCGGCATTATTTCGTGGAAGGCCTTCAGTATCGTGTTTACGTGCCATACAAAGATACCCGAATTCCAGTAGAACTCATCACTCTGTATAAAGATTTCAGCGAACTCCCGTGCCGGCTTTTCAATGAAAGTCTTTACCTTATAAAAATCTCCTTCCTTCTCTTCATCCACTTGGATATAACCATATCCCGTATCCGGACGGTTAGGTTTGATGCCTAATGTAACCAATTTGTCATTATGGGAAGCAAAGTCCAGTCCTTTCAAGATTGCCTCCTTGAATTGGTCAAACCTCAAGATAAGGTGGTCGGAAGGGGCTACCGCAATGGTAGCGTTCGGATTGATTTGTTGGATGATATACGATGCATAGGCAATAGAAGGAGCCGTATTGCGTCTTTCTTCCTCCACTATCAACTGCCCTTCGGGAAGCTCGGGCAATTGTTCGCATATCAGTTGCTTGTAATCTTTATGCGTTGTAATGTAAATATGGGTAGGCGGAATGATTTGCTTATAGCGCTCGAATGTTTGTTGCAGAAGGGTTTGTCCGGTTCCGAAGAAATCCAAAAACTGCTTGGGCAAATTTTTCCGGCTGCACGGCCAAAACCTGCGTCCCATTCCTCCAGCCATAATAATGCAATAGTAGTTGTTGTTCATGATGATCAGGGTGGATTTAAAAGTTTACGCTAAGATAACAGATTATTTTGAAAAACAAGCCAGAGATTCCTCTAAATAGTGTTAGACAAAAATATTTTCACTTTTTCATTCACTTTCCTTGTTATTTAAAAAGTTTTGCCTATCTTTGCACCGCAATTCCAAAAAGAGTTGCCCAGATGGCGGAATCGGTAGACGCGCTGGTCTCAAACACCAGTGGAGTAAAATCCATCCCGGTTCGACCCCGGGTCTGGGTACAAGAAAAGAGCTAAATATTTGCAAATCAAATATTTAGCTCTTTTCTTTTTTATATTAATGTTCCCAAGTTGTTCCCGAACATCCTCTTACAAGTGGCAGAGTCAACCAGCGAGTGCAACATTACGAAATATTTTTGAAAAAGACCTCAGCCGGACCGGAGTCGAGAAATTGAGTTTTTCTCTCGGTCTGGCATTAATTTTCTTCCTGATCTTGGTTATTTTTCCTTCTGTAACCGTACTGATGTCCGTTCCTTTCGGGATATATTGCCGTATCAGCTTGTTGCCGTTTTCTATGGCTCCTTTCTGCCATGCGCAATAGGAATCGGCAAAATACACGGGCATGTTGAGCTTCTTGGTTATCCATTCATGCTCGGCGAACTCACTGCCGTTGTCCGTGGTGATGGACTTCAAGGCCTCTCCCTTGTATGGCAGCAGCAACCTCCACACGGTTCTTGCCACAGGCTTCGCTTTCTTCCCGTGCTTGAGCCTTTCCATCAACAGGAAGTTCGTGCTCCTTTCCGTCAGCGTGAGGATGGCGTTGCTGTCCTTGTCCACGATGAGGTCCATCTCCCAGTCCCCGAAACGTTTGCCGTCGGCTTCCGCCGGACGCTCGTGTATGCTCACACGGTTACGGATGTTCGTGGCCTTGGTCTCATGACGGTGTGAGGCCTTACGCTTGTATTTCATCTTATGCCGGCAATGGGAAGCCAGTTCCCCGCTTTCGTCCTTGCGGATGAGGGCGTAAATGGCTTCATGGGAGACGTTTATACCCTCCAGCTTCAAACGTCCGGATATCTGCCGGGGAGACCACTGCTCGTTTTTTATGAACTCAATGATGCGCCATTGCAGCACATCATCCAGCCCCCTGTTGCCGGGCGTATGACACCGGCGGGATTCTGCCATGTCATGCGCCTTGTTCCATACATACTTGCCGCTCGGCGTGGAGTTACGCTTTATCTCACGGCTTACCGTCGATTTGTGGACTCCTATGGAACGAGCAATCATTTCCAGAGTCTCACCCTTTTGTCATCCCAGGTAAATTGCGTACCTTTGCTCACGGGTTAAGTGCTTATACTTCATAGACAATACAAAAGTAATTAATCCGTGGGAGACAGAGGTCTCCCTTTTTTATTTTGTATTGCCGGATGACCCTGATTCCGGGCTTCCACCGCCTTCCTCCGCCCTTTCCGCTACGCTCCAAGGACGGAGGAAGGCGGTGGAGGAGTTGCACTTCTAACTTGACGGTAGCGAAAAAAGTGAAACAAACACCGAAATATGTTTGGCCATAAATCCCGTTGCGTATCGTAAATTTGCAAAGGAAAATCATAAAACAAAGGCGTATGCAGACAATCAAATTAAACAATGGCATTGAAATGCCTCAGATGGGTTACGGGGTTTTTCAGATTACCCCTGAAGAATGTGAAAGGTGTGTAAGTGATGCCTTGAGTGTGGGTTACCGGATGATTGACACCGCCCAGGCATACTGGAATGAGGAAGGTGTGGGACGTGCCTGGAAGAAAAGCGGCATCCGGCGTGAGGACATATTCCTGGTAACGAAGGTATGGATTTCCAATTACGGGGAGGGGCAAACACTGAAAAGCATCGAGGAGAGTTTGCGCAAACTGCAAACCGACTACATCGATCTGATGCTGCTTCACCAGCCTTTCTGTGACCGTTACGGCGCTTACCGTGATCTGGAGAAAGCCTATAAATCGGGCAAGCTGCGCGCTATCGGCGTAAGTAATTTCTATCCCGACCATCTGGTTGACCTTGTTGCCAACATGGAAATAGCACCGATGGTGAATCAGGTGGAAACCCATGTTTTCAATCAGCAACTGGAAGCAAGGAAATACATGGAGGAAACAGGTACACGCATCATGTCGTGGGGACCTCTGGTTGAAGGGAAAAACAACTTTTTCCACAATTCCACACTTGCCAGAATCGGTGAAAAATATAATAAATCGGTGGCTCAGGTAGCCTTAAGGTGGCTGATACAAAGCGGGGTCATCATCATTCCGAAAAGCACCCGAAAGGAACGTATGGCCGAGAACCTGAATATTTTCGACTTTGCACTGGATGCGGATGACATGGCGGCCATAGCCCTGCTGGACGAGAAACATAGCTTCTTCATCGACCATCATGACGGGCAGATAGCCAAACAGTTCATGGAGTGGAGAAGTCTGGTTGAACCAGCCAAGTAAGTTTCTAATGCCGGACAATATGTGTAAATGGGAAAGAACAGAGCCTGTTCTGTACCTTCCCCATTTACACAAAATATGCAATGACCCCGACCTTTTACCTTACAATTTGAATCCTCTGCTTTTCTTCCGGTTGTGGCAGTCTTGTTCCATATCTAAGCCTTTGCCATTGCTCTATGAACCAGTCGGCAATCGGCTTTCTGTTTATCGTCAGGTTCAGCCTGCTTTCATCGTCAGGGTCATTTTCCACCCTTAAAACATCATCCTTGACATCAAAGTTTCGCCTGTGCTGCTCCGAATAGATTTTACCGCTGCATTTCAGGGCTTCTTTCTTGACCAAAAGACTTTCAGTCATTTCTTTAGAGAGACAAACCACCCCATCAAACACCATAAAAAACCAACGCGACAAACAAATCATCTTTGTTCATCGCGTTGATATTTAATTGTTTAACTAATCCGAAGGCTATCAGTATTCCTCCTCGTTGAAGAAGAAATCTTCTTTGCTCGGATAATCGGGCCAAATATCTTCAATGCTTTCATATATTTCGCCTTCATCTTCCATTTCTTGCAAGTTTTCGATTACCTCCATCGGAGCTCCCGAACGCATTGCGTAGTCGATCAGCTCATCTTTTGTTGCGGGCCACGGCGCATCTTCCAATTTTGAGGCCAATTCCAATGTCCAATACATAGTATCTAATGTTTTTAAAGTTTTATACTCACATTATCGAGCCACAAAAGTATAACAAATTCTTTCATTTGCAACTCTTATCCCAATAAATTTCATCGTGTTGTGTTAATTGATTTAACTTACGTGATAGAATAAACAAATAGTCAGACAAACGGTTGACAAATTGTTTCATATTTTTCGATATTTCACATTTTTCTTCGGCTGACTCTAATGCCAGAATGCGGCGTTCGGCACGTCGGCACACCGTACGGCATACGTGGCACACCGAAGCGGCAAACGCTCCTCCGGGCAATACAAAAGCACGAAGCGGAGGTAAGGTGGCGTCCAGTTCGTCTATGGCTTGTTCCAGCCGCTTTACATGCTCATCGGTAATATCGCTCCCGGCGCACTGTTTTGTCTGTGAAATATCTGTAGCCAGATACGAACCTAAGGCGAAGAGCTTATGTTGGACAAACTGCAACAACGATTTGTCTGTGCCGTCTTCCATCAGAGAGATGAGGCAGCCAATCTGCGCATTCAGTTCATCGACCGTGCCATAAGCCTCTAGCCGCATATGTGTTTTCGGTACCCGCACACCGCCTACCAACGAAGTTGTTCCGTCATCACCCGTGCGTGTATAGATTATACTTTTCTTCATGGTATCTTTGTGGGTTTTCAGATTAAAAGAAATTGACGATACGATGTTCTTTTACCCGCTTCTTATCGAAAAAGACAATCCCGATGTCGTATAAATCGAAAGTAACCCCTGTACGAGAATCGGCTATCACTTGCTTCCACCATTTTTTCTTGGCTTGTGTAGCATACGGAGTGCCTACAATCATACACGTACGGTCTGTTACACGAGGCAACAGCTGTTCGAACGCTTCTTTGTAATAAGGAGTATGGCCGATATGAACCAACTGCGGACATTCTTTTCCATGCAATGCATCATCCAACAGGCGGAGTACATCTCCTGTACGGTAATTTACTTGCCGGTACGAAGCCAGAAAACGTGTTACTTGTTCTTTTTCCTTATCATCCAGCGTAAGCAATGGAGCCTGTTTCGCCTCGGCCATATAACGGGTCTCTATACCACTTCCGGTGCCTATTTCCAATATCGAATTGGGTTGCCAATAATTAACTAGCCGAAAAAGAAGACAGTCGGTTTTCTCTCGGTAGTGAGGCCATGTTGCCATGTCCTCGCGGTCATAATGCAGAATCTGAAAGGCGTAATAAGGAGTCTTTTCGTAAATGACCGATGTAATCAAGAAGAAATCGGAAGGCGAATGCACTCCATATCCACACCTATGCCGAAACCGGCAACACCAATTCCATATCCGTAAAAACAGGTTTGTACTTACCATAAGAAATCAGATAAAAATACAGAGGCACAAAGGCACTGAGATGTTGTATACCTCTGTGTCTTCGTGCCTCTGTTTTCTCTTTTATCAATCACGGGCCTATTATTCGCGTGCACCCAGTTTATCATTCAGATACAAGATACCGGCATAGTCATTGCATCTCTTCAGTTTGTCGACAATACCCTGAGCGGTAGCTTCTTCTTCTACTTGTTCGCGGACATATCCCCACAAGAAGTCCTGAGAAGCTTTATCTTTTTCGGCAGAAGCGACATTTACCAGGTCGTCAATCAACTCGGACACATGGCATTCGTGTTTGTATACATGTTCGAACACCTCTAAAACGCTTCCCCAGCCTTGCGGAACGACATCGATTTTATCTACCTTGGCAGCACCACCCCGTTTGGCAATATAATCGGCCAAATCGTATGCATGCTGTAACTCTTCCTGCGACTGTTTACGCATCCAGTTGGCAAAGCCATCGAAACCTTCTTTCTGCAAATAGAAAGACATGGAAAGATACAAATTGGCTGACCACATCTCTGCTGTGATCTGCTCGTTCATCGCGTTTTGCAATTTTTCTGAAATCATAGTCGTAATATGTTTTATTCGTTAATAGTCATAAGTAATTCATCTATCCTGTTCCTTACAAAAGAAATGCCAATCATAAAGAGGTGTCAATTTGTCACTCTCGAAAAGGGGCAAGCATTCGCCGTTTTCCCCAAAACCAAGGAGACAAGCCCAATCTGTCTATGCACCATGCTACACCGAATGAACCGAAAACTGTAAACGGAACCGATACGACAAGGAAGAGCATTCCCGTGGAATCGAACGAAAGATAAGGCACCCAAACTTTCGAAAGCATGGTGAACACTGGCGAGAAAACCAATAATATTAATGTGTGTGCTCCTATATAGTCGGAGATGCATTTTACGCTTAAAGGCAGTATGGCATAAATTTTCAAAAGCACACTGACTACCAAATACACGATAGCCACACCTCCCCAGGTAAAGCGGTCTAAGTTTTCTACGTCTGTACTTAACCACGCCAACGGAACCAATGCCCACAACGAAGGACGGAAAAAACTGGTAAACATTGTTTCCGAACGGCGAAGGGTAACTCCTGCAAGAAAATACATCGCATTAGGCAATGACACGATATGGCAGATATCTGCCAGAACGGCATATATTGTACCTAACAAGAGCAAACAGGAAACAAGTTTCATCCGTCCCAACCTACGGAATACGCCGTAATACGTCAACCCACATAATAGGAATGTATGCAGATACCAATAAGGTCCCATCGGATGCAAAAAGAGTTTGTCGAACACCAACCCTATACTCAAGGCATCCACTTTGTCGCGTACGGGAAGCACTGCTGACATGACGACATATCCTGTCTCCATAATCAAATAAGGTATAAAAATCCATCCCATCGCACGCAAGAATTCGCGCGGCGGTTTTTCTATGCGCATCAAATAGCCGGACAAAATCAGGAATACAGGCATGTGGAACGTATAAACCCATTGTTTCACCAGCGGATATTTATCGCTGAAGAATACCAAATGGAATGCAATCATCAACAAGATGCATACGCTTTTCAAATAATCGATTTCGCCGACACGTTTCCTGTCCATATCACTTCTGTTTTTACAAGGGTCAAAGATAACGAAAAAACAGATACTTTACGCCACTCAGCCTGTTTGATTGAGCCAAATAGGGAAATGTCTCCAAGAAAAAATAAGAAACCAAGTAATTGATTGCTCAATACTTGGCTTTCTTCTTGTACCCAGACCCGGTACAAGGCATAGAAATTATAGGAAAATAAAAGAATTTATCTTCCTTATTATCAATTATTTGCATCTTTCTTATTTTCTCTATTTTTGCCATATTTTGCCCATTTTTCGTCATTAAGTACACTTTTAGTACACTTTGAAATTCCATTTTCTTTTGTACCTTTGCAATATC
>URCM01000036.1 GCA_900546355.1 uncultured Bacteroides sp.
TATAAATATATATATATATATTTATATATATAGTATATTATGTAATTATTTCTTCTTTCTTTTCCCGCTTTTCCCATAAATGCAATTGTAAGGATTGTAATTGTAAGTTCCGTAATCCAGACTGCATATACATGTATAAACCATTCAATATAGTTTCATGCACGGATGAATATAGTTGCGGCGCGCCGGGCAGCTGGCCGGACTCATGCCCCAAAAATATATTAAAAAATAATCCGTTTTCTCTTGACAAACGCATTTCCGTTTTGTACCTTTGTAATTCAGTCAACCTAAAAACACATAGCCCTATGGACAACTATCTGAGCCAAGCATACCTTGAAGTGATAAGAAACAACGTGGAGCGCATCGCCCAGCTCGAACGCGAAGTGGACGGGCTGAAAACGAACATGAAAATCATGGGAGAAAAGCTTCAGGCGGAAATCGATTCGCTCAAGGAGGAACTGCGCTCGCGCGGGAAGGTGTACATCGGAGAGATGCACGGCACGATAGAGGGCGACGCTTACCAACGGAAAACAAGCTAAAAACACACGGAGGAACATCATGGAAACGGTACACATCCACACGGTCATCGGCTCGGTATTCGGCAACGTGACCCAGTATATCTCGAACGGCGAACTGAACGCCCAGCAGCAGGAACTGAACATAAACGAGCCACAGCGGAGTGCTTGTGAAAACGGCGCGGAGGGGAAAACGGTGCCCGCCACCCTACAGACCCCCGAAGCCCGCGCGCTGATGCGGAAACTGACCGATGCCGGCATACTGGACGGACGCTGGCAGCCCGTAGGCCTGTCGCTCGCCGAACGAGGAATCCTGACGCGATACCTTTCGGTACGGCTGGACATCAAGAACCAATGGCGGGATTTTGCAGAACTCTGGGATATGAATCCTGAAACGCTGCGCCGTGCCGCGGCCAAGGCGATGGAACAAAAGAAATCGCTGCTCTTCCAAGACCGGCTGAAAAGTATCTTCAGCTAATTGTCAATTCAGCCAATCAGTTGCATAATACAAGATTTTATTATACCATTCAGTTTCGTTTTCGCAAGTTTTTATAAGTTCTACAGAGCGGTCTAAGAAACGTTTGACTTGTGCCGGGTTCGGGGTGTAGGATGCCTTGTAGCTGTCTTCCAACATTTTTTGAAAAATGGCCAACGGCAAAGGTATGATAACGGATTTTCCTCCGTAGTAAGAGATGTTCAGATTGTGCAAGGCATAAAAATGAGCGATGCAGGCTTCGTTAATGTTTGGTGCCACAAACAGGCAATAACAAGGCTTTCCGCTCGTTTTCTTTATTTTCCCGAGGTGGCGGCTTACAGGCTCACTTTCCATTTCGTATTGTTTTTGTCCGCTTGCCAAAGTCACTTCCACGGTCAACAGGTAATCGCCGTAATCGCAAACGATGTCCGCCATATTCCCTTGTGCGGTGGAGATGGGGTTCCCGAAATCATCGAAATTAAGATTTGCCTTTATTTCTCCTCCGTCCAGCATTGTCATGGCCCGCCACGTGTTCCACTCCAACATCAGCGGCGCATCATAAAGTTCATTCTTTTCAATCAGCTTGAATGTATGCTGAATATCGTCATATAGCTTATAGTTTTTTATCTCGGCAATTTGTTTGCGCAACGCGTTGTTTTTCCGTGCTTCTGCCGCATCGGCAAACAAATCTTTCAAAGCGGCAATATCCTGTTGCTCGTCGAAAGCGAGACGCGGAAATTCTTTCCGCAACTTGCTTACAAGTTTTTGCTTGTCGTCGGTAAGCAGTCTGGGCAGCGTTGCATCCCCAAGATATTCCACATATCGTGTTTCCTCATCGATGAAACAAGGATTGCGGTCGACGGTATTCAGCAGATAGTCAACGTCTTCTGTCCGTTCAGGCACGATGCTTAAAGATTTGCCTACGTGAGAGACATTCACCACCCCTGTAGCCCGCAGATAACGGAAACAGGCATCGGCATAATCGCGCATATTGCTCGATTGGGTTTTCAAAAATTTATCAAGCGAAGTGTCTTCGCTTTCACGGGTTTGCGTCTCTCCTCTTGCAATCCTTTCGTTGTAAATGGATTTAAGCTCGTTTGTCAGATATTCTTTCTTGAATTTCTTATAGCTTCCTTTGTTTTGTATCTTGGCTCTGCGGAACGCTTCTATTTTCCGGACGATTGTGTCAAATTTGCGCCAATCGGTAAGTTGCATCCCGAAAATCTGCAATTCATCAAACTTCAATGTTCCCATGGCGCGGACCAGGCGTAAGAGTTCCAAGTAAGGTTTTACCCAGAACTTCGCAGCTTTTGCGCCTGGCTTGTGGTAGGGAGATGGAACCTGGAATTTCAACAGCTGGTGCAGGAACACTTCTTCTTTCCTTTTAGAAGCAATGAGCGATCTCCCTGCAGGGGTGAGTGCTATATCCGGTGCTAACGTTATAAATCCCAAAGACTTCGGGGCACGGTTCATGCGGTCTCTTGCGCTAAAGGCCGGGTCATTTTCTCCTTTCCCGTTAAAGAATTGTTCTTCTCTCAGCACTTCCATAAATGCCGTTTGTGTTTCAGTATTCCATTTTTGTCCGTTGAAATACTGGATGAGCAAACCGATTTCCGGTATCATTTTTTCCGGTGTACGGGGAGATGTTGTAAGAAATAATAACTGACTATTGATTCTTGCCATAAGGTTGTGCCGCTTCAAATAATCTTAATTGGGTTACTTCTGCCTCGTGATATTCATATTGAGAGGGAATTACGCGAGTGTCATCCCAGCCTTTCCGGTAATTGGCGATGACAATATGCGTTGCCGCAGATTTAAATCTGTTCCGTATATTTACGGCGTAATTCTTTTCGTATTCATCTACAATATATTTGCCATATAGTTCTTCCGTCAAAGGGGTTCGCCCGATGACCATTAAAGCCTTGCATGGCAAATTGATGAAATCTTGCGCCAGTTTGCGGTGGCTGTCTTCATTGAAACCTTCTTTGTATTCTTCATTGCCATAATCAGAGAATATACAATCATAAGGAGGGTCAAGAAAGACGAAATCATCGCTTTTGCACATATTGAAAATCTCGCTATAGTCTCCGTTGAATATCTCCGCACGTTGCAAGAGCTGGCTATGTGATTTGGTTACGAGATGCGTATTTAAATGTGCATAACGCCCGAAAGGCACATTAAACTCTCCTCGTGCGTTATACCGTATCATTCCCGAATATGCGGTCTTGTTGATGTAATAATACAGCAGAGCGTCCGAATACTTTTTAGGGACGAGGTGATTGAACATAGCGCGCAATTCATAATATAAGGCTTCGTTTTTATCTTCCACGCGCTCGTCCGGGTTCTTTTTTTTCAAGTCTTCAAAATCTTTCCGGTAATGCGCATAGATGCCTTCTATTTCGTCAAGCTCTTTACGCAATCGAGGATAATCGTCTCTCACTCCCCGGTAAAAGTCCATTAGTTTTGCATTGATGTCGTTGATGATCGCTTTCCGTGGTTCAAGGTGAAAAAAGAGCGCACCTCCTCCGAAGAATGGCTCTACGTAGCGTCCCGAGAATCTGGGCACGTGCCAGATGATGTGGGGTATTTCTTTCGACTTTCCGCCTCTATATTTTATCATTGGCTTCATCAGGATGTTCGTTTTAAATGATATGCAAAAGTACGAATTTCTTGCCACTTTTCCGCAAAATCTTTTTGAAATTCTTTCCGCATTCCATTGTGCCCGCAACCTGCCCGTGCCAGCCATGTCGTGCCTGCCACGTGGCAGGTATCTCCCAATCCGTACGCTTACCTTTGCTGTATCAATTAAAAATCACAAAATAACATGGAAGAAATCTTGAAAGTAAAATCATGCGGGGAGGTGTGCCGTGTACACGATGCCGCAACGCAAGGAGTGATAAGCAAACGGGTGGTGGAACTGGACGGCTGGCCCGAGGACGGGACGGGAGGCTTCCGGGCTATGGCATGGGGGAGCACGGCGGAAACCGACCTCTGCACCGGAGACATCATTTTGGCCAACCTGATTTTAAGGACGTATGGCGAAATGAACCTCATCACGCTGGCAGGATTCGTGAAAATCGGGCACGAAACAATGGACAATTGACAATTATTAATTATTCATTATTAACTATTAATTATCAACTCATGGAAAAATTAGTGACAATCATCGCCCAGCTTCCGCTGGCGTCGCGCCCCTATACGGCGCAAGACGGGACACAGAAGGTATTCAACTCGCGGGGCTTTATCCTCAGTGACGGGATAGACGAGTTTTACGCCGAAATGACGGGCGACATGGCGGTGGCGGCGGGCGAATACGACCGCACGGTGTGGCACAAAATGCAGGGCTACATCAAGCAGCGTTCGTTCCAAGACAAGAACAACGTGACACGGTATGACAATCAAATCTTTATCACGAAACTTATTTAATTAACAATTAATAATTGACAATGAATAACGCAAGCGTGACAAAGGAAACGGAACAACTAACTATTAACTATTAATTATTAACTATTAATTAAAGCCATGAACATTACATTGCAATTAAGTGACGCCGCATACCAGCGGCTGGTTTCCACGGGAAGCCGAATCCAGGGAACAATCGGGCTGATCAACCCTACGGAAGGTAATTTTTCGGAACACAAGAAAGGCGTTTCAAAGCCGGGCACACGGAGCATCAAGTTGCGCCACGGACGGGCATCGGTGGGCGACACGCAGGTGCGCCTGACGCTCCGCATCGGGCTGGACGAGGTGGACGTAATCCCCTCGCAGGTGATAGAGGACGAGAGCAAGGAGGCAAGCGCGTTCATCGAAGGGATGTATGACGATGCGTTCGGATACTGATTTTAATCGAACGCAGAGACGCAAAGGCGCGGAGGAATAATTGATAATCGAACACAGAGACACGGAGACACAGAGGGATATTTTATTCTTTGTTCTCTCAAAAAAAATAAAACTCTGTGCCTTTGTGCCTCTGTGTTCAAAAAAAAAACACACTATGAGTTTTGGAATTTCAAATAACGTCAGATGCCGGGAGGTGCGCGAATGCACGCCCGAGCTGTTTTGGAAGGCGGTACGCTCGCCGCTGGTCGCCGACGTCTGCGCGCAGATAGCGGACGGATTAGAGAAAGTAAAGCGTGGGGAGATGATAAAGGAAGATTACGAAACCTTGAAGGCGGGACTGAAGAAAAGGCTTCCGATTTTTACGCCGCACGCCACGTTCCGGAACGGGCGCAGGCTGAATGCGGACGCGGTGCCGAGTGGATTAAGCATGTACGACATCGACCATTTGCCCAATCCGCGCGAGTATTGGGTGGAGAAGAGCCAGGAGTTGAGCGTGAAGGATGTGTTGCGCTTTGTGGTGCTGGCGCATATTACACCTTCTACCGAGGGGCTACGTTTGTTCTTTATCATTCCTCAGGGCATGGATTTGGCAGGGGCGCAGAAGTGGATGTCGGAGCAACTGGGGGACGCGAATTATGACCAGAGCGTGAAGGACTTGGCAAGGTCGTCGTTCGTGGTGCCGGAGGATTATATCATCTACATCGACGAGGAGCGGCTTTTTGCCGATAACCGTAGGGGCGGGGTTTGCCCGCCCGAATGCGCTAACGAAAACGCCGGCGGTGATGTGCAAGCGAATGATAAAGCGGATGCTTCCGGGCGGGCGGACCCCGCCCCTACGTTGGAATTCAAAGGCGTTCCGTATTCGGAAATCATCGCCCGTTGGTTTGCGCTTACGGGCGGCGAGCCGGTGCAGGGAGAGCGCAACGACAAGCTGCACCGGCTGGCTTCGCACCTGCGGTATATCACGGATAATAATGAGGAAATTCTTTTACAGGTTATGCCACGGTACGGGTTGAGCGAGGAAGAGATGAAGGGGCTGATTCATTCGGCTTGTTCGGCGAAATGGTATTCGATGCCGAAGCTGATGAAAGAGGCGTTGGAGGGGGTAAAAATAAACACAGAGACACAGAGTCACGGAGATTCTTTTTCGGAGGACTCAACTAAAAAACTCTGTGCCTCTGCGTCTCTGTGTTCGATTCCTCCCGAATTGCCGAAAAAGCTGCCCAAACTTATCGGGCTTCTTGTGAGCCGCACCCCCGACGTGTACAAGCCTGCCGTGGCTCATGCGGTGTTCCCTCCCCTGGCGACCCACCTGCACAAGGTACGGTTCCGCTACATTGATAATGTGGAGCACGAGGCCACGCTGATGAACGTACTCATGGCAGGTACGGGTGCCGGAAAAGATTGTATTTCGGAGCCGATAAACCGCATCATGGCGGACATCCGGCGCAAGGACGAAGAGAACTTACGCAGGGAAAGGGAGTGGAAAAACGAGGTGAACTCGAAAGGGTCGAACAAGGACAAGCGCCAGCGTCCCGAAGGGCTGGTGATTCAGGAGATTGACGCGGACATGACCAATCCGGCCTTCGTGCTCCGTACCGCCGAAGCCGAGGGGCATTTCCTCTATACGAAGCTGAACGAGATTGACCAGTTTGATGCCTTGCGCGGGTCGGGACGGGGGAACCAGCAGTTCCAGATTATGTGCCTTGCCTTCGACCCGGGAAATAGGTATGGGCAGACCCGTGTGGGGACGCAGAGCATCACGGAGAAAGTCACGATTCGTTTCAATTGGAATGCCGCCACCACGATTCTAAAGGGAAAGAAATATTTCTCGCGTGTGTTGACCGACGGACCTGTCTCTCGTATCAACTTTTGCACCATTCCCGAAAGGGAGATTGGAGCGGACATGCCGGTGTATGGCACGTATGACGCGGCTTTCGATGAGGAGCTAAGGCCGTATATCGAGAACCTGAACCGTGCCACGGGACTGGTGGATTGCCCGCAGGCTTTCCGGCTGGCGGAAAAGATGCGGAAGGAGAATGCTGAGTTCGCCACGCTCTCGCAGAGCCGTGTGTACGAGAACCTTTCGTTCCGCGCCAACGTGATTGCGTATCTGAAGGCTTGCGTGCTCTACGTGGCGAACGGGGAGAAATGGGACAAGACGATAGAGGACTTCGTGCGCTGGTCGTACCACTACGACATGTGGTGCAAGATGGAGTTTTTCGGGGATGCGATAGAAGATGCGATGCGTCTTCCCGTAAACGGGGAGAAAACGCCCGGACGGCACAACCTGCTGGAACTGCTCCCCGATGAATTCACCCTGCAAGACGCCGTGCGGGTAAGGCAATCGGCAGGCATGACCGCCGAGGGCACACGCAACATGCTTCATCAATGGAGTTACAGGAATTACATTACAATCCTTACAAATAACAATTATCAGAAACTGAAATTCAGGAGCGATGGAATTGACCTTAAACCGAATCGTAAAAGATAAAGCCTATACCTTAGGCAAGTTACGGATAGACGGCGAGGAGTTCTGCCACACGCTGGAGCCTCGCTGGCGCGAGCCCGAAGCCAAGAAAGTGAAAGGGCGCACGGCAATCCCCGAAGGGCGTTATCCGGTGGTGATTACCCGTTCGCCCAAGTTCAAGCAATGGCTTCCGCTTCTGCTCCACGTGCCGGACTTTGAGGGCATCCGCATCCATGCGGGGAATACGGCGAAAGACACGAAAGGGTGCATCCTCGTGGGCGAGTGCCAGGGAAAGGGCGTGTTATCGGATTCGCGGCTTTGGCTGGACAGGCTGAAATGGAGGATTGTGGAGGCGAAAGAACGGGGCGAAGGGGTGTGGATTTCTATTAATTGACAATTAAAAACATTCGGGGCGTAGACGATACGCCCCTATATGGGTTGTTTGCATTCATAATAATCATTTATTTTTGTAAGCGAAAGTGGACCATCGGCCAGTTCGTATGGACGGGTTTCGATTACTTGGGCGAACCTTCGCCGCCTCTGCCAAGTAAAGTTTTTGGATGAAAAAGAAAAATATATTTGGTTGTATGCAAATCTTTGCTTACCTTTGCAGCACGAGAACCCCCAAGCCTCTTAACAATGCTCAAATCGGGGGTCGTTTTATTTTTATACCCCAATGACAATCAATTTCCCAAAACAATACAACAGCCCGGAGGATTTGGCCGAGTTGCTATCCCAAAGAGGGCTTGTTTTCGAAGACAAGGAGCGTGTCTGCCGTTACATCCGCAACATAGGTTATTACAGGCTAAGCGCATACTTCTATCCTTTCCTTGAAATTCCCAAAGACAGGCAGATTTTCAAGCAGGGCAGCAGTTTTGACGCAGCCATCAAACCTTTATTTATTCGCATATCGACTGGTACCGTGAAGATGCGGTATGGGGACGTACGGGACGTGGAACGGGGCGTCCTAACCCAAAAGGGAACTGGAGGAGCTATTATACTTTCATGAACAACCAGCTGACTGAGTTGCTGACCCATTACGGCCCTATCGGTGCTATTTGGTTCGACGGTGTATGGGATCAGGATCAGAATCCCGGCTTTGATTGGGAATTGGATGAGCAATATGCTTTGATTCATCGATTGCAACCTTCCTGCCTGGTGGCTAACAATCATCACCTCACACCCTTTCCGGGAGAAGATATTCAAATCTTCGAACGTGACCTTCCAGGAGAAAATAAAGCCGGACTTTCGGGACAAGACATTAGTTCTTTGCCTCTGGAAACCTGCCAGACGATGAACGGTATGTGGGGGTATAAGATTACAGACCAAAACTATAAGCCGGCTAAAGACTTGATTCAATACTTGGTGGGTGCAGCCGTGAAAGATGCTAACTTATTATTGAATATTAGTCCGCAGCCCGATGGAGAATTGCCCGAAGTGGCGTTGCAACGTCTGGCGGAGATAGGTGAGTGGATGAAAGTTTACGGTGAGACCATTTATGGCACACGTGGCGGATGTGTCGGTCCGCATCCTTGGGGAGGCACCACCCAAAAAGGCAATAAGCTTTATGTACACATCCTTAACCTGCAAGACAAGGCTTTGTTTCTTCCGCTTACCGGCAAGAAAGTAAAGAAAGCTTTTTATTTCGTAAACGGAACACCCGTGAAATACGAGAAGAACCGTGTAGGTTACACGCTTTTGCTTGATAAAATACCGACGGATATTGATACGGTGATAGCATTGGAACTGGAGTGAGTCGGGTTCAGATAAACAATATCCCGATAATTCCGCAGAACAATCCTACGAAAAATCCTCCCGCAACCTCATTTAAGGTATGTTGGCGGACGATGATGCGTGCCGAACCCAACATGCCGGCGAGCAGGATAAAAGCGCAAAGCCAGCTTATCGGGTTGAACTGGAAGATGAAGCTGTATGAAAGCAATCCGCCTACCATCATGCCGCTGCTTGCCGTATGGGTACTGATTTTCCATTTGATGTTGATAAGTGCGCAGATGACCATGCAGAGCAGGGTTGCGGTGATGATGCCGCCCATATAGCGGGGAAGGTGATAACGGTACATCGTGAAAATGCATCCGGCGTAACTTAATATCGTAAGCAGATAGGGAACGAAACGCCGTTCGCGCTTGCCCAACTCGTGAAGCGTCCAGCCGTTGATTTTCTGCATCAGGTAGATGCTGAGCATGGGCAGGAGGATGGTGAAGCAATACACGATGCCGAGTACAATCAGTTTGTACTGGAGGGGCAGGATGCGCAGGTAGGTGAATGTGAAAAGCAAGACGAATGCCACGAACGGAAGCAGGAAAGGCGTGAATATCGCGGAGATGATTTGTGCCGTCCTATACAGTTTGTCCTTCGGTTCGGTGCGCTTATAAGGCTCTGGTTCGTGATAAGTCAGTTGGTCGGGGATGTTTGTATCTTCCATGTTCGGTCCTTTTATCTTCTTAATCGGGCTACGGGGATATTTAATTGTTGGCGGTATTTTGCCACGGTACGCCGGGCAAGGGGATATCCTTTTTCTTTCAGGATGTTAGCCAGTTCGTCATCGGTATACGGACGGTTCTTGTCTTCATGGTCTACACACTCTTTCAGGAGGCGTTTGATTTCACGTACCGAAAGCTCCTCGCCACTTTCGGTGGTATATCCGTCGCTGAAGAAAAACTTGAGCGGATAGATACCGAAGTTGGTCTGCACATATTTACTGTTGCTCACACGTGAGATGGTCGATACGTCCAGATGCGCACGTTCCGCCACGTCTTTCAATATCATCGGGCGCAGCAGTGATTCGTCTCCTTCCTGAAAGAAAGGACGTTGCAGGTCGATAATCGCCTGCATGGTGCTCATCAAGGTTTGTTGGCGTTGCTTCACGGCATTGATGAAGTTTTGTGCCGAGTCTACTTTTTGCTTCAGGAAGAGCATGGCGTCTTTCGATTCTTTGCTTTGGTTCGCCTTGTTGCGGGTATGTTCGTCCAGCAGGTCGGTAAATTCCCGGCTCAGGCGGAGTTCAGGCACATGATGGTTGTTGAGGCTTACGTTGATGGTTCCGTCGTCCTCGGTTTCCACGATGAAGTCGGGGATGATTTGCTGGAGGTTCTTTCCGATGGCTTCTCCCATTGAACTTCCCGGGCGCGGGTTGAGCTTTACCAGTTCTGCCACGGCATCATCATATTGTTTTCCGGTGATGTTCAGCTTTTGCAGGATTTTCTCTTTGTTTTTCTTGGTAAAGTCATCGCAGCACTTGTCGATGATGTCGTATTCGATTTGTTTCAGGGGAGAATCTTCCTTGCGTTTGATTTGCAGGAGGAGGCACTCCTGAAGGCTTCGTGCGCCGATGCCCGCCGGGTCGAAGTCTTGAATGATGGAAAGTACATGCTCCACTTGTTCCGGCGTAGCGTTGATGCCTTGATAGATGGCAAGCTCGTCGATGATGGTGTCGGTATTTTTCCGTAAGAGCCCGTCATCGTCTAAAGAACCGATAAGGTATTCGCCCAGTTGTTTTTCTTCGGGGGTCAGCTCTTGCATGTCGAGTTGCTCTTTCAATGTCTCGTAAAAAGACACGCTGTCCGAGAAAGGAATGTCTTCAGGTTTATCGTCCTTCGAACGGTTATTCTCCTGCAATTTATAGTCGGGTATGTCATCTTCGGTGCGGTAATCTCCCAGCGAGAGGTCTTCGCCATAATCGGTGTTCGGTTCGCCGTCCTGGTCGGTGGCGTAGTCTTCTCCTTCCTCCCCGTGCAGGTCGTCTCCCGAAGTTTCTTTGCCTTCTTCCAGTGCCGGATTGTCCAAGAGTTCCGCATGGATGCGTTCTTCCAGTTCTACCGTAGGAAGTTCCAATAGTTTGACCGCCAATATCTGTTGGGGCGACAAGGTTTGCACCTGTTGCTGGGTCTGTGTCTGTACCTGACTTGAGTTGATTGCCATAAGCCGAATTTGATTAACTTTCGCAAAGGTAGAAAATAAATTTGGAAATGAATCGTTTTTCCTTATCTTTGTTGTCTATTCACCACAGAGGACACAGAGGCACACAGAGTCTTTATTTATTATCCTTTGTGGTACTCTGTGTCCTCTGTGGTAAATTAAAAGTAAAAATTTTATGAACAGATTGTTGTGTGTCGGTGTGCTATGTGCACTTTTGGCTGCTTGCGCCTCTCCGTTCGAGAAACAAGTGAAGGCGGATTTCGAAGAGAAGAAAGCTTTGTTTCCGCAAGAAGGTGATTTCTTTGGTGTGCTTGATTCGGAAGGACTTACATCCGATGAGCGGGATGCCCTGATGTTTTTGTATGCTTATATGCCGGTAGGAGATGTGACCGATTATTCCGGTGAGTTTTATTTGGAGAACGTCCGAAGCTCGTTCGCCACACGCGAGGAGACGGCCTGGGGACAATCGATTCCGGATGAGGTGTTCCGGCACTTCGTTCTTCCGGTGCGGGTGAATAATGAGGCGCTCGACCGTTCCCGTATGGTGTTTCATGATGAATTGATGCCCCGTCTGGAAGGCTTGTCTATGTATGATGCCGTACTCGAAGTAAACCATTGGTGCCACGAGAAGGCGAATTACCAGCCATCGGATGCACGGACCAGTTCACCGCTTGCTACGGTGAAGACCGCTTACGGACGATGCGGGGAAGAATCGACTTTCCTCGTGGCGGCACTCCGCTCAGTGGGCATTCCGGCACGTCAGGTATATACGCCCCGCTGGGCACATACCGATGATAATCATGCATGGGTAGAGGCATGGGCAGACGGAAAATGGTATTTCCTGGGGGCTTGCGAGCCCGAACCTGTCTTGAACCTGGGCTGGTTCAACGAGCCGGCAAGCCGGGGGATGCTGATGCATACCAAGGTGTTCGGGCGTTATGAAGGACCGGAAGAGGTGATGCGCACCACCGCCAATTATACCGAAATAAACGTGATAGGCAACTATGCGGAAAACGCACCTGTATCGGTACGGGTAACGGATATAGACGGGAAGCCCGTCGAAGATGCTTGCGTGCGCTTCGGCATCTATAATTATGCGGAGTTCTACCCGGTTTCATCCCAGCATACGGACAAGGACGGATTGGCAAGCCTGTCGGCTGGTTTGGGCGACATGGTGGTACTGGCGGTGAAAGACCGTGCTTTCGGGATGCGGAAAGTGTCGTTCGGGAAAGACAAGGAGGTAGTCCTCAAACTCGAACATCAGATAGGCGATACGCTTTCGTTCTCGCTTGACATTGTTCCTCCAGCAGGCAACCCTGCCCTTCCGGAAGTCACTCCCGAGCAACGTGCTGAGAACGATATCCGTTTCAATCGGGAGGATTCCATCCGCAATGCATATATCGCCACGTTCCCCGATGCAGATGCGATTCGTGCCTTTGCATCGGAAACGGGATATGACGCAGAAGCGATTACACCTTATATTGTCGCTTCGCGCGGAAACGCTTCGGAGATAGAGGCTTTCCTGAAAGAGGCCGCCGGACGGGAAATGCGCGCACGTGCGCTGGCGTTGCTGGGTACGCTTGCCGAAAAAGACCTTCGCGATGCTGAAGCCCGTGTGCTCGATGACCATCTGTATCATACCGATTCGTTGGCGGATGTGGCTACGGTTTTGGCTCCCCGTATCGGGAATGAGATGCTTACCCCGTATCGCTCGTTCTTTCAAAAGGCGATATCCGGGGAAGATGCCGCCCGTTTCCGTGAGAAACCCTTGTCGTGGGTGGAATGGTGTAAGGATAGCCTGACACTTCGGGATGACTTGTGTACGGTGGGTACGGTTATTTCCCCCGAAGGCGTATGGAAGAGCCGTATGGCGGACCGTACTTCACGGAATACATTCTTCGTGGCGGTGGCACGTTCGATTGGCATTCCCGCATGGATAGACCGTGTGACGGGATATGTATTATATAAGGAGAACGGCAAGGATGTAGCGGTTGATTTCGAAAGCGGAAGCTCGGAGCAAGTGGCGGAAGGTACGTTGAAGTTGGACTATACGCCGATACCCCGGCTGGATGACCCTGCATACGCCCGTCATTTCAGCTTGTCGCGTTTCGACGGAGAAGGATTTGCGCTTCAGACTTATCCCGATTTCGAGCCTTGGAGCAAGTTGTTCAAAGAGCCTGCCGTACTTCCCGCCGGATATTATATGCTGGTATCCGGCACCCGTCTGGCAAAAGGGGGCGTGCTGGCGCAAGTCTCATTCTATAACGTAGAGCAAGGCAAGGAAACCGATACGAAGTTGGCGGTGCGCGAGAGCGATGAGGCGGTCAGTGTCATCGGAAGTTTCAACTCGGAAGCCAATTATATTGATGCGGAAGGCGGGGAGACTTCGGTATTGCTCACCACGGGCCGGGGGTATTTCGTGCTCGGCATAGTGGGCGTGGGTGATGAACCTACCAATCATGCCTTGAAGGACATAGCCGCCAAGGCGAAGGAACTGGAAGCGTGGGGCAGGAAAATCGTGCTTCTTTTCCACTCTCGTGCCGCTTACGAGAAATATATGTCGGCTCCGATAGCAGGTTTGCCCGCCACCGTTTCGTTCGGGATTGATTCGGATGGAAGCATAGAAGCCGCTATCCGGAAGGAAATGAAGCTCAGTTCCGGCACACGGTTGCCTATTTTCATCATTGCCGATACGTTCAACCGGGTGGTGTTCGAATCACACGGATACACCA
This sequence comes from uncultured Bacteroides sp., assembly GCA_900546355.1. GTDB lineage: Bacteria > Bacteroidota > Bacteroidia > Bacteroidales > Bacteroidaceae > Phocaeicola. The sequence goes on from URCM01000036.1 coordinate 13,969, forward strand.
TCGGCATGGGAGACCAGCTGTTGAACACGGTTCACGGATTATAGTAGATTGGTTTTCACCACAGATTGCACAGACTAAAAAAAGATTGATTTGAATAATCAGTGTAATCTGTGGTGAATGAAAAAAGAAACATGATGAAAAACGAGATTTTACATTCACTCTCGAAAGAAGAGTTGATACGGTTGATAGAAGATTATTCGAAAAACTGGCTGGCGATGGACGGTGTATGGTTTCAGTCGGTAGAGCGGACACGAGGGATGGACGAGGCGATGTATCACGATGCGGAGGCATGGCGGAGGTTTACCGTGATTGAGGCAAAACGCATCAAGGCGTTCCTGGGTTTGCCCGAACATGCCGGATTGGAAGGACTTGCCCGTGCCCTGCAATTCCGTTTTTACGCCAACCTGAACGAAGCGGACATCATCGTGGACGAAGACGGGAAGACGTTGGTCTACCGCACCCGCGAGTGCCGTGTGCAGCGGGCACGTGAACGCAAGGGAATGCCCTTTCATCCGTGTAAGCCCGTGGGCGAGATAGAATACGCAGGGTTTGCCCGTACCATTGACGAGCGCATCTCATGCGAATGCATTTCGTGCTTCCCCGATGTCACCGACCCCGCCTGTTGTTGCGCTTGGCGGTTCCGGCTGGAGGAATGATACATTGATTCATCATCCGTATGCCGGTTCATCCCAGAGGGCACAGCGCATTCCAAAGGGAATGGTTAAAAATGAATGTCCGCATTCAGTCGATGCATACCCTTTGAAAATGAATATATACTTCATGTGCGGTTGGATATATACTTCATCCGCCTTTGGATATATACTTCAGAGGCAAAGTAAGTACTACTGCGTTTTTTAACGCTATCAGACTGGCTAATTGCGGACATTTAAACAGGTTCTAAGGAAAAATTCGGTGTGTCCTCTGTGGTGAACAGGTTTCGACTCATTTTATTTGTTTCCGCATACCGCTTCAATCGTAGCCTGCACCCGTCGGGCGGTGGTCACGTCGCGCGAGTATTCGTCCGCGTTTTTGTCTCCCATGGTTACTTCGGGATTGGTAAAGGTCATCAGGCTCTTTACTTTCTTGCGGGCGGAGAAATGAAATTCACGGATGCCGGTGTCTTGTGCCAGTTGGCGGATGTTTGTTTCGTTTACGCCGCATCCGGCTAACAGGATGATGCGTCCCGCGGCATAAGCTTGCAACGCTTTGAGGAGCGGTGCACCTTGAGGGGCGGTGGGCTGTTGGCCCGAGGTAAGGATGCGTGTCACGCCTAACGATGCCAGTTCATCGAGGGCGCGATAGGGGTCTCGGCAATGGTCGAAAGCCCGGTGGAAGGTGACGGGAGTATCTTGGGCGGCATCCATCAAGCGTTTGGTGGTTTCGATATCGATGTCTCCGTTCTCGCGGAGACATCCGAATACCAGTCCGTCGGCTCCCGCCTGGCGTGCCATGCGGATGTCTTCCAGCATGGTCTCCACTTCTATGGGGGAGTAAAGGAAATCCCCTCCACGGGGGCGGATGATGACATGCAGGCGGATATCGAGCAAGCGTCGTGCCATCGTAATTTCACCATACGAGGGGGTAGTCCCTCCTTCGGGGATGCCCGCGCATAGTTCTACGCGCTGTGCCCCTCCTTCTTGTGCGGCAAGGCAACTCGCTACGGAGTTGGCGCACACTTCGAATGTGTAAGTTCCGTTATTCATTGTTTTGTTTTTGATAGAACACAGAGGCACGGAGGCACAGAGGTTTATAATTAAGTATTTGTATGATAATCTCTATCTTTTATAAAAATCTCTGTGTCTCCGTGTCTCTGTGTTCAAATTGAAAATATTAATATACAAAGCTGCTTCCACCCAGGAACTCGCGGAGAAGCGAGGTGGGAGGCAATTGGTTATCGGGTACGGACGTGAAATAGCCTAAGAAACGCAGAAGGCGGTTCGCTTCGGAATATGCCGTACAATTGTTGGGCACTTTACGCAGGAGCGGTTCGGCATAGTCTTTCAATACGGCAAGTTCGAAGAGGAGAGCCGAATTGAACATGGCATCGGCATTTTCCTGATAAGGGAATATCCATTTGTCTTCACCGGCACGTACGCTTGCCCAGCGGTTGATGGTGTCTTCGGCACTGCTTCCCCGGTATTTCGAGTCGCGGATGATGCGCCGGATGAGGCGGTTGTCTGTAGTGGGGATGTAATTGTGGTTATCCAGTTGGATGGTCGTGAGTGCCGATACGTAAATCTTATATTTGTTTTCATCGGGGATTTGCGAGGTCAGTTCGGGATTGAGGGCATGGATGCCTTCCAATATCAGAATCATGTTGTCATTGACGCGGAGCTTTTTCCCGCTCATTTCCCGCTGGCCTGTTACGAAGTTGAAGCGGGGAAGTTCGATTTCTTTTCCCGCTATCAGTTCTTTCATCTGCGCTTCGAAGAAAGGCAGGTCGAGGGCATAGAACGATTCGAAGTCGTGTTTCCCCTGTTCGTCTAATGGCGTGTCGTCACGGTTCACGAAATAATCGTCTAACGAAATGGGGTAGGGACGTATGCCGTTGGTGATAAGTTGGACGCTCAGGCGTTTGCTGAACGTGGTTTTTCCCGATGAAGACGGTCCCGATATGAGCACCAGCTTCACCCGTTTCCCGTTCCGGTCGCGGTGGGCGATTTCATCGGCTATGTGGGCTATCTTCTTTTCCTGAAGTGCTTCGGACACGTTGATAAGTTCGGTGGCAAATCCTTTCTGGCACGCAATGTTGAAGTCACCTACGGTGGCGATGCCCAGAATCTCGTTCCAGCGGCGGTATTCCTGGAACACTTCGAGCATCTTTTCCTGTTTCACCACTTCTTGCAGGCGGGTAGGGTTCTTCCGGTCGGGTACGCGCAGAAGCAGTCCGTCGTAATATTTCACGATGTCGAACAGGCGGATGTATCCTGTGCTGGGCACGAGGCTTCCGTAGTAGCAATCGGTGGTGTTTCCCAGCCGGTAATAAAAAGTGTATAGCTGGTCGTATGTGCGGAGCAGTTTGGCTTTGTCCGTCATGCCGCGTTGGAGGAACATCTCTGCCGCTTGTTTGGTATGGCATTCGATGCGCTGGAAAGGGATGTCGGCATTGATGATTTCCTGCATCTTCTGCTTGATGCGGATTACGTCGTCCAGTCCGATGGAGCGGTCGAGGTGCAGCTTGCAGTAATATCCTTTCGATACGGGGTGTTCCAGTGAGATGCTTCCTTGCGGGTAGAGTTCTTCTACCGCTTTGACGAGGATGAAGCAAAGCGAGCGGAAGTAAGTGCGCATGCCCGATGCGCTGGTGATGTCGAGAAACTCTACGTCCTTGTTGTAATAGACTCGGAAGTTGAGGTCTTCTACCTTGTTATTGACCTTCGCGCTGACTACACCATAAGGCATATCCAGTCCGAAATCATTGTAAATCTCCAAAAGGTTGCTTCCTTCGGGGAAATTTCTTGTCTGATTGATGTTTTTACAATATATTTGTAACATGATTGTAATAGGTATTACATTTGGTACGAATTTGCCGTTAATTTACGGAATAAACACCGAAAGCCAATTAACATCTTAACTTAATTATAAATGGAGTATAGTTTTTATGATTTTTTAGCATTGTTAGGCTCGCTTGCCCTCTTCCTGTATGGCATGAAAATCATGAGCGAAGGACTTCAGAAGTTTGCGGGCGACCGTCTTCGGAATATCCTGACAGCAATGACGACCAACCGGGTGACAGGTGTGTTGACCGGTACGCTCATCACCGCATTGGTGCAATCTTCTTCTGCCACGACGGTTATGGTCGTGAGTTTCGTAAATGCGGGTTTGTTGACCTTAACGCAATCCATCAGTGTCATTATGGGAGCCAATATCGGAACTACGGTTACCGCCTGGATTATTTCGGCTTTGGGCTTCAAAGTGGACATTTCCGTCTTTGCCCTTCCGCTCTTGGCTTTTGGCATCCCGCTTCTTTTCTCGCAAAAAAGCTCGCGCAAGTCTATCGGCGAGTTCATCTTTGGTTTTTCTTTCCTGTTCATGGGGCTTGACTTGTTGAAAAAGAATGCTCCCGACCTGAGTCAAAATCCCGATATGCTGGCGTTTGTGCAAAACTATACGGATATGGGATTTTTTTCGGTCATCTTGTTCGTGATTATCGGTACGGTATTGACAATGATTGTGCAGGCATCTTCTGCCACGATGGCGATTACCCTGATTATGTGTGCCAACGGCTGGATTAGTTTCGAGCTGGGGGCTGCATTGGTGTTGGGTGAAAATATCGGGACGACCATTACCGCCAACCTGGCGGCACTTACCGCTAATACGCAGGCGAGGAGGGCTGCCCTGGCGCACTTGATGTTTAATGTCTTCGGCGTGATTTGGGTGCTGATATTGTTTCAGCCATTTCTGAACATGGTGGGCTGGATTATCGATGACTGGATGCAGGTGAGCGATGCGGGAGGAGCGGCGGTTTCGTTTAAACTCTCGGCGTTCCACACATGCTTTAATGTATGCAATGTATTGATCCTGATATGGTTTGTCAAGCTGATAGAGAAGACGGTATGCAGATTCATCCCGCAGAAGGAGACGGAAGAGGAATACCGCTTGCAGTTCATATCGGGAGGTATGCTTTCCACGGCTGAACTTTCCATCTTGCAGGCACGGAAGGAAATCAATCTTTTCGCCGAGCGCATACGGAGGATGTTCGGGATGGTGCGCGAATTGCTCCATACGGAAGGCGAGAATGATTTCAACAAGCTCTTTGCCCGCATCGAGAAATATGAAGGCATCAGCGACAATATGGAGGTAGAGATAGCGACCTATCTGACCCAAGTGTCTGAAGGGCGGTTAAGCTCGGAAAGTAAGTTGCAAATCCGCGAGATGCTGCGCGAAGTGAGCGAGATAGAAAGCATCGGGGACAGTTGTTACAACCTGGCACGTACGATGAACCACAGGCGGCGCACCAACGTGGAGTTTACCGAAGAACAGTATGGTCATATCGAACAGATGTTCCAGCTGACTGATACTGCCTTGGCGCAAATGATTGAGCTGATAGAGGACACGCATCACGCCGTGGATGTGAACCGCTCGTTCAATCTGGAACACGAAATCAACAATTACCGCGACCAGTTGAAAGACCGCAACGTAGTGGACATCAACGAAAAGGCATACAATTACCAGACGGGCGTGCACTACATGGACCTCATTGCCGAATGTGAGAAACTGGGCGACTATGTGGTGAATGTAGTAGAGGCGCATACCGAGACCAAGGAGAAAAAAGCCTGAGCTTTTATCAAGTTGACTTATGTCAAGAATTTGGCAGGTTTGTACAAATATATGTTGTAAAGCATGATAACGTAAGGCGTAAATCTGTACTTTTGTGTCGTAAAACATAAAAACAGACAACTAGCATGCTTAAAAGAGTGAAAAAAATTCTTGTAGCAGGTCTTCTGGAAATGAGAAACAATAACGTGCGTATCTGGGAAGACATGACACGTTGACAGAAGATTAGGATTTTTTTGAATGTAGGTAAAAAGTAAATGAAAATGGAATGAATAGTGGAGGTTGCAGGGCGTAGAGCTTTGCAACCTTTTTTGTTAATGTGCTAATGAATAATGTGCTAATGTGAGAATACATTATCGCATTGCCACATTAGCACATTAATCATTAGTACGCTGTTTTGTCTGTTTTATTTTCCCAGTCGGTGAAAGCTTTGAGGGCTTCTTCGGGCAAGAGGCGTTCCGACTTCAGACGGCGGTCTTCAGGATTCAGTTCCAGTTCTTTGTAGATGAATGCGTCATCGAATCCGATACGGGCGGCATCGTGTTTGTCGTTTCCGTAGTACATGCGGTCGAGGTGTGCCCAATAGATGGCACCCAAGCACATGGGGCAAGGCTCGCACGAGGTATAGATTTCGCATCCGCTCAAGTCGAATGTGCCAAGCTTGCGGCATGCGGCACGGATGGCACTTACTTCGGCATGTGCGGTAGGGTCGTGTTCTGGAGTCACACGGTTGGTGCCTGTGGCAATGATTTCTCCGTTGCGTGCGATAACGGCTCCAAACGGGCCTCCTCCTTCGGCTACATTGCGTACCGAAAGCTCTATGGCTTTACGCATCAATTCTTCTTTGGTCATAGGCATTCAGGGTTTAGGGTTTAAGTTGTCCCTAAAGTTAATAAAAAAACGCGGATTAATGTAGTTTTTGCGGATTAATATTTTATCGTAGAAGTACACAAGGTTTTTTATAGTAAAACAAAATTGGTTTGCGAAAAAATCGAACGCAGAGACGCAAAGACGCAGAGGAATAATTTAGAGAGAAGGCAAAGAACACGGAGCTAAATGCCACTCTCTGTGTGCTTTACTCTCTTTAGAAAATAAACTTTGCGCTTCTGCGTCTCTGCGTTCCATTCCATTTTTCGCAATCCTTTTCTGATTGACTATAATTTGCTTCTATGGTATTTTGAGTATAGTTTTCTGTAGTGGATAAAACCTTTCAAAAACGATACAAAAAAAGCGGAGATACACGCTTGTATCTCCGCTTTCGGACTTTATGTTGGATCGGAAATTACATCATTCCGCCCATGCCTCCCATGCCTGCGGCAGGCATTTCAGGTTTTTCTTCTTTCTTTTCTACGATAACACATTCCGTAGTCAGGAACATGCCGGCGATGGAAGCTGCATTTTCCAAAGCCACACGCGTTACCTTAGCGGGGTCAACGACACCTGCGGCATGCAGGTTTTCGTAAACATCGGTACGGGCATTGTAACCGAAGTCACCTTTACCTTCACGTACTTTCTGTACAACTACTGCACCTTCCTTGCCTGCGTTGGCAACAATCTGGCGTAACGGCTCTTCGATGGCACGTTTGATAATTTCGATACCGGTAGTTTCATCGGCATTGTCACCTTTCAAGCCTTCCAAAGCATCGATGGCACGGATGTAAGTCACACCACCGCCCGGAACGATACCTTCTTCGATTGCAGCACGTGTAGCGCACAATGCATCATCCACACGGTCTTTCTTTTCTTTCATTTCCACTTCGCTGGCTGCACCTACATACAATACAGCTACACCACCTGACAATTTGGCAAGACGTTCTTGCAATTTTTCCTTGTCATAGTCGGAAGTAGAGTTCTTGATTTCGGCTTTGATTTGGTTGATACGGTCCAAGATGTTGTCCTTGTCGCCCGCACCGTTCACGATAGTCGTGTTTTCTTTCGTGATGGTAACCTTTTCGCAAGAACCCAGCATATCGATAGTAGCCTGTTCCAGCTTCAAGCCCTTTTCTTCGCTGATGACAACACCACCGGTTAGGATGGCAATATCTTCCAGCATAGCCTTGCGGCGGTCGCCGAAGCCCGGAGCCTTCACGGCGCAAATCTTCAACTGGCCACGCAGACGGTTGACTACCAAAGTGGTCAATGCTTCGCTATCCACATCTTCTGCAATGACCAACAACGGACGTCCGCTTTGTACGGCCGGTTCGAGGATAGGCAAGAAGTCTTTCAGGTTGCTGATTTTCTTATCGTAAATCAAGATGTACGGGCGTTCCATTACGCATTCCATCTTTTCAGTGTCGGTTACGAAGTAGGGTGACAAGTAACCGCGGTCGAACTGCATACCTTCTACTACGCCGATTGTAGTGTCGGTACCTTTGGCTTCCTCGATGGTGATGACACCGTCCTTAGAAACCTTACGCATCGCATCAGCAATCAACTTACCGATGACGGGGTCGTTGTTGGCAGATACGGTAGCTACTTGTTCAATCTTGTCGTAGTTGTCACCTACCGTTTCAGCTTGTGACTTGATGCACTCTACTACTTTGGCAACGGCTTTGTCGATACCACGTTTCAAGTCCATCGGGTTGGCTCCTGCGGTAACGTTCTTCAGTCCCACGCCTACGATAGCCTGAGCCAATACAGTAGCAGTAGTAGTACCGTCACCTGCATCGTCACCAGTCTTCGAAGCTACAGATTTAACCAACTGCGCACCTGTGTTCTGGAACGGGTCAGCTAATTCCACTTCTTTAGCAACAGTTACACCGTCCTTGGTGATTTGCGGAGCACCGAATTTCTTTTCGATGATGACGTTACGTCCTTTCGGACCAAGGGTTACTTTTACGGCATTCGCCAATTCGTCCACGCCCTTCTTCAACTGGTCGCGGGCATCAATATTGAAAAGTATTTCTTTTGCCATGATTCTTCGATATTAATTGTTCATTATTAATTATTAATTAAGTACGGCGAGTACATCGCTCTGGCGCATAATCAGGTATTTCACACCATCATGTTCGATTTCGGTGCCCGAATATTTACCATACAATACTTGGTCGCCTGCCTTCAAGACCATTTCTTCGTCTTTTGTGCCATTGCCAACGGCTACCACTTCACCTTGCAACGGTTTTTCTTTAGCTGTGTCGGGGATGATGATTCCGCCGATTGTTTTTTCTTCTGCAGGTGCCGGAAGAATCAGCACTCTGTCTGCTAACGGTTTAATGTTCATAATGCAATATTGTTTTTTTTGTTGTTATACGTTTTTTATCCGGTTTGCTGATGCAAACCACTTCTTCTTCTACCAAAACCGTGCCAAACCTCTGGACTGACAAGTTGGCAGTCCGGAAGCTGTCAGATTGATGCATAGATGGAGGATTGTAAGTGTAAGAAATTCAGCTTGCGGTTGACGGATTTTTACGGCGATGGCTTGGCTTTTCTTGGTAGTTCGGGCATATTTTGTTATCTTTGCTTGCCGTAAAACGAAAACACAAAATGGAAATCATATACCTTATTATCGGACTTATCATCGGAAGCGTGGCGGGCTGGGGGCTTGCTTCACGGAAGAATGCCGTATTAGCGGCTGAACTGAAGATGCAGGAAGCCCATGCCCGTGAGATGCTTGAGGCCGAACGCCGCCGCTTGGAAGAGAAACTGGTGGAGCAGAGGCGGGAAGTGGAAGAACTGCACAAGCGTTCGGCTTTGGAATTCGAGAGCCTTGCCGATAAGATATTCCGCCAGCGTGCCGAAGTGTTCAACCGCCAGAGCGCGGAGAGCTTAGGTGCTTTGTTGAAACCGTTTGGCGATAATTTGAAGGAATTCAAGCACCGGGTAGAGGAAGTATACGACAAAGAATCGAAGCAACGTTTCTCCTTGGAAGACCGTATCAAGGAACTGGTCCGGCTGAATAAACAAATCAGTGATGACGCCAACAATCTGACCCGTGCGCTGAAAGGCGATTCGAAAATGCAAGGCAATTGGGGGGAGATGATATTGGAAACGATACTGGAAAATTCAGGGCTTCACGAAGGGCAGGAATATTTCCGTCAGTCGTTCCTGAAAGATGCCGAGGGCAATGTCTTGCGAAATGAGGAGGGGCAACGCCTTCAGCCCGATGTGCTGGTGACTTATCCAGACAACCGGAGGGTGATTATAGACTCAAAGGTGTCGCTCACGGCGTATGCTTCATACGTGGCGAGTGAAGAACGTGAGGAACAGGAACGGTTTTTGAAAGCTCACTTGGCATCGGTGCGGGCGCACATCGATGAACTGAGCTGTAAAGATTATTCGCGTTACGATGTCGGCGCGCTCGATTTTGTAATGATGTTCATCCCCAATGAACCTGCTTATGTGCTTGCTCTGCAGACCGATCCCGATTTGTGGAATTATGCTTACCGCAAGAAGGTGGTGCTGATGAGTCCTACGAACTTGATAGCTGCACTTCGTCTTGCGCTCGACTTGTGGAAGCGGGAATATCAGGAGAAGAACATTCAGGAAATCGTGCAACGTGGTACTGCACTTTATGAAAAATTAGCTGGTTTCACTGAAACGTTCGAACGTATAGGCGAAACGCTGAAAGCGGCGTCTTCTGCCTATGAAACGGCATTAGGACAACTTTCTGAGGGAAAAGGCAATGTAATCCGCCAAGCGGAAATGTTGAAAGGTTTGGGTATCACGCCAAAGAAGCAGCTGAAGTTTAAAAGTGAGAAGTAGGGGGATTGTACACCACAGATTACACCAGTTTCACAATGATTCTGCATCAATCGTGAAACTGGTGTAATCTGTGGCGTTTTTATGGATATTAAGTGTTTTGTAACACCTTTATCAGTTCGTCGGGAACGACCAAAGACTGTTCGCCTGTAGTCATGTTCTTAAGTGTGAGCTTGCCTTCCTGCATTTCGTTTTCTCCCGCAATCGCCACAAAGGGGATGGCTTTGGCATTGGCATAACTCATCTGTTTTTTCATCTTCGAAGCATCGGGGAAGACTTCAGCGCGGATGCCTGCCTGACGCGTTTTTGCTAAAATGGGAAGCACGTAAGCGGCTTCTGTCGCTCCGAAGTTGACGAATAATACCTGTGTACTTGCCGAAGTCTCTTTGGGATAGAGGTCGAGCTGGTTGAGCACATCGTAGATACGGTCGGCACCGAATGAAATGCCTACCCCCGATACTCCCGAGAGACCGAACACGCCGGTCAGGTTATCGTATCGTCCACCTCCGCTGATGCTTCCTATCTGTACGTCGAGTGCCTTCACTTCGAAGATGGCTCCCGTGTAGTAGTTCAGCCCGCGCGCCAGAGTGAGGTCGAGTTCCACTTCCGAGCGGATGCCCAATCCTTCAATCGTACTCAGGATAAATAGGCTTTCTTCTATGCCTTTCATTCCAATTTCGCTCGAAGCAAGTGTTTGTTTCAAAGTATCAAGCTTTTCCTGGTTCGTTCCGCTTAACAAGATGATAGGTTGTAGCTTGTCGATGGCTTCCTGCGGGATACCTTTTGATGCCAGTTCGGCATTGACGTTTTCCAGTCCGATTTTGTCCAGTTTGTCGATGGCTACGGTAATATCCACTATCTTGTCCGCCTCGCCGATGATTTCGGCAATACCGCTCAGGATTTTGCGGTTATTGATTTTGATAGCTACACGGATGCCGAATTTGCAGAACACCGTATCGAGCATCTGTATCAGTTCTACCTCATTCAAGAGTGAGTCACTTCCCACTACATCGGCGTCGCATTGGTAAAATTCACGGTAACGTCCTTTCTGCGGGCGGTCTGCACGCCATACGGGTTGTATTTGGAAACGCTTGAAAGGGAAGGTGATTTCATCACGGTGCATCACGACGTAGCGTGCGAAAGGAACGGTTAGGTCGTAGCGTAATCCTTTTTCACAAAATTTGCAGGCAAGTTTTGCGGCGTTGCGCGAGAGCAATTCTTCATCGGTCAGTCCCGAAAAATAATCGCCTGAGTTTTGTATCTTAAACAAAAGCTTGTCGCCTTCATCGCCATATTTACCCATCAAGGTTGAAAGAGCCTCCATGGCGGGTGTCTCTATTTGTTGGAATCCGTAGAGACGGAACACTTCGCGGATGGTGTCGAATATGTAGTTGCGTTTCGCCATTTCCACGGGCGAAAAGTCTCTGGTTCCTTTGGGTATGCAGGGTTTTGTTGCCATAATAAAAATCGGTTTAAAGTTTAGTGGTGCAAAAATACGGAAAAAAACGTTACGTTACATATAAAATGTCCTTACTCGCGGCGGTTGGTGAAAATTAGGATATAATATACTAAGGTGGCGAGCGAACCGAGTGCGGCTACTACATATGTGTATGCTGCCGACTTTAAAGCGTCAAATGCTTGCGACTGGTTGTAATTGTTGGTCACCCCTGCACCTCTTAGCCACACCAACGCACGCCGGCTGGCATCAATCTCTACGGGAAGCGTGATGAAACTGAACAAAGTAGTCATGGCGAACAGGCAGATACCAATCAGCATCAGTTGTGGAAATGTGTTGATGAGGAACATGCCTGCCAATAATACCCATTGCACAATGGAAGACGAGAATTGCACTACGGGCACCAGTGCCGAGCGCATCTGAAGCGGAGCATAGGCACGCGCATGTTGCACGGCATGTCCACACTCGTGTGCAGCTACGGCTGCTGCGGCTATGCTGCACGTATTATATACCCCTTCGCTCAGGTTGACGGTCTTGTTGGTTGGGTTATAATGGTCGGTGAGCATTCCCGGTGTGCTGGTTACCCGTACATCGTAGATGCCGTTGTCGCGCAACATTTTTTCGGCAATCTCTCGTCCGGTCATTCCGTTGGAGAGCACCATGTGCGAATACTTGTCGAATTTTCTTTTCAGGTTGGCTTGCACCAGATAACTGAGGATGGCAATGCCGATAAATAGAATCCAATACATCATAATCAATTCAATACTTTAAATGGTTTTAAGAAAAACATTACAAATACTTTGCCAAAAGTAAGGAAAAAACAAAGAAAATATTGTCTTGTCAGGCTTTAATTGAGGATTATTAAGAAACTATTTTGAATTCCTGTAAAAATTTTTCTCGTCTTGATGCATCTGTTTTTCGTGTGTTTGGGGACGATTTGGGGCATTCCCGATTCTGCTCATTGCAGAAGTTCGCTATGTTATTTCCTTCATCACAAGGGTCAGAAATACTTCAAAAGTACATTCTGAATTTTCACATGATAAATTTAAGCCAGTATCTAAGGCATTCGGCGTATAAAACTTGATTTTTTGATTTTTTTTTGATGATTTATTTGCAGATACAGAAAAAAGCCGTACCTTTGCAATCGCAATCGAGAAATGATTGCAGGCAGGTTTGATTCGCTAGCTCAGCAGGTAGAGCACAACACT
>URCM01000037.1 GCA_900546355.1 uncultured Bacteroides sp.
TTCAGCGGTTTTCTTCGTTAATTAACAACTATCACGCGAAATGTCGGATGAACCTGAAAAAAGCACCTAAAACGCATTATACTTCGCTGATTTTCATATTTTTGTATAGGATTTACCTGTTCCCTATTTTGCTAATTTTGTAACGCTAAAAATAATGTAGAGGCCGCCATGTTTCAATACAGTTTTCATACACGAAATGGCAAGACCTGCTACAGAGGCTTGTCGAAGCATCGCCTGCATGCGTTCCACAGATGCCTTTGGATGAACCTCAGAAGGAGTGTAAAAATCGTTTGCAAAGTAACGGAATTTTGCTACATTTGCGGAAACAATCAAAAGACCAACCCATTATGAAGACAAGATACTTATTATTAGGAGCGATACTCCTTAGCCTTTGTTGCTTTACGAGCTGCAATGACAACGAGAACTTAGACGAGCCAGACCCTGACGTGATTTGGGACATCTATCCGTTTAATATCAATATCGAAGTGACCGATGCCGAAGGAAACGACCTGCTGAATCCCGAAACTGAAAACTCCATTGCCAATCAAGGCATCAAAATGATTTACCGGAACAAGACCTATAAGAAAGATTCGCTTGTAACCGATGAACAAACCAGGGATATTTTAGTACGATTCTATGGGCTACAAACCTATCAAAGAAAAGACGGAAGCTACCTATTGGCCGTCGGTGAATTTTACGGAAACAGAGACTATGACAACGAATACATCATCCTCGACTGGAACGACGCCACGCCGAAAGACACCATTACGTTCAGCCATAAGTTTTGGTGGGAAAATCAAGAACCGGAATCCGAAACTACCGTACGCTTGAATGGTGTAGAAACGGATAATCCTATACACATTATTAAATAGGAAAAACAATCCACGTTAATCTGCGTTTCAAAACACCCGATGAGCACCCTCTACGTCATCAGCCCACCAAGGGAAATATTCGAAAGCATTCGTCCCGAAGTGAAGCAGCACATCGTGATGCTGCCCGACTTCCTGCGCTATCCCTCCGGACGGTTCAAAGGAATCACCCGAAGCCTGCTTGCCGGACGCATCCCCTTGCCCCAGCGAATCTTATATTATTGGTTTCCGAAGAAATACTTCGACCGGATTCTCCATGCACAAGCGGGCGATGCTATCCTGATTTACGAAGCGTGCAACGTGCGTGTGCTCCGTGCCATCCGTCCCTATCTGCCTAAGGAAGTTCCCTGCTACATCTACTATTGCAACCCCGTCGGCACCACCTTCCGTCGTCCTCAGCAAGAGTTGCAAGCCATCCGCTCCCTCGGATACCGTCTGACGAGTTTCGACCCTTGCGAAGCAAAGCAATACGGAATGGAGTGTACGGGGCAATACTTCCGCTATCCCGAGAGCCAACCTGATGATATCACTTCCGATTGTTTCTTCTGCGGGCTGCCCAAAGACCGTGCTGGTCTTCTTCATGATCTTCGTACCTGTTTAGAATCAGAAGGCCTTGTGTGCGATTTTGTCATTCCCCGCACCCCGGCAGAGAAGCTTACTTATCCTCAATACCTCGACCGTCTTGCCCGCACGCGCTGTGTCATTGACATCTGCCAACAGGGACAAACCGGTCTGACCCGCCGCCCCCTCGAAGCCCTCTTTTATAACAAGAAGCTTTTGACAAATAATCCGGAGATAGCCACATACGATTTTTACCGTCCGCAAAATATCTTTATCCTTGGGAAAGACCCGATAGAGCAGCTCCGTGCCTTCATCGAAAGTCCTCTTGCCGAAGTGCCCGAACCTGTCCGCGCCGCCTACGACGTGAACGAGTGGATACGGCATTACCTGCCATGAAAAAACGCCGTAGGGGCGAGGTCTGCTCGCCTGAAAACACCTACCAGTGCATTCCAGCGGACAAACCTCGCCCCTACAGGAAAATTGCCTTCTATCGGTAAATCAATTATGGGACACTTTACTTTGGTCCATATCGAAGTCGAAAGTCGTGGCGGTAAAATTGGGGAGAGCAGTCTGTCCCTCGCCTTCACCTATCAACACCTCCGTAGCGGCAAAACGGAATTTCAGTTTACCGCTCTCTACCGCATAACTTCCGTCCGCATCCGTTTCTACCTTCACCTCGATAGCCAAAGGTGCGGCTTCTTCTTCTGAATCCGAAGGAAGGACAACCGAAAGTTTCAATGGTTCGGGATTCAAAGCCAAGCTGATGCTGTCCTGCTCAGCGGCAAGTGCCGGTTTGTAACCGATTTTATAGTCTACATCGCCTACGGCTTCCACAATCTGGTCTGCCAATGCCTCATCACCTACTACCGACAATACGATGTCGCGGATGGGGAAACTGTTCACACAGATGGTGTCGTCTGCCACGGTCGCTTCTACTTCCGTACCGACGGGAGCTTCTTCACCTTCAGCTTGCGTAGTGAAAGTATAGGTAGTCATTGTTCCCGTATATTCGCCATAAACAGCATCGGTGGTCACTGTTGTGTCGGGGGCTTGAGGTGTATTCTCATCGTCATCGCTGCAGGCAGTGAAACCCAAAGCACATCCCAACATCAGCAGGGAAGCAAAAAATCGAACGGTTTTTATCGTTTTCTTCATTTCAAATCTGTTTTTAAAAGTGATACAAAAATTGTTATTCCAAAGACGTCTTTGCCCTATAAAGAACCAAAAGTACGAAACCCTGCATATAGAGTCGTTAAAAATCATTAATCCAAGCAAAGGATGAGAATTGTCGTTTCCTGTTGCATAATGTGCCGGAAAATCCTTATCTTTACCGCAAAACTAATAAACGCAGCGTTACACCGTTTTTTCATTCATAAAATGAATCGGTGTAATCTGTGGTGAAAATCCCAAACGAAACCATTATGACCGACTACATCATCACTTGGTTCTATCGCGAATCTGCAGACGAGGCGAGTTTCTACCCGCAGATGGGGCAGAAGGGCGACTCAGCATTGGTGCACTCGGTGTATATGCAGATACAGGTGCCTTTCTTTCGCACCTTCCGGCACTATAACCCTACGGCACGGCTATTGTTCTTCACGAATCTGAAGCGTGAAGGATTGCCCCGTTTTCTGCTGGAATTGTTCGATGAACTAAGCGTGGAGACCGTCACGCTTCCTTATACACGGCGTCCGCCAAAGGGATGGTACGGAGCATGGCAGAACCAATTCTATCTATACGATATTCTTAGCAGGATGGACGGACGGATAAAAGCAGACGACACGTTACTGGTGTGCGATGCTGATTGTTTGTGCCGCATGCCGCTCGACCCGCTTTTCGATGAAATCCGCAACAATGGGAGTGCACTCTATGAGTTTATCACCGACCGTTCCGCTACTATTAACGGCATCACCCTGCCGCAGATGGAAACGTTTTACGAAGCCTGCTACGGCAAACCTCCCCAGTTGCCACTTGCCTACTACGGAGGGGAATTCATCGGGTTAAGGGGGGATAACGTACGCCGTATCAATGAGGCATATCCTGAGCTTTGGGCATTCAACCTTGCCCAAGCCGACCGCCAGGCTCCCAAGCTGAACGAAGAAGCGCATGTGCTTAGTGTCCTTGCCGAGCGGTTGGGCTTATGTAATGCCATAGCAAACCGTTATGTAAAGCGGATGTGGACTTCTCCGCAATTCAACAATGTACGTCCCGAAGACGAGCATCTTGCCGTATGGCATTTGCCTTACGAAAAGAAGCGAGGGCTGTACCGCCTCTTCCGCCTTCTTGAAAAACAAAAAGGTTTGGGTGATGAAACCCGCTTTTGGGAAAAGGCAAAAGCATGGACGGGCGTACCTGCCGTGAGCTTCACTAAACGATTACATGACCGGTGGACAACTCTGCTGATGTTGTTTGCGAAGTGAATATCATATATATTTCACCACAGAGAACACAGAGGCACACAGAGTTTTTAATTTTTTCTCTGTGTTACTCTGTGTCCTCTGTGGTGAACCAAATAAAATAAAAAGCTAATGAAAATACTGACCATCATCGTATCTTATAATTTTGAGAAATGGATGAAGCCTTGCTTGGAAAGCCTGATGCATTCCGTGTATCCTACCGATGTACTGGTAATTGACAACGGTTCGGCAGACCGTACAGTGACACTTCTGCAAACATCTTATCCGTGGGTACGCCTCATCGCCAACGGACAGAACTTAGGTTTCGGACGGGCAAACAACATCGGCCTGCGACTTGCTTTGACCGAAGGCTACAACGCTGCCTTCCTTCTGAACCAAGACGCGTGGGTCAGTCCTGATACTCTTGGCATGCTGGCGGAACGGGCCGGACGTTATCCCACATTCGGCATCTTCTCGCCTGTACATTTGAATGGGGCTGGAAATGAATTGGATAAAGGGTTCGCCCAATACATCGGATGCTCCTGCCGTAAGAACCTTCCGATTGGGAAAGAACTGGTGGAAGCTCCCTTCATCAATGCTGCTTTCTGGTTCATTCCTATCCATACGCTACGGAAAGTAGGCGGATTTTCCCCGCTCTTTTACCATTATGGCGAAGACAAGGATTATATCAACCGCCTGCACCGCCACGGATTGAAAGTGGGCTATGTACCAGAAGCATACGGGAACCACGACCGCCAGTCGCGCCCCATGACCCGTGAGGTGTTTTTCCGCACCGAGTACGTGTATCTGCTCTCCGAGTACACCAACCTGAACCGCACTTTCGGAAACGCTTTTGCCTATAGCGTCCTTGCCTGCGTGAAGAAAAGCCTGTCCGCCTTCATGCATCACAAATGGAAAGACGGATGCACTTATCTGCATCTTGCCTTGAAGCTAAGTGGAAAGACACACGAAGTTATATGCATCCGCCGGCGAACCCGCAAGGAAGCACCGCACTTCTTACTTGAATGAAACAGCCCGCTATTAATTATTAACTATTAATTATTCATTAAAGCCATGTACGCTCCGATTCTCCTTTTCGTCTACAATCGTCCCGAACATACCCGCCGGGTCATCGAATCTTTGCAAACCAATGCCGAAGCTGCAGAAAGCCGGCTCTTTGTCTATGCCGACCAAGCCCGAAGCGAAGCAGACCGTCCCAACGTGGATGAAGTGCGCCGATACATCCGAGGCATCAATGGCTTTAAGCAGATTACCCTTGTCGAGCGCACCGGAAACTGGGGACTTGCCCGCAATATCATCGATGGTGTGACTACACAAGTCAATACCTACGGGCGTGTGATTGTACTGGAAGACGACTTGGTGGTATCGCCCTACTTCCTGCGTTTTATGAACGATGCGTTAGAGACTTACAAGGATGAAGAACGAGTAGGACACATTCAGGCGTGCGACTTTACCCAAGACCCTGCACTGCCCGACACTTTCCTTATCAAGTGGACGGGAAGCTGGGGATGGGCAACATGGGCAAGAGCATGGAAGCATTTCAATCCCGACGGAAAAGCTTTGCTTGCCCAACTGGAAGCCCGTCGCCTCACCCGTACATTTGATTTCAACGGGAACTATCCCTTCACCCGTATGCTCCGGCGACAGATAGCAGGTAAAAACAATTCGTGGGCAATACGCTGGAATGCCAGCCTCTTCCTTGCCGACATCCTTTCATTGAACGTAGGCAAGTCATTGGTGCAAAACACAGGTTTCGATGGTACGGGTACCAACTGTGGTGGAGGCGGTCTCTATGCCTCCAACTTATGGATGCACCCGCTGCCTGTCATTCCTATTTCTCCCCTTGTTGAAAATACAGAAGCCCGCAAAGCTTTTGCCCGTTATTATCACCGCACCAACGGCTTTTGGGCAAAAGCCATCCGCCGCATCAAGCGGACGTTGCGAGGAGACTTCGGAGCGTGATTCGTTTTTTCATCACCACAGGATTACACAGATTTATAAATTATTATTTCACCACAGGGGGCAGTTACTTATTTTTTAGAAGCTGTTTTGAATTTCTCCAAAAAGTTTTTCTTGACTTGATGTATCCGTTTTCGTGTGTGCTTTGGGCGATAAATTCAAAACAGCTTCTTAATCTGTGTAATCTGTGGTGAAAAACCTACAGTAGTTTGTTCACGGCAAAATATTTCCAAAGCGGAGCCGCCATCAGTGCTTGTTTGATATGGTCGCCTACCAGCAAGGTACGCACCTCATCGGGAGTAAGCAATTCGATGCTGATATCTTCGGTTTCTTCTAAATGCTGGGTGGAAACACGCTCCACACCGGTAGCCAGGAAACAATGACACAGGTTATTCGTCGTGCTGGGATTGGCGGAAATATCCATCCAATGTTGCCATGTCCCTCCACCGAAACCTGTTTCTTCATACAGTTCGCGTTTGGCAGCTTCTAAAGCCGACTCTCCCTTTTCGCATACTCCCGCACAGATTTCGTAACAGGTCAATCCCAATCCGTGACGATATTGGCGTTCCATCAGGAAATGTCCGTCCTTCGTAATAGCCAGCACGTTTATCCAATCAGGGTATTCCAGCACATAATATTCTTTGTTTTCCGCTCCTGTAGGCAACTGTACGTGATCTTTTCGTGCCGTAAGCCAAGGTCGCTTGATGAGGTATTCACTCTTCAGCGTCTTCCATTTCCGGTCTTGATTATTTTCTTTCAGCATATTGTGTATAAAATTAAAACATCTCACTTATTTTCCGTTTTCACCACAATCAACGGGATTCCCCCCAGCTCTGCAGCCAATTCGGAGAACGAACTATGGAACGAACCGTATATTTTCCGTGTGCGTGCCAGCGTCCACAAGTCGGCTATACCTTCGCGGATACCTGCCGTAGAACCTCGGTCGGCTTTGCTTTCGGCACAGACGATTCTTTCGCCGTAACGGGCGCGCATCGCCTGTTTCACTTCTTCCGAATCGGTGGCAAGGTAGATACAAAGGTCGGGATGTGCCGCTTGTTCCTTATCCAGACAGTCGAAGAACAATTCCAACGGGCTGTGCTTGATAGACAAGGTATTGTCGGTACGGCGGATATGAACGCCTACGGTATAAGCCGAAAAAACGGAAACACGCCTTTCTATGACCTCCTCCACTTGTGGTACGGGACGGAACACCTCGTGTAACAGCGCATCAGGATAAGCATAAAAAGGCAAATAGGACGCCATATAGACATTCCCTTCCTGCTTCACCCATTCCTCAAAATCGAAACCTTGTGTGCGGAGTGCATCTATCTGATGCTCGTACAGACACGCGCGGAACATCACCTTCTGAAACAAGGCGGGAACACGGAAGTTCTTCTGCCTTGGACGATCGTACACCAGCAAATCCATAACCGACGCCTCAACGATGTGTACTCCTTCCGGCAGACGTCCGGGCACAAACAAATCACGGAAAGCGGCATGCAATGCCCAATCACGAAACCAGGTTACTTTCAATTCAATGCCGGTCTGTTCCGCCAAAGCAATGGCGGAAAGCGTAGCACGGATGCGGTTTGCCAAGCCTCCGGCGGGGACAAATATCATTTTTCTTTTCATATCGCACAAAAGTAGCGAATTTATCTTAGAGAAAATCGTACCTTTGCAAAAACTTTGACGAAATATGAGGGTACTTATCATAAATACATCCGAACGTATCGGCGGAGCAGCCATTGCCGCAAGCCGACTGATGGAAGCTTTGAAAAACAGTGGCATCAAAGCCAAGATGCTGGTACGTGACAAACAGACCGACCAAGTAACTGTAGTGGCACTGAAGAAGTCGTGGCGGCAAATCTGGCAATTCGTATGGGAACGTATCGTAATATGGAAAGCCAACCGCTTTAAAAGACACAACCTCTTCGCCGTAGATATTGCCAATACAGGTACCGACGTTACTTCATTGCCCGAATTCAGCCAAGCCGATGTCATTCACCTGCATTGGGTCAATCAAGGTATGCTCTCACTGAAAGACATCGAGAAAATACTACAATCGGGCAAACCCGTAGTATGGACAATGCATGATATGTGGCCTGTGACAGGTATCTGCCACCACGCACAGGATTGTACCCGTTACCAAACGCAATGCCACGATTGTCATTTGCTTTACCGTGGGCATAAGCACGATTTGTCTTATAAGACTTTCATCAAGAAGCAACACCTCTACAAGAATGCCCCCATTACTTTCGTTGCGTGCAGCCGCTGGCTGGAAGGATTGGCTAAGAAAAGTGTCCTTACCCTCGGACATACCGTAACCAATATTCCCAATCCTATCAACACAAACCTGTTTCATCCTACAGACAAGCTTGCCGCCCGACGGAAATTGAACCTTCCTGAGGATAAACGATTGTTGCTGTTCAGTTCAATGAAGATTACCGACAAGAAAAAAGGCATCGATTATTTAGTGGAAGCCTGCCGCATCCTGCATGAGAAACAACCCGATTTTTGCCGCGAACTTGCCGTGGTGGTGGTAGGCAAGGAATCGCAACAATATGCCGCTCTCTTTCCATTCCCAGTCTATTGCCTCAAGTATGTAGGCAAGGAAAAAGAAATGCCGACTATTTATAACGCTGTCGACCTCTTTGTCACTCCGTCACTTCAAGAGAACTTGCCAAACACCATCATGGAAGCGATGTCGTGTGGTGTTCCTTGCGTAGGTTTCTGCATCGGAGGCATCCCCGAAATGATAGACCACCTGCACAACGGATATGTCGCCCGCTACCGTTCTGCCGAAGATTTGGCAAACGGCATCTGCTGGTCGCTTACCGAAGGCGATTACCAAAGCCTCAGCACCGAAGCACGCCGCAAAACGCTCAGCACTTATGCCGAACATGTAGTGGCAATGAAATACATCGGAATCTATAACCACATCACCGGACAAAACGACTAACCCATGCTACAGCACCTGCACCCCAAGTTCTCCATCATTACCGTCACCTATAATGCCGGGGCACTCATCGAAGACACGATACAAAGCGTCATCACCCAGACGTACAAGAACATCGAATACATCATTGTCGACGGTGCGTCTACCGATAAGACGATGAGCATCGTCACCCGTTACCGCGAGCATATCCATACAGTAGTGAGTGAGCCCGACCACGGGTTATACGATGCCATGAACAAAGGCATCCGCCTCGCTACGGGCGACTATGTGTGTTTCCTCAATGCGGGGGATGAGCTGCACGAAGACGATACCCTCCAGCTTATCGTCCATAGCCTTACGGGATTAACCGAACTGCCCGATGTCATCTATGGACGTACCGCCATAGTGGACGAAGAAGGTCATTTCCTGCGGATGCGCCGCCTCGAACCGCCCGAAAACCTTACATGGCACAGTTTCAGCCAAGGAATGCTTGTTTGCCATCAGGCATTCTTCGCACGCCGGGATCATGCCGTTTCTTATGACCTCAGCTATCGTTTCTCTGCCGATTTCGATTGGTGCATCCGTGTAATGAAGCAAAGCCACACGCTACACAATACACATCTCGTCCTCATCGATTACCTCAACGAAGGAATGACTACACGCAATCACCGTGCTTCTCTCCGCGAGCGTTTCCGCATCATGTGCCGCCACTATGGCTATGTGCGGACAGTCCTACTCCATTTTAAGTTCGCTCTGCGCCTGCTGTATAAAAAATGAATGATGTTTTTCACCACAGATTACACAGATTTTTTAGAAACTGTTTTGAATTTATCGTGTGATGATTTGGGATGAGTTTTTGAGGCTTTTCCGCTTCTGTGATGAGGAAGATAGCGGGCTATCTGACGAAGAACAGAAGCGGAAAGGACCAAAAAATCGCCCAAAGCACACACGAAAACGAATACATCAAGCCAAGAAAAACTTTTTGTAGAAATTCAAAACAGTTTCTTAAGTTATTTCTCTTGAATCGCAGATTCACGCAAATAAAAGAATCTGCATGAATCTGTGGCGAGAATCACCTACGCTTCCGCACACGAAGCACAATCAGCACGACGGCACCAACAAGAAGGATGCCCAATGCACAATAAGCGATGGTTTCGGTAATGGTGACCGATTTCGGTTCGAAAAGTAAACGGACAGTGTGCTTTCCGCCGGGAACATTTATCGCACGAAGCACGTAGTCGGCCCTGCCTACGGGGACTTCTTCTCCATCCACAAAAGCTTGCCACTCGGGATAATAGATTTCAGAGAAGACTACCGTACCTCCGGCTTGCGAATTGATTTCGTAAATCAGTTCATTCGGCTCATAATGCTTGAATGTAATGCTCCGTGTCGAGTCGGCAACCGATGCTTGTGAAGGAGCTTTTACTTGCCCGGCAAACTGAAGGTTGACCACAGCTGTCTTATGCAAATCAACTACCGCAAGACTATCCAGTTCTTCATTGGCATTACCCACATAACGTACATTGTCGACAAACCACGCGTTACCCATCGCGTACGGATTCTGTACCGGTATCGTGCCTCCACCTTGCAAAGGGAAGATGAAATATTTCGTATTCAACATATTCAGAATGCGGATATGATCAGAATTGAACTCCGACATATCACCTCCAGCCTCGGATAATCCCGAAGAAAGGTTACTCATTTCAAACTGAATATACGTTTCGATAAGTTCCTGATACCTGCGGAGCTTGGCTGCGTGGTATCCTCCGATGCTCTTGTGCCAGTAAGAAGTCTCGTTCTCGTTGAAGGTGTTGGTCGAGAGGTTCAGTACCCGATAATAGGTTGTATCCTTCAAGATTGCCTTATCGGTCTCCGAAGGCTGTGCGAAAGGTTTCATCTCGGTGCCTTTTGCCACAAACTGCGCATCGTAAAGATACCGCTTGTTTACCGTCCACATATCGAGCAGACAGAGAATTGCCAACGAAACGATAAGCGCGGTAGATTTCAGTTTCCCGCGTACATACATCAACAGCAACGCCACACCCACCAGAATGACACAAAAACTACGCCAGGCATCGGCGGTAAAGATGCTGACACGCATTTCCTCCAGATTCATCAGGATAGGTGCCAAATGTTCGGCGGGAAGCGCGTTCTGCAGGGCGTTCATTTCCATTGTCGATACATACGAAGGAAAGAACACCCGGGGCGCCAAGGCAAACAAGAGCGACAAGCCTCCCGTCAGCCCCAGGCTGATGAAGAATGCTTTCGCTTTCTCGCGCAACAATTCGGGACGCTCCAC
Source organism: uncultured Bacteroides sp. (assembly GCA_900546355.1). Classification (GTDB taxonomy): domain Bacteria; phylum Bacteroidota; class Bacteroidia; order Bacteroidales; family Bacteroidaceae; genus Phocaeicola. The sequence continues at coordinate 11,041 of URCM01000037.1, forward strand.
AAGTTGTTTCAACGCCAGCATCGCCAGCAAAGGTATGGTGAACTCGGCTATGACGAGGATAGACGAAACGGCACGGAACTTGTTGTACATCGGTACATAGTCGATGAAGAAATCGGTCAGCCCCATAAAGTTCTTTCCCCACGAAAGCAGGATAGAGAATACCGTTCCGCCCAACAACGCCCATTTCATCGGTCCTTTCACGATGAAACAGCCCAAGACAAAGAGGAACATCACAAAGGCACCCACATAGACCGGACCCGAAGTGCCCGGTTGTTCGCCCCAGTATTGTCCCAATTGGCTGTACAGGCTGGCATACATCGGATTGGCTTTGCTCATCGCCCGCTCATTCTGTGCCAAAGGAACAGAAGCTCCACCCTTCACATTGGGCACAAGCAGCGAGAAGGTTTCACCGATGCCGTAGCTCCATTGCGTGATGTAACTGCGTTCCAACCCACTCCCGGTCTGGTCGGCAGATTGCGGCTTGACCAGTTCACTCTTGCCGCGCATACTTTCCTTGCTGTACTGGTACGTGTGATACAGGTTCGACAAGTTGATACATACAGCCAATACGCCCGCTATCGCCAGCACGCCCGTCGCTTTCCAGAACTGAGGGAAAGTTTTTTCTTTCCATGCCTTCACGCCGAACGCTATTGCCATAAAGAGCATCACGAAGAGGAAATAATAGGTCATCTGGAAGTGATTCGACACAATCTGGAGTGCGGCGAAAAGCGCAGTCACAATTCCACCCGTCCAATATTTGCCACGATAGGCCAGCACCATACCCGCAATGGTAGGCGGTATGTATGCCAATGTGACGAATTTCCAGATATGCCCGGCAGCAATAATGATGAAGAAATACGAAGAGAACGCCCACAGAATCGCTCCCAATGCCGCCATCCAGACTTTAAAGTTGAACGCACGGAGCAAGATGTAAAATCCCAACAACATCACGAACACGTACCACACGTAAGTGGGCAAATACAAGTGATAGAGGTCTTGCACCGTGTTCAGCGTACGGCTCGAATCATACCCCGGAGCCAGCTGGTAGGTAGGCATTCCGCTGAACAGCGAGTTCGTCCAACGGGTCACCTTTCCATGTGTCTGATGATATTCCTGATGTTCGCGTCCGGCACCGATACCCGCTACCGCATCGTGTTGCGCCAAGATACGCCCTTCGAACACCGCCGGATAGAAATAAGCGAACGAAATGGCTACAAAAAGTACAATCGCCGCCACATCCGGAAGAAGTTTCTTTAATACATTCATAAAAAGCTGTTTATTGATTTACATTTCAGCGGACAAAGATAACACAATACTCTTTGAAAATACTAACTTTGCGGCGTAAAATAAAATCATTTATGAAAATAGGAATCATTACCGCCATGTCTTCCGAGCAGAAGCAACTGGCAAACCAACTGGACAATAAAACGGAACATCGTGAGGGACCTTTCGCCTATATCGAGGGTACGGTAAAAAACAACACCCATATCCTGATGCAATGCGGCATCGGGAAAGTAAACGCTGCCGCCGGGACGGTAGAGCTCATCCGTAATTTCCAGCCCGACTGCATCATCAGTACCGGAGTAGCCGGAGGAATCGATAGCGAACTGAATGTTATGGATGTAGTGGTAAGCCGGAACATCGTTTATCACGATGTATGGTGTGGCGAAGGAAACGCCTACGGACAAATACAGGGTTTCCCCACTTTCTTCCGCGGTGACGACACCTTATATAATTGCGCGCTCTCGCTCGATACCGAAACGCCGATTCACGGCGGACTGATTTGCACTGGCGACAAGTTCATCACCGACCGCAAGGAACTGAACATTATCAAGCAGAACTTCCCCGAAGGACTTGCGGTCGATATGGAATCGGCTGCCATCGCCCAAGTATGCTATCTCTACCGCGTGCCTTTCATCAGTTTCCGTATCATCAGCGATACGCCGGGAGCGGACAAACACTTGGAACAATACAAGAACTTCTGGGGTGAAATAGCCGATAACTCGTTCCGCGTGACCGAAACCTTCCTGAAAGCATTACCGAACAAACTTTAAAACCCTACAGACATGAAAAAGATACCCAGCTTTACCGTAGACCATATCCACTTGCTGCGTGGCATCTACGTATCACGCAAAGACACGGTGGGAGATGAAATCGTCACAACATTCGATATCCGCATGAAAGAACCCAACCGCGAACCGTGCCTCAGCCCTTCGGCTATCCACACGATAGAACATTTGGCTGCTACTTTCTTACGCAACCATCCTACGTGGGCAAACAAGATAATCTATTGGGGTCCGATGGGTTGCCTCACCGGAAACTATCTGGTAGTAAAAGGAGACTTGCAGTCGGAATACATCGTCGACCTGATGAAAGAAACGTTCCGTTTCATTGCCGGGTTTGAAGGCGATGTGCCCGGAGCCAGTCCTAAAGATTGCGGCAATTACCTGATGATGAATCTTCCGATGGCACGATGGGAAGCCCGGAAGTTCCTCGACGAAGTATTGGAACAATTGACGGATGCCAATCTGAATTATCCGGAAACAGTCAATAGTTAATAATGCGAATAGTGAATAGTGAATAATGCCCGGTTTATATATGCTGAAACAAGAGTTTCAACAAGCTGAAACTTTAGTTTCAATGCACTGAAACAAGAGTTTCAGTATATCTAAACCATAGTGAAACTTATATGGACATGGGAAAGAGGGATGTATGCCTCTGGCAAGCAGCCAGTTGTGCACCAATCCGGATGCCGTTTGTCAGAGGCGCAGATAAGGATAAACTAAGAAGCTGTTTTGAATTTCTCCAAAAAGTTTTTCTTGGCTTGATGTATCCGTTTTCGTGTGTGCTTTGGGCGATAAATTCAAAACAGCTTCTAATGAATAGTCAATAACGGGGAAGATATTTCCGAATACCGTTATTAACTATTCACTTTTAATCGTTAACTGATAGCTTATTCTTTGTCTTGTTTCAAGGGTGCAGGGGCATCCAGGCCACGCTTCTCAAGCAACCACTTGATGTCGGGACCTTTACCGCGGAAGTTGACGTACATGTCCATCGCATCATCGATACCGCCCGGAGTAAGGACATACTTGCGGAACTTGCCTGCCACTTCGGGGTCGAACAGGTTTCCGCTCTCCACGTATGCGCCGAAGGCATCACAATCCAATACTTCCGCCCAAATGTAGCTGTAATATCCGGCGGTATAGCCTCCGCCCATCGTATGATTGAAATACGTAGTGCGGTAACGCGAGGGAATCTGCTTCAATAAGCCGCGTTTGCCCAACGTCTCGGCTTCGAAAGCCATCACGTCCATATCGGCAGGTACGGATTTCAGCGTATGGAAGTCCATATCCAGAAGCGATGCGGCAAGGTATTCCACCGTGGCAAAGCCTTGCCCGTACTTGCTGCTCTTGTCGTATTTCTCAACCAGTCCGGCCGGGATGACCTCGCCGGTCTGGTAATGTTTTGCGTATACTTGCAACATTTCGGGTTCGAAGGTGAAATGCTCGTCTATCTGTGAAGGAAGTTCCACGAAATCGCGAGGCACACCGCCCACGCCCGTATAGCGTACATCGCGGAACAGGCTATGAAGCCCGTGCCCGAATTCGTGGAAGAGTGTCGTGGCCTCATCGGGACTCAACAGGGCGGGCTGTCCTGCGGAAGGTTTGGTAAAGTTGCACACAATCGTGACTACAGGCACAATGCGGTTTCCGTTCCCGTCATACGACTGCGGACGATACGTTCCACACCATGCCCCTCCCCGCTTGCTGGCACGCGGGAAAAAGTCGAAGTAAAGGATGCCCAGCGACTTCCCGTCCTTGTCAATGCACTCGAACACCTGCGCCTCGGGATGCGGTTTCGGCATGTATTCCAGCGGACGGAAAGTCACGCCATACAAGCGTTTCGCCATATAGAAAGCTCCCTCGCGCACACGGTTCAGTTCCAGATACGGACGTATTTCGTTCTCGTCCATGTCGTATTTATGCTTTTTCGCCTTCTCGAAGTAATAACGCCAGTCCCAGCCTTCGGGCTCGAAATCGTTGCCTTCGCGCTTGATTTCGGCCTTGATATCAGCCAATTCTTCCTTCGCTTTGGCAAGGGCAGGTGTCCAGAGTTGGTCGAGCAAGTCGTATACGTTTTTCTCGTTTTTCGCCATACGGTCTTCCAGTGCCATCGAGGCATAGTCTTCGTACCCCATCAGCTTGGCTTTTTCCAGACGGGCGGTAATCAGATCGCACACCACCTGCTTGTTGTCGGCATCGTTTCCGTTATTTCCCCGGTTGATATAGGCTTTATAAATGCGCTCGCGCAGGCCGCGGTTGTCGGCGTATTGCAAGAAAGGCATCACACTGGGATTCTGCAACGTAAACACCCACTTGCCGTCTTCGCCCATGCTCTTGGCGGTCTCGGCCGCCTGGGCAATGAGGCTGGCGGGCAGTCCGCTCAGGTCTTTTTCGTCGGTGATGACCAGCTTGAAAGCATTGGTTTCCTTCAGCATATTCTGCCCGAAAGTAAGCTGGAGCATCGAAATCTTCTCGTTCAACGCCCGGAGCTTCTGCTGGTCGGCTTCGCTCAAATTGGCTCCGCTACGCACGAAATCCTTATACGTATTCTCCACCAGTTTGGTCTGCTCCTTATCGAGATGGAATTTCGCACGGTTGTCATACACCTCCTTCACCCGCTGGAACAAACGCTTGTTGAGCGAAATATCATCGGAATGCGCCGAAAGCAACGGCGACATTTCCTGGCTCAACGCCTGCATCCCGGCATTGGTATTGCAACTGTTCTGCCCGAAAAATACGGATGACACCCGTTGCAACATCGCTCCGCTCCGGTCGAGTGCCACAATGGTATTGTCGAAGTCGGGCACCGAACGTTGGTTTACGATAGCATCTATCTCCCGCTTCTGTTCTTCCATCCCTTTCAAAAACCCTTCACGGTAATCTTCAAGGGTGATTTGTTCGAAAGGCGGAACCCCGTACGGCGTGTTAAATTCGCTCAGGAACGGGTTGACGTGTCCCGTAGCGTCTTGCCCGTAAGCCGCCACGCCTGCGGCAAAGCATACGGCAAACATCAGTTTTCTGCAAACATTTATCTTCATGTTTTTTTCTACATTTATTATTTTGTGCGCTAAATTACGGAAAATTTCAAGAATCGGAAACTCAAAATGTGTATCTTTGTAAAAATAATGACTAAACACTTTGATTATGGAAACGACACTGGATACAAGCGCGTAACTCTTCCGCCAAATCGGTTACCTTGCCGATGACGAGAACAGCCTGAAGAAACTTCTTGCCTATACCAAGAAATTAGTGACCAAGAAAAAGGAGGCGGAAGAAGAGCCCGTACAGACCAAAGAGGAAATCCTTGCCGACTTTGCCGAGGCTTGCCGTGAACTGAAGCTGCACAAGGAAGGGAAAGTAGAACTACAAACGTGGGAAGAATTTAAAAAAGAATTGCAAGATGAAGGATATTACAATTAAACTTTCACTCATATTCCGAAAGGAATTCAAAAAACTTGCAAAGAAATACCGTTCGCTTCCTTTTGACTTGGAAAGATTAATAGAATCGATTCAAGAGAATCCTATACAAGGCACGGATTTAGGTAACAAGTTTCGCAAAATCCGCCTTGCCATTACCTCTTGTGATAAGCCAAAATGCGTTCTATCTCGAAAAACATCGTGCCCCGCGTATCCGCAAACCCCTGCATCTTCCCCATAATGGAAAATGCCTGGCATGGGAACCCTGCCAGCAGCAAGTCGTGAGACGGAATGTCTTTTTCAGGAATCTTCGTGATGTCTCCATGCGGATGTTCCCCGAAGTTTGCCGCATACGTTACACAGGCTGCCTTATCCCACTCCGACGAGAACACACACTGATAGCCCAACTCATCAAAAGGAATACGGATGCCCCCTATGCCAGCAAACAAATCTATGAATCTTACCATGTGGATAATTGCATTCTTGGTTAGGATACAAAAGTACAACAAAGTGTTGAAACCTAAAAAATTTTCCGAACTCTTATACCACTGTAGATGCCGTTCTGCCACCTCACGCCGACTCCTAATGCTGGGTTTAAAATCAAATCGGGGCAACGCCGAACGCGCTGCCCCGATGAATATAAATTAATTAAAACAATTTTAATTATTAGGTCGGAATATTACAGGAAGAGAATTAGATGCAGCTTTCATTATAGGCGCACTTGCTTTTCCTTTTCCTGTCAATTCACCTATAATATTATCTATCACGTAATCCATATCTTCAAATCCCATAGCTGTATCTGTAATATGCATTACGTTTGTCCAACTATCCAGCTCGCTCCAACTTCCACTATTAGATCCACTTGTGCCATTAGGAGCAAACAAAATTAAACGACGGCCTGAAGGCATTGCATCCCACTTAACTTGCACTCCCTCTATTGTTAAATCAGTATAGGATGTACCGACAAGATAAGGAGCATCAGTCCATAAGATAACAACTTGACGATGATATCCATCATCTCTACCCCAATCATCTTTTGAGAACGCAATATCTAAAGCTTCCAAACCGCTTTCCGGAGTATCACCTCCTCCACTAGCATACAAACTATTGACAAATTCACTAAATGCATCTCTATTATCAGGCATTGCATATACAGGTGACGTTTCTAACCAAAATGAACCATCTACATTTTTATCTCTAAATGCTACAACTTGAGTATTTAATGAAGTCAATCCAATACCCTCTTCATCACAAGCAGCTTTAAATATATCATAAAAATTCAATGCATTACTTTTTACAGTATTAATTAATCCACCCATACTTCCGGTAACATCCATACACATTACAACGTCTACATTCAATGTATTGTCTCCTGTAGTGAATTCTTTAATAATCATATCATAGCCTATTTGATTATCTGCAGACGTTTCTGCATTTACAAATGTCAAGCCGCCATGATCTGTTCCATTAAACTTATAATAGGCTCTATAATAATAAGTCGTATTAGGTTTAAGGCCTCTAAAGTCAACTTCAAACTCTTCACCTATTTGAGTTCCTGTTCCACTAAATTCTGGACTTGCGTCTAATGTAAGTTTGGCCGGATCTGTATCACACACAATACCATAAACTCCATAATCATTAAAAATAGGAGATGCGCACCAAATAGAACCTTTTAATGTACATGACGATCCTCCTACCTTAAAGGTCGCCTCTCCAGTCCATAAAGCTAAATCATATTGTTTTTCAATAACAACCTCAAAGATAATATCAATATCCGTTATAAATACAAACGTACCATCATCTTCCTTTTCAAGACCTAAGATGATGTCAACATCAATATCTACACTAATTTCCAAACTAACGACATCTGCAAAAGTATCGGCTAAACCTGCAACGGAAGGCAATTCGCACTCACTCTTGCCCATGAAGAAATTAAAGTAAGCTAAAGCTTTAATTAATACATCTCCACTTGAATAGGTAGCTTTAAGACTTTCCCACTCTGCAAACTCATAGGTAAATCCTCCTACTTTCTTCATTTCAGTACCATCGTCATAAACCAACTCTAAAACAGTCTTTTCATCTGTTGTATTATCTAAATAGCTGAAATATAATGATGTCTTATCTTCAAATATGATTTGCATTGGAAGTTTCTCATCTCTCGACAAAAGAATGTTAATCTTTGTCGATTTGTCAAGAGACATATAACTTAAATAATCATATTCGTCTAAACCTCCTGCACGGCTAACAGGTTCTATAGCACTTTCACGATAAGCAAAATATCCTTCTGGGGTAACATAAGCCTTATCCCAATCTCCAATACCTTCTGTTACAAGTGCAATCTTATCCAACTCTGCCACAGGATCAGTTTGCATAGGAAGTTCAAACGTTTCACCATTAAAGGTTATCACTAAAACTTTATTTCCGTCTTTTTCTACAACTTCAACATTGCTAAACCATGTATCTCCGTCGTCTCCATCCGAACCGTCAATGCCATCAACTCCGTCTTCACCATCTTTACCGTCTTCGCCTACAGCTTTTACAGGATTGCCAGCATCATCTAACATTTCTGTATAAGTCAAGCCACTGTCATAACTTATCATCCAGAAGCCTTCTGTATTGACTTTCAGTTGCGGGGTGACAGCATCCGCACCTGTTACCGGTATCTTTTCACCAGCCTCATCGGTAAGCCACGATTGTTCTCCGTCAATTGTCTGAGTCCAATAATACTTACCTTCGAAATCGTCAAAACCAATGACCGGAGCATCTTTACCAGCAGCACCATCTTTTCCATTAGTCAGCGTTGCGGTTTCTCCATTGTTGAATTTGATGGAATAACCATTATCCGTTTTCTCTAAACTTGTGATGAACAGATTATCATCCATCGCGTTTACAATAGTACTTATAGATGAAATATTCGTATTCATCTGAGACAATTGCTCTTCAATGTTTGTCAACCGATCGTCCAACGAATTGACCTTGTTCCACAAATCGGCGTCATCATACTTACACCCAGATATCGCCGTTACCAGCAGCAATACCCATAACCAAATGCTTCTTGTTTTCATACTCTATAAATTTAAGTGATTAATGCTTTGCTAAGTTATGATTTTTCAACAAAATACAAAAATTGGTTACAAACTATAAGTAACTAAATGGGCATTTTATGCGACTAAGCGGTCGAAAAAAGCGACTATAATGACAAAAAATTAGCGCGGATTCCCGCAGACAGCTTATTGTCTGCGTAAATCCGCGCTAATCCGCATAAAAAATCTTTAATCCTTACTTCGCGATAATCAGGTAATAATTCTTCTTGCCGCGCTGAACGAGCAAGTATTTCCCGTCGAGCAAATCATCGGCAGTAACCACTTGGTCGAATGAAGTGAGCTTTTCCTTGTTCAGCGATACGCCTCCGCCTTGCGTCATCTTACGCATCTCGCCTTTCGAGGGGAAAATAGCGGCTTTCTCCACAAACAAGTCTACAGCCTTGATGCCGGCTTCTATTTCGCTCTTAGCCACCTCAAACTGAGGCACGCCTTCGAATACGGAAAGCAACGTGTCTTCGTCCAGACGCTTCAAGGCATCGGAAGTGGCGTTTCCGAAAAGAATGCCCGATGCTTCTACCGCTGCATTATAATCTTCCTCAGAGTGTACCATGACGGTAACTTCTCGTGCCAGACGTTTCTGGAGCACACGCAAATGCGGAGCTTCCTTGTGTTCGGCTATCAGGGCATCGATTTCTTCTTTCGTAAGAGACGTAAATATCTTGATGTAGCGTTCGGCATCCTCATCGCTCACGTTCAGCCAGAACTGATAGAACTTATACGGAGACGTGTAGCGCGGGTCGAGCCATACGTTTCCGCTCTCGGTTTTGCCAAACTTCGTGCCGTCGGCTTTCGTCACCAGCGGACAAGTCAGTGCAAATACCTCGCCTCCATTGGTACGGCGAATCAGTTCGGCACCCGTGGTGATGTTTCCCCATTGATCGCTTCCGCCCAACTGGAGCTTGCATCCGCGGGTTTCATATAAATGCAAGAAGTCGTATCCCTGGAGCAACTGATAGGTGAACTCGGTAAATGAAAGTCCGTCGCGTGCTTCGCCGTTCAAGCGTTTCTGCACGGAATCTTTCGCCATCATATAGTTGACGGTGATGTGCTTGCCTACGGTACGGGCGAAGTCAAGGAAAGTAAAGTCTTTCATCCAATCGTAATTGTTCACCAGTTCTGCACGGTTCGGGGCATCCGACTCGAAGTCGAGAAATTTGCCCAACTGCTTCTTGATGCACTCTTGGTTATGGCGCAAGGTTTCTTCATCCAGCAGATTCCGCTCCTGCGACTTGCCGGAAGGGTCGCCAATCATACCTGTAGCTCCGCCCACCAAAGCCAAAGGCTTGTGTCCGCAACGCTGGAAATGCCGCAACATCATTACACCACACAAGTGCCCGATATGCAAGGAGTCGGCGGTAGGGTCGATACCCAAGTAAGCCGTTACCATTTCTTTTTCCAACAATTCTTCGGTGCCGGGCATCATGTTATGCACCATTCCGCGCCATTTTAATTCTTCTACAAAATTCATCGAATGAGATTCTTAGTTTAACATTATATTCAAGTTGAGGACAAAAGTACGACACTTTATCTGAATAACCAATTTTTAGCGGCTAAAAAAGAGCGAGTTAACCGTCCGGCAAACTTCGTGAGCCAAGGATTCGGGGCTAATCCCGCGTATTTCCGCAGCCCTACTGTACAAAGATTCGATAGGGACAAGGCTTTCATCGGTCTCTAATAAAAAACTTCCTTCGGGCATTTCCCGCAAGGCGTCTGCATGGTAATGTTCGCCAAAAGACAGGTAAAACCCTTGGTTCACCAAGCTTCGGGCAAGCTCCTTCTTGCCTCGGAACCCATGGATAATCCAAGGCTGGCTGGGACGGATTTCCTTCTTCAGGGCAATCAGTTCATTATAAGTCCTTACGGCATGGATAATCAGAGGCAGGCGGTATTGTCCGGAAAGGGAACATACCGCACGGAAAGCCTTTTCCTGTAAGGTGTAGGGCGTGTCGCAACACTTATCCAACCCTGCCTCGCCTAAGGCTATCACCCGCTTGTCCTGTCGCAACATAGCTTCCACCCATTGAAGCTGTACCGGATAATTTTCGGATGTAAGACGCCACGGATGTATCCCTACCGAAATGTATATAGCTTCATCGGGTGATGGCATATACTTGCTATCGGCATTGCATATAGCTTCGGAAGGGCACGCAGATAAGTGATGGGTATGGATATCGAAATACACGGTAGTAGAGTAAGAAGGAATTTAAGGAACCGGGTCGTATCCCGAACCGCCCCACGGATGGCACCGAAGCAAACGGCGTATGGCTAAATAGAGCCCTTTGAACGGACCGTGTTTCTTAATCGCCTGAACGGCATACTCGGAACAAGTAGGAGTAAAGCGGCACGAAGGAGGAGTGAAAGGCGATATGCAGTTCCGGTAAAAATAGATAGGGAGCAGCAGTAAAAATGAAAGAACCTTCTTCATCGGGCACCCTATACCATACGCTCAGCCGTGAGCTGAAGCAGTTTCTTTACCTTCTCTTCCACTTCTGAAGAAGCATGAAGCTTGCTATCAAGCCAGATGAAAGCAATGACCCCTTTCTTTCCGGCGGCTTCCAACGGTCCGGCCAGCAAAGACTTGTTCTTGCGATAGGCTTCTCTGATCTGGCGTTTCACCCGGTTCCGTTTTACGGCACGCTTGAAACGTTTCTTGGAAACGCTAACCAAGACAGAAACGGTAGGCAGGTCTTCCGCTTCCACCGGCATATAGACAATGCGTAGCGGAAAAGCCGGAAACGACTTGCTTCCTCCGGCAAACAGCTTGTCTATCAAAAGCAAGCTTGTCAGATGTTCGGCTTTCGGGAACGTGGGTTTTACAGGTTCTGTCATGATTATAAATTGATTCACCACAGAGGCATACAGAATCATAAAGTTTCTCTGCGTCCTTTGTGGTGAATGGAATCCTTATTAATAGTTTATCATTTATTATGCTCGCGGATAAACATATCCAATGCGGCAGGCATCGAGGGAGCAGCCACTGTAGGAGCCTCCAAGTCCAAACGCAATCCGGCATCCTTTACCGCTTTTGCCGTAGTCGGCCCGAAACTTCCGATAGCAATATCTTTCTGCTCAAACTTAGGGAAGTTTTTCATCAACGACTGGATTCCTGCCGGACTGAAGAAAATAAGCATATCGTAATCGAACTGCTCTTCCGGAGTGAAATCATTGCTTACCGTGCGATACATCACTGCTTCGGTATGCTGGATGTGATGTTTATCCAACAGGTCTTTCACTTCATCGTTGTGTACATCCGACATCGGAATCAAATATTTCTCCGAATTGTGCTTTACCATCAGAGGCACTAAATCGGCGAACTTGCCCGTAGCACCGAAGAATACTTTCCTTTTACGGTACTGAACATATTTCTGGATATACAGAGCGATGGTCTCTGACGTGCAGAAATACTTCATGGTTTCGGGAATGGTCACACGCAACTCCGTACAAAGATTGAAGAAGTGATCAATAGCGTGACGTGAAGTAAACACAACAGCGGTATGATTCAAAATGGAAATCTTCTGTTGTCTGAACTCCTTTGCCGACAAACTCTCAACTTTTATAAATGGGCGAAAATCTATTTTCACTCCATACTTCTCAGCAATGTCAAAATATGGTGACTTTTCTGATGTTGGTTTAGGCTGAGAAACGAGGACTTTTTTAATCTTCAAGGCACTAAAAATTTAAAATCACAATTTGGTTCATATAGAGGATTCCTTTTGCTAAAAGCAGAAGGGGTACCATTTCGAGGGCACAAAAGTACAGAATAAAATGAAGAAAACCATAACTTTGACTGAAAAAGTTCCTAAATCCCTTATAAAATAACAATATTTTAGCGAAAACCAAGGTAATTGCTATCAATATATTACTGATTGCAAAACCCGGACGGAAGTAAACAATGAACAGCATGAGTGGAAACAGGATGAAGCACAACGCGCTCAAAATGTCGAAATAGGTCTGAATCCACACCCGGCCCCGTTCTTTCTCGAAGAAAACCCAATTGACAAAACGGTAGCTCCCCCACTTGAACAACATATAGGCTACTGATAAAAAAATATATACACCTATCAATGCCTCATGAGGCGTAACATAAGCCAGAGCGGGAAATGCCGTCACCGAATAATCATAGAAAAACAGGCCATAGCAGATGCAGGTGAGCAACGGGAACGCTACCGTATAACCATTGTCGGTACTCTGCGCATCATCAAACAAGCTGCTTCGTTCTTTGCGCTGGAACAACGCTTTTATATGTTGGACAATGTACTTCTTCCCGTTCTTTACCACATGAGCGAACACGAAAAAACAAATCAGGAACAAACAGGTGACCGACCATTCGGAATGAATACGGTAGGGCAACGGAACCCCTTGCATGCCAACCGTTGAAACGGCTTGCACGCTTTTTGCCAAAGCACTGTCAAGCTGTAATTCCTGCTTGTGCGCTATCTCTACAACGTATTCGAATCCGATGGAGCAAGTATCGTTCATACGGTCGCAAATTTACGGATTTCTTTGTTCCAAAGCGGAAGAGAAGCACATAAATCTACAGCCTCATCGGGAGTAAAAGCCACTTCCCATAAAGCCGCATGCTCACGGCGCATAAAATGTTGGTCGATGGCTTGCTCCAACATCTCAATCAACGGAGTATAAAAAGCACCCGTATTCAAGATAACAACCGGTTTATCATAAAGTCCCAACTGTTTCCAGGTAATGATTTCCATCAGTTCTTCCATCGTGCCGCATCCTCCGGGCAAGGCAATAACCGCATCCGACATCTTAGCCATCAAACCCTTACGTTCGTGCATGGTTTCGGTTTCTACCAACCGGGTCAATCCCGTGTGATGCCATCCCTGCTCTACCATAAACCGTGGGATAACACCCGTCACCGTACCTCCTGCGGCAAGCACGGCATCGTTCAGGCATCCCATCAGCCCTACTCTCCCGGCTCCATCAATCAGGTTTATCTGCCTTTCCGCCAAAAGACATCCCAATCTTTCAGCCGCTTCGAAATAAACCGGAGCGATTTGCGGGCTGGATGCGCAATATACACAGATGTTCTTTATTTCATTCATAATTTACTTATAATAAATCACCACAGATTACATAGATATTATAATTATATGAGATAATCCGTGTAATCTGTGGTGAAAAAATTAAGTCATTTCAGCCCGAAAGCCGCTTTCACTTTATCTACATAGTCCAGTTTCTCCCATGTGAAAAGCTCTACTTCCACATCCTTGTTGCCTTCGTAAAGCGACTCAAAATGCTTGGTCACGATTTTCGGTTCACGCCCCATGTGGCCGTAGGCGGCTGTTTCGCTATAAATCGGGTTACGAAGCTTCAACCGTTCTTCGATGGCACGCGGACGCATATCGAACAGTCCTTCGATTTTCTTGGCTATTTCCCCATCGCTCATAGCCACATGGCCGCGTCCATACGTATTGACATAAATATTAATCGGACGTGCCACACCAATGGCGTACGATACTTGTACCAATATTTCATCGGCTACACCTGCCGCAACCAAGTTCTTAGCGATATGACGTGCGGCGTATGCGGCACTACGGTCTACTTTGCTGGGGTCTTTACCCGAGAATGCGCCTCCTCCATGAGCACCTGCGCCTCCATACGTATCTACAATAATCTTACGTCCTGTCAGTCCCGTATCTCCATGCGGGCCTCCGATAACGAACTTGCCGGTCGGATTGACATGGTATGTAATCTTACCATTGAACAACTTCAGTACATCCGGATTGTGTATTTCCGCTATCACACGGGGCATCAAAATCTGGATTACATCGTTGTAAATCTGTTCCAACATAGCCTTATCCGCTTTCTCTTGCGCTTCTTTCGTATCATTTTCAGGCAAGATGAATTCATCGTGCTGCGTAGAGATAACAATCGTGTCAATGCGTACCGGACGCCGGTTGTCATCATATTCCACGGTTACCTGGCTTTTGGCATCCGGACGGAGGTAAGTCATCACTTTGCCTTCGCGACGAATTTCGGCCAATACAATCAACAGTTTATGTGCCAAGTCGAGCGATAAAGGCATATAATTCTCGGTTTCATTTGTAGCATAGCCAAACATCATGCCCTGATCGCCTGCCCCCTGCTCCATCGGGTCTTCGCGCTCTACACCGCGATTGATATCGGGACTCTGTTCATGAATAGCGGAAAGCACACCGCACGAATTACCTTCGAACATGTATTCGCTTTTGGTATAGCCGATACGGTTGATAACTTCGCGTGCCACGCGCTGCATATCAATATATGCTTTGGTTTTCACTTCTCCTGCCAGCACTACCTGTCCGGTAGTCACTAATGTTTCGCAAGCTACTTTCGAACTGGGGTCGTACGCCAACAGTTTGTCAAGCACAGCGTCGGAAATCTGATCCGCCACTTTGTCGGGGT
>URCM01000038.1 GCA_900546355.1 uncultured Bacteroides sp.
CAAGCTCTTTACTGCAATTGAGATTGCCATTGAGATTGCTTGCGGATTTTAGGTTTACTATAATTTTGTTACCCAAATATAAAACGAAGTTAAGCCTACTATTATGAAAGGCACATGCGGACAGATGAAAAAGGGATGAATGCACCTTCTTCCTAAGGTATTCTTCTTTATGTTCTTTTCAGAGTAGATGTGAGGACTGACTTTATTTTTTTAGTACTCATCTTAATATTTAGTTTATGGATTTAGCAAAATTAGTTCGTAGGGCAGGAGCCACACTGTTGCTGGCTATGCTGTGTCTCGTTACGTTTGCTCAAGGAAAGACGGTGACCGGTACGGTTGTAGACGGAACGGGTGAGCCGCTGATCGGAGTGAGCGTACAGGTGAAAGGTACTTCTACGGGAGCGATTACCGACTTAGACGGTAAGTTTTCTATTCCGAACGTAAGTCCCGAAAGTACATTAGTGATTTCGTATATCGGGTATGCCACGCAGGAAATCAAGGTGGGCGACCAAGCTACATTTAACATTACATTGGCAGACGATGCCCAACTGTTGGAAGAAGTGGTGGTAATCGGATACGGAACAATGGCAAAGAGAGACTTGACGGGTTCAATCGCTTCGGTTAGTGCGGAACAATTGGCAGCCGTACCTGTAAACAATGTGTCGGAAGCATTGACCGGTAAGATGCCAGGTGTATCTATCACAACCACAGAAGGATCTCCCGATGCTGAAGTGAAAATCCGTGTGCGTGGAGGCGGTTCTTTGTCGCAGGATAACTCTCCTTTATATATTGTGGACGGATTTCCGGTAAGCAGTATCAGTGATATCGCTTCGGCGGATATCGAAAGCATCGATGTGCTGAAGGATGCTTCTTCTACCGCTATTTATGGTGCTAAAGGAGCCAATGGTGTTATTATCATTACTACGAAGTCCGGACACGAAGGGAAACCGCAAGTCAATTTCGGCGCATCTTTCGGTATACGCAAGCGGGTAGGCGAAGTAGGTGTGTTAAGCCCGTATGAGTATGTGATGTACCAGCAGGAACTGAACCAGGACGGAACGAATTACGGTTTGTACCAGGATTTGGACATCTGGAAATCGGTAGAAGGGACTAACTATCAGGAAGAGCTTTTCGGACGTACGGGTAACCAGCAGCAATACAACGTGAGTGTAAACGGCGGTACGAAAGAAACCAAATATGCGGTCAGCTATTCACGCAATGACGAAAAGAGCGTCATGATCGGGTCGGGCTATGCACGTAACAATATTACCGTAAAGTTGCAGACCAAGTTGAACAAGTGGTTGACGCTTGACTTGAACGACCGTTTCTCGTATACGGAAATTGACGGTTTGAGTGGTGGTGCTGATACACAGGAGAGCAGTAAGGCATACTCAATCGTGGCGCGCAGTACCATCTATCGTCCGATAACCCGTCTCTCGGAAGACTTTGTAGACGAGGATACCGGTAATACGGATTTTACTCCGTTGGAACGTATTAACGCGACTTATAAGAAGCAGACCCGTCTGCAGAACAATGCCAATGCCAGCCTGACATGGGAGCCGATAGAAGGCTTGAAATTCCGTTCGGAATACGGATACGGATGGCGTTATAATAACACGGACCAGGTGTGGGAAGCCAAAGCTACCGCCAATTCGAAGTTCGGTTATTCCGGCCAGCCTCAGGCATATCTGACCAAGCGTGTCCAAAAGGAATGGCGTTTGGCGAATACGGTGACATACGACCATAAGAACCTGTTGGCAAAACAAGATAAGTTTAACGTAATGATTGGTCAGGAAATGACCAGTTCATGGTATGATGATACCAATATGACTTCGGTAGGCTTCCCGACCGACAATACGGTAGACCAGGTGCTTGCCTCTATGGGTAACGGAACGGCATTGCCCACTGAAACTTATATTGGTATTAAGGATAATACTTCTTCTTTCTTCGGACGTATCAACTATTCATTGCTTGACCGTTATTTGCTGACCGCTACGGTCCGTGCCGACGGTTCCAGCAAATTCACCGACGGCAACCGTTGGGGTGTATTCCCCTCTGTGGCTTTGGCATGGCGCATCAGCGAAGAATCATTCATGAAAAAAGCGAGCGATTGGCTTTCCAACCTGAAACTCCGCCTTTCGTTCGGTACAGCAGGTAACAACCGCATTGATGCCAAATACATGTATACGACTTATTCGCTGGGTAGCACGAGCGACCGCACCATTTACTTCGGTGAATCGGCAGCTTCGATGTTGCAACGCGGTGACATGCTTTCTAATCCTGACTTGAAATGGGAAACGACTATAACCCGCAACATCGGTATTGACTTCGGTTTCTTCAATAGCCGCATAACCGGTAGCATCGATGCTTATTGGAATACGACAAAAGACTTGCTGATGCGCCAGACGCTTCCGGGGGCTTCCGGATACAGTTATCAGTATCAGAATGTAGGGCAGACTTCTAACAGGGGTATCGAGTTTATGACGGACATTGTGATTGCCGATAAAAACGACTGGGGATTGAACTTCAGCTTCAACATTGCATACAACCGTGGCAAGATTGACAAGTATCCTGGCGGGGCTACTTGGGAAAGCAGCCGTTGGTCTGGTTCGGGTGTTATCAGTCAGGAAGAATTCTATCTGGAAGAAGGCGGACGGCTGGGTGAAGTATACGGCTATATTTACGATGGTGTGTATACAACCGATGATTTGCAATGGAACGGCACGGGATGGGCAATCCGTACAGACGCGGAAGGAAATCCTGTAACTCATGGATTAGGTACTGTAACAGGTTCATTGGAACCGGGTTCGATGAAGCTGAAAGACGTGAATAACGACGGTGTTATCGATGCCAATGATAAAGTCCGTTTGGGCAATACCATTCAGCCAGTGATTGGTGGTTTCGGACTGAACGGCCGTTTCCTGAAGAACTTTGACTTTACGGTATTCTTTAATTATCAATTGGGAGGTCAAATCATCAACGGAACAAAAGCCGCTTCAAGTTATTATGAAGGCTCACGCCAACACTATAATGTGAACAATAACTTTACAATGGCCAACCGTTGGTCGCGCGTAGACCCCGTTACAGGCGAAAATATGATGAACCGTAATTTTGCCAATGACTACATTGCCGCTCATGGCGAACAGGCTTATTATGACTATATCAATGGCGTGAACAGCGGAAAGTCTATTTATAACCCGGCTACCGTAACCGGACGTCCCCTTACCAGCTGGGATGTGGAAGATGCGTCTTTCTTGCGCTTGCAGACCGTTTCTATCGGTTATACCTTGCCGAAAGCATGGAGCCAGAAGATGCTGATGCAAAATGTACGCATCTATGCTACAGGATATAACTTGTTCTGCTTTACAGGTTATTCGGGAGTAGACCCTGAAGTGGATTGCTGTACCAGCACTCCGATGACTCCGGGTGTGGATTATGCGGCTTATCCCAAGAGCTTCTCTATTGTTGGAGGTATCAACGTTACATTCTAAAAACCTGAAAAAAGGATTGAAATATGAAAAATATATATAAGACATGGGCACTGGCAGGCTTGGCCTTTGCCACAACATTGACATCTTGCTCCGACTTTTTGGACCAGACGTCTCCTTCTGAAATGTTTCCCGAAACGGTATACAATACGGAAGGATATACCCAACAAGCTTTGAACAAAGTATATGCCGGACTTGTGTTAGACCACACTTACGGATGCCGTATTCCGTTGAACTTTTCTACCAACAGCGACATTGAACTGGTAGATGCCTTGACGCAAGAAACTACTACGGCAGATTCCGAACGCGGTCTTTGCAGCTACAATGCTCCCAATTGGAACCGCTTGGCAAATAACTGGAGCGAAATGTTCGAGATTATCGAGAATGCCAATTTGGTTATCGAGGGCATACGCGGTTCCGAAATCCGTGAAAATGAAAACATGCGCTACTATTTGGGTGAAGCGCTTACCTTGCGTGCCATGGTGTATTTCGACTTAATCAAGCATTACGGCGATGTGCCCATGAAGATGGAATCCACCAAAAGTGACGGTTCCAATCTTTATTTGGAAAAGACAGACCGTGATGTCATCATGGATTCTTTGCTGGTGGATTTGCAGGAAGCTGCCGAATTGTTGCCGTGGGTAGGAGAGGCAGGTTATACTTCTGAGCATTGTACCAAAGGTTTCGCATACGGACTGGCTGCCCGCATCGCATTGGCTGAAGCCGGTTATGCCATCCGTGAGACACCCAAAGAAGGTTATGTAAACCTGAGCGAGAAGCGTGAAGGCCAGTTGGGATACAGTGACCCTACTTATCCGACAATGCGCCCGGGTGATGAGAAACGCCGCGAACTGTATGAACTTGCCTTGAATTGCTTGGATGCCATCATCACCAGTGGCAGACACCAGTTGAATCCCAGTTATGAAGATGAATGGTATCGTATCAACCAGTTGACACTGGACCAGACGTATTACGAGAACATCTTCGAAGTGGCACACGGACTGAATTATTCAGGTGAGATGGGGTATACGGCAGGTGTGCGTATCAATACGGCGGGTAGCCCGTTTGGCTTCAGCAATTCATCAGGAAAAGTGAAGCTGACTGCTCCTTTCTTTATGTCGTTCGATCCGGAAGATGTGCGCCGTGACATAACTTGTGCACCGTACGAATTGCGTGATGTGACTGCTACGCAGACCTTTACGAATGCTCCTTTCGGCATTTATGTGGCAAAATGGGATGTACGTAAGATGACGGAAGAGTGGCGTGCCCAAAATGCTGCTGTAAGTACAAAGACCGGTTATGGCATCAACTGGGTAGTGATGCGTTATTCTGACGTATTGCTGATGTATGCCGAAGTGGTAAACGAACTTTACGGGCCTAACGGTAGCGGGACATGTGGTAAGTCGGCTATGGAAGCTCTGGCGGAAGTGCGCAGCCGTGCCTTTAACGGGAATGCCGAAAAGGTTTCACAATACGTAGCCCAGGCAGCCGGAAGTAAGGAGTCGTTCTTCGACGCTATCGTGGATGAACGTGCTTGGGAGTTGGCAGGTGAAGCTGTACGTAAGTACGACCTTATCCGCTGGGGATTGCTGATAGATAAGACCGTGGAAATGCTTGATTCTTACAAACACGCCATTGAAAATGATGAGTATGTGGCAGACCTGTATTATAAGGAAAGTGCAGGTGCCGACCCTTGGTATCTGGTAGACTATTCCAGTGTATGCTGGTATGAAGAACCGGAGAGTACCAACGATTATAAGAGCGTCAGCTTCTGGGGCAATGTGAAGAAAGACGGGGTGATTCCTGATGACAACAGCACGTACGATGCGCTCAATTACATCAGCAGCGGCCTTATCAGCTACGATAAATATGCTGGTTTCCAAGGTGCTGCCGGACCGGTGGTTAACCGTCACGTGTGGCCTATTCATACCACGACTATCAACGATTCTAACGGGCACTTGAAGAACTCTTACGGATTTAATTAATCTCCAATTTAAAAATGATATGAATATGAAAACCAACTATAAATATCTATTCATGGCAGGTCTTCTTTCTGCAGGAATGACCGCCTGCGTGGATGACAATGACTGGGGCACCGACAGCAGCTATAACCGTCTGTTCGGGGCACAGGACATACAGGTTTCGGCTATGGCAACTACAGCCGAAGTAACTTTCGACCGTCTTTCAAGCGTGGATTATTACATCCTGGAACTGAGTACAGACAGTCTTTATCAAGAAGACTATCATCAAGGTTCCCGGATTGATACGGTACGCGAATCGCCTTACATCCTGGAAGGGCTGACCGGTGAAACTACTTATTTTCTCCGTATGAAAGCTTTCTCGAATAATGGTACGTCTCCTTCATTGTGGAGTTATTTTGAAGATGGGGACCGCCGTTCGTTTGAAACCGATGGTGAACAGATTTTCAATTCTGTGGCATCGGCAGACTTGACCGAAAGCACGGTACGCCTGACTTGGCTGGCTGATGCCGAGGTTACACATATTGACGTGTACGCTTCTGAAGAGGCTTTCGATGCCGGTGAACCGGCTCTTCAAACCTATCAGATAACAGCAGACGACCGCGCGGCAAGCGCATGCACCATCAGCGGGCTGGAATCGCAGACCGAATATTGGTTTGTTGTCTATAATGGAACGACGAAGCGTGGCGAAATCGGTGCTACCACTACACCGCCGATGCCTGACGCTGACTTGAAGATCTCGCTGGAAGAAGGCGTTACGCTGATTGACCAAGTGCTGATTGACGACCTCGCCGCACAGGCGCAAGCCGCTGCCGGAGGCGCATCAAGCTACAGCCTGACGCTGGGTATTCCGGGCGGTGCTGCGATGGAGGTACATGGAGTAGATGAGGAGACAGGCGAAGCGACTGGGCTGGCAATACCTGAAGGCATGTCTGTTACGTTCTTTGCATTACCGGGCGAACGTCCTGTGCTGAGTTTCCAGAAGTCGCTTGAAATCGGAGGTACGCACGGATATATCCGTTTCGAAGGAGTGACGATTGTAGACGACGGCTGCCAGTATCTGGTAAATGAAAGCAACGGTGCCGCTATCGGCGACTTTACGCTGACTAACTGTATGATAGATAACATGAACAGAAGCATCGTACGTCTGCAGGCTTCGGATGCTGTGACTTTCAACGCTATCACGATTGACAATTGTGTGGTTACCAACATCGGTTCAGGTGGCTATGCCGTGTTCCGTGTGGACAACGCAGCGTATACCATTGGCGCTATCAACGTAACAAATTCTACGTTTAGCAATGTAGGGCATAACTTTATCCAGGCAGGCAAATGTGCCTTGTCAGAAGTGAATTTCAACGGAGTGACCTTCTATAATGCACCGAACAACGCCAGCCGTTACCTGGTAGATGCGAATGGAAACAGCACGAATGTCAACGTAGAAAATACTCTCTTCGGTCTGACTCCGGGACGAGGCATCCGTACCGATGGTACGGTTACGGTTGTCAACTCTTTCAAGACTACCGATGGCGTGTTCAGCAGCAATGACTTCGATGTAGATGTGACTTCGCCTGAAGCGACTTCTGTGGAAGTGTTTACCGATCCGGAAAACGGCGACTTCACGCTCTTGCTGGATGATTTGAACGGCATCGGCGACCCGCGTTGGTTTACCGAGTAAAAAGGACAAACAGCCGTAGGCTGAATTTTGATATGTTTTTTCAATAAAAAGAGGCGGTACATCATGCACCGCCTCTTTTATTGCTTCTTTATGCAGACGCCCGTATTGGCTGATACAAGCGTTTACATTTGCTGATGTAAGCGTTTGTGATTGCCAATACGGGCATTCGTGTTTTTAAAAAGGAAAGGTTTATAAGGCAGCAATTTCGTCAGCAGTCAGTCCGGTTGCTTGTGAGATGATTTCTATCGGGACACCCAGTTTCTTAAAATTCCGGGCATTTTCAAAGCGTTCTTCTTTCCTGCCTTCTTCCCTTCCTTCTTCCCTTCCTTCTTTCCTTCCTTCTTCTCTTCCTTCAGCACGGCCCTCCAGCCGTCCTTCGCCACGGGCGGTAATGATGTTGTCACGCAATATTACGACATTGTCCAAATGGTGGTAATAGGCTTTAAGTTCGGCTTTACTCATCTGTTCCAGGCGTAATTTTTCGCGTGCCTCTTCGAGTCCCGGAGCGGTGGCGTCTGCCGGAATATTGCCTGTGTTGAGGAAATAAATCCATTGCTCCAACGGTACTTTCGACCATTTATCGAAGTCGTTTACCTTTAAAATATAATACTCCGGATAAAGGTCGCTTACCTCGTCCACTTGAAATTTCTGCTGTTGGAAGGGGCTGAGGTTTAATAGCTCACCGTTGTGTATGCCCCGGAATTCTGTCTTGCCGTGGTATACCACATCCGTTCCGTTGCCTAAATTAAAGTAGACAATGTTTACGCTGTATATCTTGCGGATATTTTGGTAACCTTCCCCGCGGTTGATGTATTCTGTGACAAGTTTGGAAGTGCCGAATAACATCCGTTGAAAATAGGCATACTCGGAGTTGTTTTGCACTTCGATGATAAACAGTTCGTCTTTGTCATTTTCTGCCAAAAGGTCTACGCGGTTCTGTTTGTCGTCTTCAGAGTCCTGATTGCTCTCGCTTTCTAACAGCCGCTTTATTTTAATCGGTTCGTTCAGAAGTGTTGTCAGCAGTCCTTCTAACACGCCGAAATTGGCTTTGTTGCGCAGCAGACGCTTCATCGCCCAGTCAAATCGTATGTATTGGTTCTTTTCCATAAATCAGGGAGTTATATGTATATGTGCAAATATACATTTTTTCTACACTTGAACAAAGATTGCAAAAGGAATATGTGTTTCAAACCTTACGGCATCACCTTCACTCCCGTGGCATTGACCGTTTTCACATTGTCTGCCGCATGGTCGGGACGGGGGGTGCTCCATTCTATGTTGCAGGACTTTATTTGAATATCGGATGCGGTATCAATAAAGAAACCGTACGTGTTGCCACGCACGAAGCCTTCGCCGTCGCACGGACGCTTGTCGTAGATACCACCCTCGTAAGCGGTCTTTTTTTGCAGCGAGAGCGACACTTGGTCGAAGTAGATGTGGTTTACCTTTTCGGGTGTGTCGCCGCCTACAAATGCCCCGTTTTCGCTCGTACAGCGGATATTATGGAAGTAGATGTGGCTCACCTCGCCGCATGCGCCTTTCGTTGCCCCCTTCGGGAAACGCCAACCGGCATCCTTGTGGTTGC
Organism: uncultured Bacteroides sp.; assembly: GCA_900546355.1. Lineage (GTDB taxonomy): Bacteria > Bacteroidota > Bacteroidia > Bacteroidales > Bacteroidaceae > Phocaeicola. The sequence goes on from URCM01000038.1 coordinate 8,728, forward strand.
CCACGGCGCGGGGGTAAGAAGTGACGTAGATGGCTTCAGCCTTTCCCCACCACACGTCGGAGAAGAAACGGCAATCTACTATCATGTTCGAGAACACTACGTTGGTTACTGTGCCTTCGTCGCGGTTCTGGATACCGATGCCCCGGTTGCTGTCTTTGATGATGCAGTTGGTGAAGAGCACGGTTGATGCTGTCCATGTTTTCCGAACCTATCTTGATGGCACATGAGCGTGAAGTCATCGTACAATTGCTCACTACAACGTCCTCACAACTTCCGTATTGCTCAAACTCGCGACGGTTCTTCAGGCAGATGCAGTCATCACCCGACTCAATGAAGCAGTTCGAGATACGTACGTCTTTCGAGTGGTCTACATCGATACCGTCGCCATTGCGTATTTTCAGGTTGTTCAGGATGCTGATGCCGTCAATCGAAGCGTCACGGCAGCCGATGAGATGTACGGTCCAATAAGCACTGCTACGGATGGTGATGTCGCGGATAACCAGCTTTTCGATGTTGGTCAGCGTCAGAACGTGCGGACGTGGGTCGAAATCGGTCACAGGTTTCAACTCGTACGAGTCTTCCAATTCCTTGCCCATAAACGCCACACCATTGCCATCAATGGTTCCCGTACCGGTGATGGAGACATTCTTCAAGTCTTTTCCGCTAATCCACATCATGCCTTCGCCCCGGTTCTCGCCAAATGCACTCTCGGTATAGATGCTTTCGTCGGGGTTTGCCAGCAGGCATGAATTGGGTTCGAGGTGGAGGTTAACGTAAGAAGCCAGCCGGAAGGGGCTGCACAGGAAAGTATGTCCGGCAGGGACGAGCACCGTGCCGCCTCCTGCCTCCGAGCAGGCGTCAATGGCGCGTTGCAGGGCTGGGGCATCGTCGGTGGTGCCATCGCCCGTGGCTCCGTAGTCCAGGATGTTGTACACTTTGGTAGCTTGTGGCTGGCATGCCCCCAAGAGGCAGATGCTTAGCAGCAAAAATAAGATTCTTGTTGTTTTCATGTTACATAAATAGGTTTGTGGTTTTATTAAATACATCATTCTATCAATTTATGTGTGGCGGGCAGTCTTCCGGCTTGTTCCCCCAATCGGGATTCGGTTCCGGACCCATTTCGAACAGCATCGTGCCGCCCCGAAGGATGTCTTCGTGACTGATGTAGTTCTTGGTATAGGGCTTGCCGTCGAGGGTGACGCGTTGGATGTAGATGTTCTCAGCAGAGGCTTCGGGTGCCAGGAGGCGGAATGTATTTCCGTTCTCCAAGGTCAGTGCGGCTTCTTGGAACGAGGGGCTTGCCAACACGTAGTAGGGCGTGCCGGGGCAGACGGGATAGAAGCCGAGGGCGGCAAAGACGTACCATGCTGACATCTGTCCGGCATCATCGTTGCCCGAAAGGCCGCCGGGTGCATCAAGGTATTCGGTCTGCATGATGTGGCGTACTGCCCGCTGGGTTTTCCACGGCTGGCCGGAGTAGTTGAACAGGAAAGCCACTTGGTGGCAAGGTTCGTTGCCGTGCCAATAACGGTTCTGGCTGAACATCGAGTCAAGCTTGGCAATGTACTGTTCTTGCCCGCCCATGCATTCCATTAGTCCATAAGGATCGTGAGGAACGTACCATGTATAATGGCAAGGGGCACCTTCAGTGATGAACTTGGCGAATCCGAAAGCGTTGTTTTCATTCAGGAAAGTGCCGTCGGCATGCCGTCCTTGCGCATATCCGGTACGGGGGTCGATGACGTTGCGGTAGTTTTGCGCACGGCGCATCAGAGTCTCATAATCCTCTGTCTTGCCTAAGCGTTTCGCCACTTGGGCAAGGACAAAATCATCGTAAGCGTATTCCAACGTACGCGATACTTGTTCGCGGACATGGAAAGCATCGGGCACACTGTCTTCCAGTGGAATGTAGCCATACTGGAGGTACGACTGCAGAGCGCGGCGGCCCATTCCGTTGACGTATTCTTCGTGCGTGGCAGGGCTTTCAAAAGCATTGCGGCGCATCCCTTCGTAGGCTTTCTGCACATCGAAATTGCGGATGCCTTTCACGCAGGCGTCTCCAAGGGCTGCAATGCAGTGGTCACCTATCATCGCTGCCGTATAGCTGTTCCAGCAGGGGAAGATAGGAAGCCAGCCCCCCTCTTCATATTTATGTACCAACGACTGCATCATCTGTCCGCCACGGGTGGGGTGGAGGAGGTTAATGAGCGGATGCAAGGCGCGGTAGGTATCCCACATACTGAAATCTTCGTAATAGGTTTCGTCTTTTGCCAACTGACGAATAGGTTCGCCCGTGGAAAAGGAAGGATAGCGTCCGTCTATGTCATTAAACGTGCGGGGCAGGAAAGAGGTGTGGTAGAGTGCTGTATAGAATTTCCGCCGGGCAAGTTCATCGTTCGTTTTTATCTTGACGCTTGCCAAGTATTGTTCCCAAATGTTGGTCAGTTCTTTATGGGTTTGGTCGAAATCCCAGTGCGGGATTTCAGCGGCCAGGTTTTTCAGTGCCCCGTCCTTATCAGTAAACGATGAGGCGGCTTTCACCAATACTTTTTCATCGGAGTTTACCCGGAACCGGATATACAGTCCGATGCCTTGCCCCGAACGGATACTTGTTTGGCTGGGGAAAATGCTATCTTTCCGGAAGGTGCCGAAACCGGTAAGTTCCTTTTGGTATTCTACAACGAAATGCCCACTATACCCTGCCGGTTCGCCCCAACCTTGATAGATGCGGTGTACAGGATTGTAGCCATAGATACGCTTGTTCAGTGTATCAATTTCGATGTAGCCTTCGCCCTCATCGCTATTGGGGTTAACCACTAAGTAGGCGTTACCCTCTTTCTGGTAGGTGAAACGGAAAATGGCGGCACGTGAGCGTCCGGTCATTTCTGCCTTCAGTTGTTCATCGGGCAGAGTGACGGCATAGTAGGAAGGGGTTGCCTGCTCGTCGTGGTGCGAGAAGCGTGTACCTCTCTTTTCGGAAGTGCAGCGCAGCGTGCCGCTCAGTGCCGCAAGGGTCATCGAACCATAATCCTGCGTACAGCCTCCTACAATCCAGTGCGAGTTGCGGAAGCCTTGAAACAGGGAGTCGCGGTAATAATAAGGAGCGATGCACTTCTGTTCGGTGTCTTGCGTCTGCGGTGTCCAGAAATTCATGCCGTTCGGTTCGAGCACGGCAGGCAATGTCTGTCCGTATTCTTCGGTATGCTTTCCGAACATGCCGGCAGTTTGTGTGATGCTGGCAGCTGTTCCCGTGCGGGTGTCAATACATTGCTGCAACGTTTCCTGCTTGTCTTTCTCCGTTTGGCAGGAAGGCAGAAAGGCGGTGAACAGCAGCAATGTCCAAAGGCTTTTGGGATTGAATCGTTTCATAGGCTTTGAAAAAAAGCTCCCACCAAACCTCCTCAAGCCTCCCCTAAATCCCCTCCTAAGGAGGGGACTTGAGAATAGTCTGTGGATTTTAAGCCTCCCCTTCGGGGGGGGGAGGAGGTTGGGAGGGGGCTGTTGTTTTAAATTTTAATATATATCTTTTTCTTGTAAAGCGGATAGCCGATAGCTCCCATTACGCTTACAAAGAGTAGGGAATAGACGGCAGAGGCAACGTAAGGATTGCTTATTAGATTGTGTATGATGTTGTAAATCACAGGTTTGCATTCGGATACATTTAATACGACAGCGGTAAGTTCGCTCAATACATAGAGGAAGAGTGGGTTTACCCCGAATGCTTCGAATATACGGCACCATTGTTTTTTCCCTTGTGCGTCGATGAAATAGAGTAAGGTAGCTTGAAGCATTGCTGCCATTCCGCAAGTGGCAAGGGCGTAGCTGGGTGACCATATACGCTTGTTCAGCGGGAGCCATTCCACCAGTAGGAAGCCGATGGCTGCCAGCAGGAAGCCGGTAACAAAGAGCTTGATTATCTTCTGTCCCAAGTCTTGTGTTTCCATAATCAGTCTGCCGCACAAAAAACCGATAATTGTATGAGCAATGGCAGAGAGTGTGCTGGTCAGTCCTTCGGGGTCGACCGGACTTTTATGGTATAAATGTTCGTAGCCTAAAATATTTGTATCCCAAATGGCAAGGATATTGGTAGAATCCATTGCGTAACCGTTACCCCAATGGAGCAGGAGGGCATAGCCCAACAATAGGATACCTGCTATCCACGCCAGTCCTTTCGGACGGATATAGAGCGCGAGTAGCGACACAATGCCGTAGCATAAGGCTATACGCGGAAGAACGCCTAAGATGCGGATGTGGGAGAAAGGGAAAAAGTCACCTTCGCAAGCAAACTCAAACCAATAGATGCCCCAGCCGATAAGAAAGATAAGGAAGGTACGTCGTATAATTTTCCGGATAACGGCAGGAGAGGGTTGGAACTGGAATTTGCGTAGTGCGATGTATGTAGAAATTCCCATGATAAAAAGAAAGAAAGGGAATACGAGGTCGCACGGTGTCAGTCCGTTCCATACGGAATGCCGCAAGGAATCATACGAATATTCCCCTCCGGCATTGTTGACCACAATCATGCCGAAGACGGTGATGCCGCGCAGGACATCGAGAGAGAGAAGCCGTTGTTTCATATTGAATGGTTGTGAGTATATGTGACATTTCACCACAGAGTACACAGAGGCTTTAAAATATTTCCTCTGTGTACTCTGTGTACTCTGTGGTGAATTTTATCATATAAGCTAATATTAATCTGTGTAATCTGTGGTGAGAAGCGACATTGCTTTGCGGGCGGTATCGATGCAGTCGCCTTCTGCTTCAGTTTTGTACGGATTATGTTGCAAGGTCCAAGGCTCTTCCATGGCATACCAGTCGATGTCTTTCATTTCTCCACCGTCCAGTACGCCTTGCAGCATTTCCCACCATGCAGCCCAGCGCTTGTAATAGAAGTCTTTTAGGATGCCGTTCCATTCTTTGTGGGCATAGTCGCGTAAGCCGCCTTTATCGGCACATTCCCGGTTGCCCCACGTTGTGATTTGCACACGGGCATTCCATTCGTACAGGTCTTTTTCTTCGGGTGTGTTTCCCAAACTACGTGCCTGGTTAATCCATTTGCCTACGCGGAACTCGCTGCGTGTAGCCAGCAGTTTGTCTTGTGCCAGTAAAAGGTTGAGGAATTCTTTCGAATGGCGTGCATAGCTGCGCTTGTCGAAACTCTTGAAGTCGGCAATAGCCTGATTGTAGACGATACGTCCACGGTCGGCAAGTGCCTGACGCACGATGTCTACCAAGTCGTATTCAAAATTGTTGTTGCCTCGGTATTTGTCGGCTACTTCCAGCATGAGACGTGCGGCTTCTTCGGTAGAAGTGGGGTCGTAGTAATTCTCCATCTTCGACCAGCTCGATACTTGGAAATTGTTCATGCTCGGACGTCCGCAGAAGATGGATTCGTGAGGCCCTTGCTGGTTGTTTCCGAAGGGGCAGTTATAAATGCCGTTGGCAAGAATCATCCATGCCTGTTCTATCTTTTCGTCTTTTGCTCCATAGCGGGCAGCCAAGTATTCTTTCAGCCAGCTTTCCTTGGTGATTTTCTCGGGACGCCACGGCAATTCGCACATCAGCTCGAACATCACCGGATTGTTTTCGCTTCCTTCCATGGTCAGCCCGATACCTTTCAAGTGAGCGGCAAGTGGATTATTCTTGGTCAGGTAGAAATTGTTCAGCAATTGATCCATACGTCCGTGGAGTCCTACGTTGGCACCGAAGTTTTCCAGCATGCAGAACAGCCAGTCGTGTTGTTCATAGCCTTTCTCCCGTTTCCAGATGGAAGGGATTCCCCACATCGGACGGCATTCACTGAAAAGGTCAAGGATGAGCAAATCTCCATTCTTCAAGTTCTTCATCATTTCCGGACGCGGGTTCTCGGTCCATCCCTGTACTACCCATACGGCTTTCGGGTTGACTTTCTTCATTGCATCCATTACAGCTTTGCCGGCTGCATCGAAGTCTACTTCTCCTGCATTTTCCAATTCGTGGAAAGGATCCATCGAGTAGTAGTTGGCTTTGCCGAAAAGTTTTTCTTGCTCCTCGTAATAAAGGGCCGCTATTTCGGCGAATCTTTCATCGGTAGGCATTAAGAATGCCGGGCGGGTAAATCCGTTCCATAGTTCGGGTTCGGTTACATTCAGTCCCAGTTTCTTGTTGGCATCGTGTGGCACCATGCCCGAATAGCCGGGCAATACCGGTTCGATACCGTATTCTTTCATCCGCTTCAGGATTTTCTTCTGCAAGGCTTCCTGTTGTTCGTACCAGCTGTCCGGATTCGGACCTCCCCAGCCTTCCAGGTTGTTCATCGCCCACCAGGCAAGGAATGCAGGACCGGCAATGAACCGGTTGGTTTCTTCTTTGGAATAGCCCAGTTTGGCAAGCATGTTGCGCCATACGCACTCTTGCCCTACTGCGGCAAGCGGCAGGTTGATGCCGTGCAAGGCCATCCAGTCTATTTCCTGTTCCCAACGTGCCCAGTCCCAAAAAGCCATGGTATACGAATAGGTGCAATAGTTGAAGTCGTAACGTAAACCGAGGTTGGTCTCGTGTCGTTCAGGGTGGGGGACTGCGGGTAAAGTATCGGGCAGGTCTGCCTGCATGTTATTCCATGTGAGTTGGATGCCGGCATAGTATTTCAGATACCAGTTCAGTCCGGTGGCAATATTGACGTACGTATTTCCGCGCACCACAATCTTGTTTCCTTTTTGGTCCAATTCGAAGAAGTCGGTATCTGCGTTTTTCTGGAGTTGGATGATGAATTTCTTAGATGCTCCCGGTTCGATTCGTTCCAAGAGTCCTTTGATAGGGTTGGCGAATACCATGAAAGGTAAAAGGAAGCATACGATTGCTGATAAAAGTTTTTTTGTGTTCATAGTTGGAAAGTTAACGGTTAATAGTTGATAACGGGCAATGAAGAACAAGGTTGTCATTTATTACCCATTATCGGCTATCAACGATTCGTTGTTTAGAAAAATTTTGTTTCTTCGCCTAAGATGTCCGAGAGGAGCAGGTTGGCAAGACGGCTGGTTCCGAGACGGAATGATTCATTGTTAAGCCACTCTTTGCCTAACAGTTCTTTTACGATGGTATAATAGTTCACGGCATCTTGTACGGTGTTGATACCTCCGGCAGGTTTGAAACCCACTTTACGCCCTGTTTCCAAGAAGTATTCTTTAATGGCTTGGCACATCACGTAGGCAGCTTCGGGCGTAGCGGCAGGCTTCTCTTTCCCGGTAGAAGTCTTGATGAAGTCGGCTCCCGAATACATGGCGAGGATGGACGCTTTTTTGATATTCTCGGCAGAGCCTAACGCGCCTGTTTCCAAGATAACTTTCAGGTGCTTTTCACCACATACGTCTTTTAGTTCCTGAATCTCGTCGCACATGCCTTCATAGTCGCCTGAAAGGAATTTGCCTACCGGAATCACGATGTCGATTTCATCGGCTCCGGCATGGAGTGCCATGGCTGTTTCCGCCACTTTCACTTCGGTGAATGTCTGTGAAGAGGGGAATCCTCCCGATACACACGCTATCTTTACACGGTCGGCTTCCAACGTATCGTGTACGATTTCCGCCATATTGGGATAGACGCAGATGGCGGCAACGTTTTTCAGGTCGGGATGCTCGTCATCGAATGCATTGACCCGCTTGGTGAATTCCATCACGCTCTCTTCGCTATCGGTGCATTTCAGTGTAGTAAGGTCGATGCAGTTGAAGAGGAATTTCTTTACATCAAGTGTGTTGTTCTCTGCCGCGTATTTATCAAGAAGATGTTTGGTTTTTGCAGCAATCTCATCGTCTTTTAGTGCGGTGTTGTATTTCCCCAATGCCATGTCGTATTTGTTGGACTGGCTTAGGTTCTCTTTGTCCTCCATTTCCATATTCTGGAAGAGTTCGCTTTCAAATTCTTCGTGGTTGCTCATATTGTTTTCAGTTTAGGATTGTTCAGATGTCTTTCTTTGTCACGGTTGGTTTTCTTTTCCAGGTTTTTCCGGAAGGCTTCGGTCAGGTTTACGCCCGTTTGGTTGGCAAGGCAGAGCAGTACCCAAAGTACATCGGCCATTTCATCTCCCAAGTCATGTTTTTCTCCCGCCTTGAAAGATTGGTCGCCATAGGTGCGTGCCATGATACGTGCCAGTTCGCCTACTTCCTCGGTCAGTACCGCCATGTTGGTCAGTTCGCTGAAATAGCGTACGCCGTATGTCTTTATCCAGCGGTCTACGGTCTGTTGTGCTTCTTCGATGGTCATGATATTCATTCTTTATTTTTCGTGTCCATACAAATCGTTACGGGGCCGTTGTTTAACAATTCCACTTTCATGTCCGCTCCGAATTCGCCGGTGCCTACTTGTTTCCCCAAGGCAATGCTCAGTTCGTTGCAGAAATATTCGTAGAGCGGAATAGCGGTCTCGTGTTTGGCCGCACGGATGTACGATGGGCGGTTGCCTTTCTTGGTCGAAGCCATCAAGGTGAACTGGCTTATCACCAAAATCTCTCCACCTATTTCCAGTATGGATTTGTTCATTACGCCGTTTTCGTCATCGAACACTCGCAGGTTGACAATCTTTTTGCAGAGCCAGTCTGCGTCTTCCTGTGTATCGGCTTCCTCGATGCCCAGCAGGACAAGGAAGCCTTCTTTGATTGCCGATTTGCATGTTCCGTCAATAGTGACCGATGCATGGCTTACTCGTTGGATTACTGTTCTCATACCTGTACACTTGTTTCCGCAAAGATAGTGATTATCCTTTAAATAATGGTGTAAAATTGGAAAGAACTCGTACCTTTGTGGGGTAGGATTTGTATTAATTATTGTTTAACTTAATTTGTAGTGTTATGCGTATAAGGCATTTGTTGATGGGAGTATGCATGTTGTTGACAATTCAATGCAGCATTGCCCAGCCATTGGATTCAGCCGGGAAGAATCGATTGATTGTGACAACCGACTTGGGCGGAACCGATCCTGATGACGTACAATCGATGATTCACCTATTGGTATGTTCGAATGTTTTCGACTTGGAAGGTTTAATCAGTTCTCAGGTCTGGATGACCGATCCGGATAAGACGGATAGTATCCGAAAGGTCGTTGAGAATTTTGGAGAGGTTTTACGACGTTTGAAGAAACACGCCGAAGGTTATCCGGATTTAGCTTATCTGCGTTCGATTATCAAGCGGGGGCAAGCGGTGTCGAATATGGATGGAGTAGGAGAAGGAAAGGATTCTCCTGGTTCAGACTTGATTCTGGCTTCAGTAGATAAGGAAGGTGATGAACGTCCTGTCTGGATTGTCGCATGGGGTGGCGTGAATACCATAGCCCAAGCGATATGGAAGGTAAAACATACCCGAAGTGAAGCGGCTTTTGAAAAGTTTGCGGATAAAATCCGTATTTATGATGTGTTGGGACAGGATGATGCGGGAGCGTGGATAACCCGTAATTTCCCTCAAATAGTGTATATCCGTAACAAGGAAGTGTATGGCTGGCAACAATCTGATGAATGGATAAAAAAACATATTCAGTCGTGTAAGCCGTTGGGTAAACATTATCCCAATCGGATTTGGGTATTCGAAGGAGATAGTCCTTCTTTCCTTTATGTCTATGCCAACGGATTGAATGTGCCCGATAGCCTGGATTATGGAGGCTGGGGAGGACGCTTTGCGAAAGAGAAGAAAAGCGGCATACGAGGCATGGATTTCATTGAAAAAAGCGGGAAAGACGAAACGCAATATGACCCTTATTATATGTATGCCAGTGCGCCGGAAGGTGTTGGTAGCATCAATAAATGGCGGCAACATTTATGGAATGATTTTGCCGCACGGATGCAATGGACTGCAACTGATCGGTTTGAGGATGCCAATCATCACCCCAAGGCGGTGGTAAATGGAGATCAATCGATTCAGTGTATTTATATGGATGTTAAAGCCGGGGATACATTACGCTTTGACGCTTCTGCTTCATCGGATGTAGATGGAGACAGTTTGACTTATGGCTGGTCGGTCTATGCAGAACCAAGTACATACAAAGGAAACGTTACGGTAGAAAAAGCATCGGAATCAATATGCCGCCTGACGCTACCTCAGGATGCGTCGGGCAAAACGATTCATCTGATATTGGAAGTGACCGATACCGGCATACCTCAATTGACCGTTTACAGACGGATTGTGTTATCGGTTGAATGAAAATGAGAAACGCAATTCGTGTAGATGGAAGGTGATGAATCATACCCTACGCTAAATTGCGTTTCTCGATGAGAGCCTCAATTCCCTAATGCTTCCTTGATGCTTTGCGCTACAGATTCCCCAACCACTTCGGCAAGTTCTTCTATCGAAGCCTCCCGGATGCGCTTTACGCTTCGGAATTTCCTCAGCAATTCGGTCTTGCGCTTTTCTCCGACGCCTTTGATGTCATCCAAAGCCGATGCCACTTGGCGTTTGCTTCGCTTATCGCGATGGAAGGTAATGGCGAAACGGTGCACTTCGTCCTGTATGTTTTCCAATAAATGGAAAAGGGGAGTGCCTTGCTTGATACCGATATTCATGGGCGGAAAACCGAAGAGGATTTCCGAAGTGCGGTGGCGATTGTCTTTGGCAAGTCCCGCAATAGGAATATGCAGGTGCAGTTCGTCTTCGATGACTTCCCGCACCACTTCCATTTGTCCCTTTCCTCCATCGGTCAGTATCAGGTCGGGCAGTTCACCTTGCTCATCCAAGATGCGTGAATAGCGGCGGCGCACCACTTCTTGCATCGAAGCGTAATCATCGGGGCCTACTACTGTCTTGATGTTGTATTTGCGGTACTCTTTCTTGCAAGGACGTCCTTTCTTGAACACGACGCAAGCCGCTACGGCATCCGAGCCTTGGATGTTCGAGTTGTCGAAACATTCGATATGCAAGGGCATTTTCTCCATGTGGAGTTGCTCTTGTATCTCTTTTAAAAGACGGACACTGCGTTGTTCGGGATTCAATTTTTCGGCTTGCTTCAGCCGGTCTATCTTGTATTGCTTTACGTTGAGGATGGAAAGTTCCAGCAGGTGCTTTTTGTCGCCCCGTTGGGGAATGGTAAAGGTCACGCCTTCCATTCCCAAGTCCAGTTCGAAGGGCACGATGATTTCTTTCGATTGGCTTTTGTAGCGTTCGCGCATTTCCACGATGCCCATCTCCAGCAGTTCTTCTTTCGTTTCTTCCAATCGTTTCTTGTATTCGAACGTGAAGGCTTGGTTGATACACCCGTTGGTGATGTGCAGATAGTTGATGTAGGCGGATTGCTCGTCGTCTTCGATGGAAAAGACATCGATGTTGTGCAGCACCGAACTGACCACTTCGCTCTTTGACCGGTAGCTTTCGATGAGTTCGTATTTCTCTTTGATGAGTTGGGCTTCTTCGAAACGCATTTCGCTGGCAAGTCTCATCATGGTGTCCATCATTCCTTGGCTCACCTTTTGCGTGTTTCCTTTCAGCAGTTCCTTGATGGAAGCGATGTTCGCCATGTATTCCTCGTGCGACTGGGCACCGATGCAGGGACCTTTGCAGTTCTTGATGTGGTACTCCAGGCAGACACGGAATTTGTTTGCCTGGATGTTTTCGGGTGTGAGCACCAGGTGGCAGGTGCGTAGCGGGTAGAGTTTCTTGATGAGGTCAAGCATGGCTTGCATCGAGGGGAAATGCGTGTAGGGACCGAAGTAGGTGGAACCGTCACGCACAATCTTCCGTGTCTTGAATACGCGCGGGAAGTATTCGTTGCTCACGCAAATGGAAGGATAACTCTTGTCGTCTTTCAGCAAGACGTTATAACGGGGCTTGTATTTCTTGATGAGGTTGTTTTCAAGCAGCAGCGCGTCTTCTTCCGTATTCACTACAATGTAGCGGATGTCGGCTATCTTGCTTACCAGGATGCGGGTCTTTGCCGATTGGTGCTCTCTTGAGAAATAGGAGTAGACACGTCGTTTCAGGTTCTTCGCTTTTCCTACATAGATGATGGTTCCTTCCGCGTTCAGGTATTGGTAAATGCCCGGACTGGTTGGCAGGTTCATTACGATTCCCCGCAAGTATTCGTTGGTCTTCAATTCTTCCATACGCTAAGTGGTTTGTTGTTGATGGCTTGTCTCATCACAAAGGACACAGAGGAACACAGGTTTTTACTTTAAGCTTTTGATTCATCTGTGTGCCTCTGTGTCCTTTGGAGTAAAAGGGAAGTCTTATAATTGCAAGAGGGTAGTGACTTCCACATCTTCGGGGAAAGCTTTCCGTCCGTTCAATCCTACCAGTTCGATGACAAAGTTGATGTAGGTCTGCTTCGCTCCGCTTTGTTTTACCAAACGGTGTGTGGCCGCCATCGTTCCTCCTGTGGCGAGCAGGTCATCGTGCAATAAGACCACATCGTCTTCGTTGATGGAATCCTTATGGATTTGGATGGTGTCGGTGCCATACTCTTTGGCGTAGGTTTCTTCCAGCACTTCGGCAGGGAGCTTGCCCGGCTTGCGTGCCATGACGAATCCGGCGCCAAGGCGTGCGGCAAGTGCTCCGCCTAAGATGAAGCCTCTCGACTCGATGCCTACCACTTTGGTGATGCCTTTGTCTTTGTACATCTCGTACAGCTCGTCGATGAGTCCCTGCAGGCACTCGGCATTTTTGAAGAGCGTGGTCACGTCGTAGAACAAGATTCCCGGTTTCGGGAAATCGGGGATTTCTCTCAAATTTTTTCGTAATGTTTCCTTATTCATATCCAGTGTTTTATGATTGTTTCTTAAACTTGTTGTTTCACGTGAAACATCGGCTTTTATCTGCCCAACAAGACAAGAAGCACGTTGATGTCGCTGGGCGAGATACCGGGGATGCGGCTTGCTTGTGCCAGCGTTTCGGGGTCTATCTTGATGAGCTTCTGCCGGGCTTCGGTAGAAAGCGAGTTCAGGTTGGCATAGTCGAAGCGTCCTTTTATCTTGATGCTTTCCAGCCGGTGTATCTTGTCGGCTATCATCCGCTCGCGGTCGATGTAGCCGTGGTACTTGATGAGCACTTCGGCGGCTTCGAGGGTTTCCTCTTTCCGGTCGGTCACTTTGTCCAGTTCGGCCTGGAAGGCGGGGATGTGTGGCGCGATATTCCCGATGGTGATTTGCGGGCGGCTCAGCAGGTCGATTAGCTTGCATCCGTGGGCCAGCCGGGCGGTGCCCAGACTTTCCAGCGTGTCGTTTATCTTATCGGCTTTGATGGAGTAGGTCTTGGCAAAGTCTACCAGGTGCTGTATCATTTCCCGCTTGCGGCAAAGCATATCGTAGCGCTCGCGGCTGGCCAGCCCGAGGTGGTAAGACCGTTCGGTGAGGCGCATATCTGCATCGTCCTGACGGAGCAGGATGCGGTATTCGGCACGCGAAGTGAACATACGGTAAGGCTCGTCCACTCCTTTCGTCACGAGGTCGTCTATCAGCACGCCGATGTAGGCTTCGTCGCGTCCCAATACGAAAGGCTCGCCTCCGGTGCAGTTCTGGTGTGCGTTGATGCCGGCTATGATGCCTTGCCCGCCTGCCTCTTCATATCCGGTGGTGCCGTTCACCTGTCCGGCGAAGAACAGGTTCTTTACGATTTTCGATTCCAGCGTATGCTTGAGCTGGGTAGGGTCGAAATAATCGTATTCGATGGCATAGCCCGGACGGTAAGCCACCACGTTTCGGAAACATGGAATCTTACGTAAGGCGGCAAACTGGATGTCCATCGGGAGCGAAGACGAGAAGCCGTTCAGGTAAAGCTCTTGGGTGGTTTCGCCTTCGGGTTCCAGGAACAACTGGTGTTGCGGCTTGTCGGGGAAGGTCACGATTTTGGTCTCGATGCTGGGGCAATAACGCGGCCCGATGCTTTGGATTTGCCCGTTGTAGAGCGGGGAGTCGGCAAGTCCGCTCCGCAATACGGCGTGCACTTCCTCGTTCGTATAGCACGTCCAGCATTGCAATTGCTTCAAGTGGCGCGGTTCGCTTAGGAACGAGAAACTATGGAAATCGTTTTCTCCGTCCTGCGTTTCCATGAGCGAGAAGTCTACGCTTCGTGCATCAATGCGTACGGGCGTACCTGTTTTCATCCGTCCGGCGGTAATGCCGTGGCGGGTGATAGACTCGGTCAGGTGATACGAAGCAGGCTCGGCGCATCGTCCTCCGGCAAGCATCTTGCGTCCGATGTGCATCAGTCCGTTCAGGAACGTGCCTGCGGTGAGGATGACACACCGTGCGTGGAAGGTGACACCCCAGCAGGTGACCACACCTTTCACTTCTCCGTCTTCCACGAGCAGTTCTTCTACTGTGTCTTGCCAGATATGCAGGTTGGGGATGTTTTCCAGTATCTCGCGCCAGGTCCAGATGAACTTCGCCCGGTCGCACTGGGCGCGGGGGCTCCACATGGCCGGTCCCTTCGAGCGGTTAAGCATCCGGAACTGGATAGCGGTGCGGTCGGTCACGATGCCCATATAGCCACCCAGCGCGTCAATCTCGCGCACGATTTGCCCTTTGGCAATCCCGCCCACGGCAGGGTTGCAACTCATCTGTGCAATCTTGTTCATATCCATCGTAATGAGGCAGGTCTTCGAGCCAAGGTTGGCTGATGCCGCCGCAGCTTCGCATCCGGCATGTCCCGCCCCGATTACAATCACGTCGTAGTTAAAATCCATTCGTCTTTTCGTTTTAATATACGGCACAAAAATACGAAAAAAAGGCGGGTTAAGCTATGGAATAAGGGAAAAAGAGAAAGAGATTTACTTGCGTCGCCCGATGCATATAGTTGCTCGGTCCTTCGGATGCCAGTCCTCCCTAAATCCTAATAGGCAAGGACTGCAGTCCTATATATGCAAGGACTGCAGTCCTGATGTGTTAGGATTGCGGTCCTGACTGCATAGGACTGGAGAGTTGATTAATTGCATAGGTGGACATGGCTCTATGCGTTTGTATAAACACCACTCTCTGCGTTTTTGCATCTCTGCGTTCCATTAAGAGTGGTGTGTGATTAAAAGATGAACACAGAGGCACAGAGCCACGGAGAAATAAATAGAGAAAGGACAAAGAACGCCGAACCAAATCTTTTCTACGTGGGCTTTGTCCTCTCAAAAAATAGAACTCTGTGCCTTTGTGTCTCTGCGTTCCATTAAGAGTGGTGTGTGATTAAAAGATGAACACAGAGGCACAGAGCCACGGAGAAATAAATAGAGAAAGGACAAAGAACGCCGAACCAAATCTTTTCTACGTGAACTTTGTTCTCTCAAAAAATAGAACTCTGTGCCTTCGTGTCTCTGTGTTCCATTCTATTTTTCGCGAACCAATTTTGTTCTACTATATTGTGGTGAGTTTCATCTTTCCATCTCCGCCAGCAGGGCGAGTGCCTTGTTCTCGGCTTGCTCCATGATTTCGCGCTCGCCCGGACCCTTGTCGTTGATGCCGCACAGGTGCAGGATGCCGTGGATGATGACCCGGTGCAGCTCGGTGTCATACGTGGCTCCGAACTGTTCGGCATTGGTGCGCACCGTGTCGAGGCTGATGAAGAGGTCGCCCGCGATGCGGTTTCCTTCGGTATAGTCGAAGGTGATGATGTCGGTGTAATAATCGTGTTGCAGGTATTGGCGGTTCACCTCCAATATCTTTTCATCGGAACAGAAGATGTAGGCTATTTCTCCCACCTTCTTCCCATACGTTTGGGCGACGGCTTTCACCCATTCCGTCGTTTCTCTTTTCTTGATGTGGGGCATTTCCACCCCTTCGGTCTGATACGTAATCATAGTTGTTCTTATGGTTTTTATATTGAACACAGAGACACAGAGTCACGGAGTTTTTTATTTGAGAAAATAAAGATGTAAATGAAAAATTCTCTGTGTCTCCGTGTCTCTGTGTTCCTAAAATTAGAAGAATAAATAGCAAACGAATATTGCGGCAAGGATGCCTGCAAAGTCGGCAAGCAAGCCGCAAGGTACGGCATGACGGGTCTTGGCTACGCCCACACTTCCGAAATACACCGCAAGGATATAGAACGTGGTGTCGGTAGAGCCTTGGAAGATACATGCCAACCGTCCTACGAACGAGTCCGCTCCGTAGGTGCTCATGGCATCCACCATCAATCCGCGCGCCCCGCTTCCGCTCAACGGTTTCATCAGAGCCGTAGGAAGCGCACCTACGAAATCGCTATCCAATCCGCACATCTCTACCAACGAGGCGATGCCTTGCGTCAGGTAATCCATACACCCCGAAGCACGGAACACACCGATAGCCACCAATATCGCCACCAGGTACGGAATGATGCGCACGGCGGTAGTAAACCCTTCTTTCGCTCCTTCGATAAACGCATCGTACACATTGATTTTCTTGCGGATGCCCGCCAGGATGAAACCGATGATAATCACGAACAGGAATACGTTGGCGAAGGTGGTAGAGTAGAGGTCGATTTGGTCTTGCGACAAGGTGCTGAAGAACCAGATGATGCCTGCAATGAACAGGGTAGCCCCTCCCAGAAACAAGAGAATCGTACGGTTCAAGAGGTTGATGCGCTGGTAAAGAGCCACGGCGATAATGCCGGCAAGGGTGGAAATAAAGGTGGCGATGAGTATCGGTACGAATACATCGGTGGGTTGTGCCGCCCCCAGCTGGGCACGGTAGACCATGATGCTGATAGGTATCAGGGTCAGCCCGGAGGTGTTAATCACCAGAAACATAATCATCGGATTGGTGGCGGTGTCTTTCTTCGGGTTCAGTTCCTGCAAGCCTTCCATCGCCTTGAGTCCGAGGGGGGTGGCGGCATTGTCCAATCCCAGCATATTAGCCGCCATGTTCATGAAAATGCTTCCTGTTACGGGATGCCCTTTGGGAATATCGGGGAAGAGCTTGGAGAACAACGGGCTGAGCACACGCGAGAAGAGGGCGATAACTCCGCCTTGTTCACCGATGCGCATGATACCCATCCAAAGCGCCAGCACACCGGTCAGCCCGAGGGAAATCTCGAAAGCCGACTTGGAAGAAGCAAAGGTAGAGTTGATGATGTCGGGGAATACCTCCGCATCACCAAAGCATACCAGCCGTATTGTAGCTACAATAAAAGCCAGCACGAAAAAAGCAATCCAAATGTAATTTAATACCATAAGTTATCTGTTAACTTCTAAGAAGCTGTTTTGAATTTATCGTGCGATGATTTGGGATGAGTTTTTGAGGCA
>URCM01000039.1 GCA_900546355.1 uncultured Bacteroides sp.
CAAGCTCTTTACTGCAATTGAGATTGCCATTGAGATTGCTTGCGGATTTTAGGATATAGACTTCCAAACCAGATTAATCATCTATGTCGATAACTTGGAACTTATTGTTGAACGTAATCTCCCAGCGGTTCGAAAGCTTCACGTCGTATTCTTTTCCATCGCGTTCTATCTGAATAATCTTTGTATCGGGATAAGTAGACGATACATACGAACGAATTTCGGCAGGTACAGCCTGCACCGGCACCTCCGACATCTTACACTGTATCTCAGTCCAATCACCCGACTTATCGAACTCCAACTTTTCACCGTTCGTAAAGATTACATCATACGACTTGTAGAATAATCCCGACTCCATCTTCGCTAACGCAACCTTGTGGTTCTTGAAATAAGTCGTGATAAACGTTTGCGCCTTTGTAGGCAACTGTCCGATTTGGATAGGTTTGTCGTTATCTGCCAACGCCGTCATCTGAACACCTAACGCACACACTAACATTAAAATCCACTTCTTCATATTAATTTGCTTTTTAAGAGTTAATAACATCAATCATTTGTTTCTGTCACAAAGATGAAGAAGGAATCTGAAAAGATTTTGAAATCTCAAAACAATGTTGCCCGTTTTCATAAAAATATCGGATGGACAAATGGTTCGTCTTGCAGATAGTATCCACCAACGCCAATCCAAGTCCTGTAGACCCTTCTTTCTTGGCACCTTGATAAAAACGCTCAAAGATACGCACTCCGTCCAACGGTGTGTCACCCGTATTACTGATACGCAACCAGTCTGCCGCCGTTTCTATCCGAATCAGCCCGCCGTCCACATTGTGCACAAAAGCGTTCTTCAACAGATTGGTCACCAGGACTGACGCCAGCGACTCGTTCATTTCCACGCAGAACGGTGTTTCCATATACATTTCCAGACGAATCCCGCGATAAGCGTACACTTCCTGGTAATCATCGATGTAACGTGCCAGCAAGTCGTTCAAACAAACCGTCTGTTTATCCATATACTGGCCGTTCTCTATCTTGCACAGCAACAACAACGAACGATTCATCCGGGTCAGGTTCTCTAAAGTATGGTGCGTTTTGGCCAATTCCTCTAATTGACGCTCCGTTAAAGTTTCGTCTTCCATCAGCATCTCGATACGGTTGCAACAAATGGCAAGCGGCGTCTGCATCTCATGGGAAGCGTTCCCAATGAAAAGTTTCTGCTGTTCGAACAGCTTTTCATTACGCCCCGCAAAGTCTGCCACCGCCTCGTTCAGGTGATGGAATTCCGTTATTCTGGTCCGATTGTCCAGCGGTTCGTTAGGATGCCCCAGCCGATAACGGTCCAGCCAGCTCAACAAATGATACAAAGGCTTCATGTTGCGCCGATAAACCCACACGGTAACCAGCAGTATCATCAACAGCAACAGCACATACAAAAAAACAATCCAACCCAAGATAGCACGTTTCAAATCTATCTTCTCGATAGTAGGAGTATAAACCACCAGTTCCATGTAACGGTCTTCCGCGGCGCGGAATATGGTAATCAATACCCGTGCCGGCTCTTTTTCTTTCTTCTCGGTGATATACACCATTTCGTCCCGATACGTGATTTGGGGATAAGCGGCGGCATATTCTTTACTTACCTCGTACAGATAATACTGATTGTTCGACCCGTTGCTCGACACTGGCATCTCCTCTCCCTGCAAGGCACGCACGATAAGCTGCTCGGAGTAATCTTCGAGCGAATCGTCTACTTCATCGTTCACCTCCTCCATAATAGCCATATAGAAGAAACAGGCCCATAACGTGAGAATAACGACTAACGCCAACGACAAACGCCACAAGACCAGATGAAACAGTTTCATTCTACTACAAATTTATAGCCGAATCCATACACTGCTTTCAGCTCGGGAGTAGCACCAGCGTCTTTCAATCGTTTTCTCAGGTTCTTGATTTGAGCATAGATAAAGTCGAAATTATCTACTTGGTCGATGTGGTCGCCCCACACCGACTCGGCAAGCGTGTTCTTATTTACCAACCTGCCCGGACGCGACATGAAATAATACAGGATGTCGTATTCTTTGCGGTTCAGTTCAACTTGCTTTCCCGCTATCAGCACACGAAACTGGTCGGGAAACAATTCGATATTCCCCAACTGTATCTTATGTTCTCCTTCACGCTGGCTACGGCGGAACAAGCTTTTCAGCCGGGCATGAAGTTCTGCCAAATGATAAGGTTTAGGCAGATAATCGTCAGCACCCAAATCAAGTCCCGCCACCTTGTCTTCCAGCGAATCTTTCGCCGAAAGGATGATGACATTGGTCCGCTTGCCCAACGCCTGAAGTTCTTTCAGCAAATCCAGTCCGTTCCCATCGGGCAACATGATATCCAGCAAAATGCAGTCGTAATCATAATCTTCTACCTTCTGTAAGGCGGTACGGTAATCAGGAGCCTGTGACACTACGTAACGCTCCTTCTCCAACGAACGGGTAGTGATTTCCCGCAAGTCTTGGTCGTCTTCCACTATCAATATCTTCATAAGGCTTCTATATTAAGTTTTCAAAATCAACGGTTGTGCCAGAAACTGGGAACAAACATCAGCAAGATAGCGTACAGTTCCAAACGTCCCAGCAGCATCAGGAAGGATAAAACCCACTTCGCTCCATCCGGAAGCCCACTCCATGAAAACGCAGGCCCGTAATGGCCCAACGCCACACCGGCATTACCCATACTGGAATAAACCACACCAAACGCATCGGTCAGTTCCACTCCCATCATCATCAAAAGAACCCAACCTACAAAACCGCATATCAAGAATAATAACGTAAAAGTCGTTACCGCTGAAATAGTCAACGGGTCGACTGTCTGGCGATTTATTTTTACCGGAAATACAGCACGCGGATGAATAAGACGTGCCAATTCGTTCTTCGCATTACGCAAAAGGATGAGCAAGCGCATCACTTTAATGCCGCCACTGGTAGAACCGGTACAACCGCCTACGATTGTAGCATACATGATAAGCATCCATGTGAATGGAGGCCAGAAATTGTAATCATCTGTGGTAAAACCGGTAGAACTATGCACCGTAACAACTTGGAAAAGCGCCTTTCGGAAAGCTTTCTCCACATCATAATGGTTATTGATGATAAGCGCAACGGTGATGAATAAAGTCACCGTAAATACAGAAATCAGAAAGCCCTTCACTTCATCGTCTTTCAGCAGATGGCGGAACTTCCCTTTCAAGCACATGAAATACAATGAAAAGTTTAGCGAGGAAAGCATCATAAAGATAGCGATGACATACTCGATGAAAGGCGAATTCCAATAAGCCACACTCGACTGCTTGGTGGAAAAACCACCCGTGGC
Organism: uncultured Bacteroides sp.; assembly: GCA_900546355.1. Taxonomy (GTDB): domain Bacteria; phylum Bacteroidota; class Bacteroidia; order Bacteroidales; family Bacteroidaceae; genus Phocaeicola. Next base: position 3,355 of record URCM01000039.1, read on the forward strand.
CGTCGTAGAGAACGAATGGCAAATGGCATCAAACCATCCCATGCCTCCCCAAACCAACAGCAAGGTTTCCGAAACGGTCAATATCAGGTACACCGTCCACAACCATTTCGCCATGATGCTCACTTTAGGATGAATCTTGTCGTGCGTCACTCCCGTAGCCTCGGCAGAGAAAAGCACCTGATTCCCCACACCGAATATCGGCAACACGGCTATGGTGAAGAACACAATTCCCAAACCGCCTATCCAGTGCGAGAAACAACGCCAGAACAGGATGCCATGCGAAAGCGACTCGATATTGTCAAGAATCGTGGCTCCTGTCGTAGTAAATCCGGAAACAATCTCGAAGAAAGCATCGGGTATCGAAGGTATTGCCCCGCTGATATAAAAAGGAAGCATTCCGAAAACTGAAAATAATATCCATGTAAAGGCAACGATGCAATATCCGTCACGCCGGGAAAGCTTATTTTCGGCTTTCCTTCCCAAGAAGACCAAAAGACTTCCTGCCCCTACCGTTATCAGTGTAGAATAAATAAAATAAATATAATCGGACTCATGATAATACAAGGAAACCGCCGAACCTACCAGCAACATCACTCCCTCAATAAACAACAAAAAACCTAAAATGCGGCATATCATCTTCTGGTTTATCAGGCTGTTCTTTCGGCTTCCACCTACATATACATTTTTTGCGATTGTCTCTTCCATCACTTGTTTTGATTAATAACGCTGCAAAACTAATGAAAAGATTCAGAAACTGTTCTGAATTTCTACAAAAAGTTTTTCTTGGCTTGATGTATTCGTTTTCGTATGATAAATTCAAAACAGTTTCTCAATCCACGCACAGATTTCAAGCACAAATTGCCTTTTTCAGGAAAAGAAAGCACAGCCTTCACACCAGTGCTCCGACACGACCGCCCGTATCACGCCATACGGCAAGCCGTGATGCGGCACACGCACGGTCGTGCCGGGCATCGCGACCGGACGTGTTACACAAACCGGCAGCAAATGAAGAGAAACGATACGCAGACACATTCAAGAAGCCAAATGGCGCGCTTTCCGGTCGCAATACCGCCTGCACTGCATACAGATGTCATATCCCAACATCGCTCCCAAAATAAAATCCTCTTCCGGTGTCAGCCTGTTCAACGGACGGTCGACCAACAGGCGAATGGCATCGATACATTCGTCACAACCGAAAAACAAGTTGATGCGTTCGTCGTCAACCGGTTGCACGATAAACTTAATGTGTTGTTTTTCCAAACGCTTGACCGCAAAAGCCTCGTACTTTTTGTTGGTTGTATACAACACCATGCGGCGTACTCCTTTCTTGAATTCGTAAATGTGGTTCAAAAACACTTTGATGTCGGCAGGATTCAATTCCATAATCAGTTGATGTGTATAATTGGTGGTTGAAAAATGGGAGTGAATAATGAGAACTGGCAGTCTTCCGGCCAGCAGGCAATAATCCGGGAAACGGATATCACCTGCCAGCCGACAGACAATGAATTATGCCAAATCAGATTTCAGCATATCGGTCCAGGCCGCGATGCGTTCGTCCGTCTTATCGCTTTCGTTTACATCGTCAATGGCAAGCCCCACAAATCGGCCGTCGATAACCGAAATCGAAGAACTGTACGCATAGTCACTATCAGAAACAGCCCCCACGAAACGGCATCCGCTATCTTTCAAATCTTCATAAAGCACGCCCATGCCGTCGCAGAAAGTATCGCCATACGACTCCGAATCACCGCATCCGAACAATGCGACAGTTTTCCCTTTCAGGTCCATGTCTTTCAGAACCTTGATGCCATCGTACCAATCGTCCTGCAACTCCCCGTCACCCCACGTGGATGTTCCTAAAATCAAAGCCTCGTAATCATTTACCATATCGGCTGTCATCTTACTCACATCATGTACGTCTGCCGGGGCAATTCCCAATTTTTCCGCTATCTGAGCGGCTACCGATTCCGTAGTTCCGGTGGTGGAACCATAAAAAACTCCTGTTTTTTTCATGTCTTCTTTCATTTTTTGATTTAACGATACAAAGTAATGACAAAGCCCTGAAACAAGAAATACCTAAAAATAGTGATTTTCAAAGCAGAGGATTGGAAGAAAAAACGTATCTTTGTACTCAAACAGTTTAGCATATTGTATATGAGACTCACACATCTATTCCCTGTCATAAGCATCGGACTGCTGCTACTTGCAACCGCATGCGGCAACCAGCGGCTTGTCACTTCATCGGGCTTACAGCCCAAGGCTTTCCAACAAAAGGCTGAAGGACAAAAAACACGCTTATACAAGATAACCAACTCGAAAGGCATGGAAGCGTGCATCACCAATTACGGCGCACGCGTAGTGTCGCTGATGGTACCTGACAAGAACGGAAAACTGGAAGACGTAGTATGCGGTTTTTCCAATATCGAGGACTACATCAGCCAGTCGCAAAACTACGGAGCTACTGTAGGCAGGTATATCGGCCGCATCCTGAACGCACAATATACATTGGACGGAAAGACTTATCATCTTCAGGCCAACCACTCGTTAGGACATACCGCTCATGGAGGAAATCCCAACTTCGGGGCACGGATGTGGAAAGTTACGCAAAGCACTCCTTCTTCCATCACCCTGAATTACCTTTCACCCGATGGAGAGAACGGATTTCCCGGCAATCTGAACCTCTTTGTCACGTATACCATAACCGAAGACAATGCCTTGGATATACGCTACGAAGCAACGACCGACAAGCCAACCGTACTCAACCTGTGCAACCACTCCTTTTTTAATATATCGGGCAACCTAAGCCAAAGTGTAGAAAACCAGACAATGTGGGTCGATGCCGATTACTTCAGTGCATACGACCAGAACAAATGCGTCACGGGAGAATTGTGGCCCGTAGCCCCTACCCCGCTCGACTTCAGAAAGCCTCATCCGTTGTCCGGCCATATTGACGATGATTACGGACAACTGAAAATCGTAAACGGATACGACCATGCCTGGGCGTTGAACCATCCGGGAGATGACACCCGGCCCGCCGCATGGATATACGATAAAGCAAGTGGAAGGAAAATGGAAATCTATACCACCGAACCAGCCATCCATATCTATACAGGCAACGGGCTGAAAGGAACAGTAAGAGGGAAACAAGGCGTTTGTTATCCTTTCCGCGCAGCTGTCTGTTTCGAAACGTGTCATTTTCAAGACAGCCCCAACAATCCGCAGTTCCCCTCAACGACGTTGCATCCGGACGAGACCTTTACAAGCCATACAGTTTACAAATTCGTAAATGTCCGCTGACAAAAAAACAACGATTGGAACAATATTCCCGAAAAATCAATATTGTACAATTGCCCTTTTATGACAAACTTTGCAACCCATACGTACAAGAGACACATTTTATGCGCAAAATTACCGGAAAAAAGTTTTATACAAGCCTCTTTATGAGTTGCATATCCCTTTTCTCTGCCTGTTGGCTGGGTGGATGTGAAATGATAGAATACCATCCATACGATTTGGACATCGACGGCGAGACAGGCATCAACGACAAAAATACCGAACGTATCGAGACGGCATTGGAAGGGAAAAATGAATTTTCTTTCATCTTCATCAGCGATACCCAACGCTGGTATGACGAAACAGCGGACGCCGTAGCGGCCATCAACCGGTTGAAAGGTGTTGATTTCGTCATCCATGGAGGCGACCTTTCCGACTTCGGAATGAAACTGGAATTTGAACTGCAACGCGACATTCTGAATAAACTGCAAGTCCCTTACGTATGCCTGTTGGGCAACCACGACTGTCTGGCTACAGGCGAAGAGGTCTTCCTTTCCGTTTTCGGCGGACGCAACTTCTCGTTCAATGCCGGCGACACCCACTTCGTATGCCTCAACACGAATGCCTTAGAGTTCGACTACTCCGAAGCTGTACCCGACTTAGCTTATATGGAGATCGATTCAAACGGCTTGCCCGAAGGCATCACCCGTACCATAGCCGTCATGCACGCCGCGCCCTTTACCGAACAATTCAACAACAACATAGCCCGCGTGTTCCAACATTATATAAAGGAATACCCCGCACTGCAATTCTGCCTGGCGGGACACACGCACAACCTTGCGGTAGAAGACATCTTCGACGATGGGACCTTATATTATACCGCCCCCAGCATCAAGAAACGCACCTTGATGCGCTTCACATTCACCTCTAACGGATACGACTATGAGACAATACCTTTTTAATATAGGGGTTTGCTTACTGGCTTTGATGTTTCCCCACATCACTTGTGCCTTCGAAGCCGATTCGCTTCACCTCACCTCCCAACGCCGATGGGACAAACGCACACACCAGAAATACAGTGGATGGGAACGACTGCGCCCTACACATGCCAAATTCCAATACGCCGGAGGCATGGGCGTATCGTCTTTCGGCGTAGGATGGGACTACGGAAAACGAAGACAGTGGGAAACCGATTTCTTGGTAGGCTTCCTGCCTGCCAAATATGCCGATAAGTTCCGCATGACATTTACCGTCAAACAGAACTACATCCCCTGGAGCATGAGCTTCGATGAACATTGGGCGTTGGAACCATTCTATTGCGGTTTGTACGTCACAACCATCGCAGGCGAAGAGTTCTGGAAAAAAGAACCCGGACGTTACCCCAACCGGTATTACAACTTCAGCACCAAACTGCGTCCGTATATCTTCATCGGACAACGGATGAACTTCAACCTGAAAAACAGCCTCGTAAAACACATTTCACTATTCTACGAAATAAACACTTGCGAGTTATATCTCATCAGCAAGTTCACCAATAAGACATTGAAGATGAAAGATATCCTCCGATTCTCATTCGGTGCCAAAGTGCAACTGTTCAAAGACTGAACGGAAGGGGCACTTCGCGCCTCCGCGTCCAATTCTGCCACATTCATCAAAATGCTTCAATGATGTAACAACTTTGTAACAGTTTCTTCGGAAAAATCATTGTACCTTTGAGCCGTTAAATTTTAGAATCAAAAAACTGAATATTAACGGCGTATGAAGAAATATGTTTCTTTTTTCCTGTTCGCGTGCTGCACGTGTCTTCCGAACGTGCTGATGGCGCAACGCATCAAAGGAAGTGATACGGTGCTTCCTTTAACCCAAGAACTTTCGGAAATGTATATGAAAAAAAATCCTTCCGCTACAGTAACCGTAACCGGAGGAGGCAGCGGTGTAGGAATCTCGGCTTTGCTCGACGGAACAACCGACTTGGCGATGGCATCCCGACGCATCAAGTTCAGCGAAAAGATGAAAATGAAACAGTCGAAACACGAACCCTGCGAATACATCGTGGCATACGATGCTTTGGCGGTCATCGTCAACCCACAGAATCCGGTAAAACAACTTACCCGTGAACAACTGGAGGACATCTTCCGCGGTAAAATCACCAATTGGAAAGAAGTAGGAGGCGAAGACGCCCGCATCGTGGTCTACTCACGCGAGACATCGTCGGGCACATACGAATTTTTCAAAGAAAGCGTCTTGCATAACAAAAACTACATGAGCAGCGTGCTTTCCATGCCTGCCACGGGCGCCATTATCCAGTCGGTACGCCAAACCAAAGGAGCCATCGGCTATGTCGGGTTGGCTTACCTGAATCCTTATGTGAAAGCTGTCGCCGTATCCTACGACCAAGGCAAACACTTTGTCTATCCTTCGGTAGAAAGCGCAACCCGGAAAGAATACCCCATTGTCCGTCCGCTGTATTATTACTACGACAAACAAAACGAAAAGAATGTCATGCCTTTCCTTGACTTTACCACTTCGCCGGAGGGACAGAAAAAGACACTCGAATTAGGTTTCATTCCACGCTAACCCACAAACAGGTACAAGATATGAAAAAATTAATCGATAAAATTGCACGGTATGTACTTACCATAAGCGGATTTACCACCAGCGTGGTCATCCTGCTGATTATCGGCTTCTTGTTTAAAGAAGCAATAGGCCTCTTCAACAATCCCATCGTGGAAGACGGGTATGTCTTGGCGCTGAACGAAGGCAACGACGTAAAAAAACTAAGCGCACAGCAAATCAAGAACATCTTCGATGAAGAAATCACCAACTGGAAAGAAGTGGGGGGCGAAGACATGCCTATTACCGTATTCCGCCTGGAAGACCTTGACAAACATTACACAGAAGAAGAATTGGGAGCGGAATACGAATATGCAGGCGAGAAAATCGCCGAACAGATTCACCAGACACCGGGTATCGTGGCATACGTGCCCGATGTGCTGATAGAAGGACAGAAAAATATTCATTACATAGAAGACCAGAACATCCCGGTAAAAGATGTATTGGCGGGCAATGAATGGTTTCCTACAGCAACCCCCTCTCCCATCTTCGGCATCCTTCCGTTGATTAGCGGTACACTTTGGGTAAGTTTCTTTGCCATCCTTATCGCCTTGCCTTTCGGGCTGGCTATTTCGATTTACCTGGCCGAAGTGGCAAACGAAAAAACACGCAAGTTCCTGAAACCGATTATCGAATTGCTGAACGGCATCCCCTCGGTAGTCTACGGTTTCTTTGGCCTGGCGGTCATCGTACCATTCCTTCAACAGACATTCAACTTGCCTGTAGGCGAATCGGGCTTGGCTGGTAGTCTGGTACTTGCCATCATGGCGTTGCCTACTATCATCACCGTAAGCGAAGACGCCATGCGCAGTTGCCCGCGCAGTATGCGCGAAGCCAGCCTGGCTTTGGGAGCTACCCAGTGGCAGACCATTTATAAAGTAGTGATTCCTTTCTCTATCTCAGGCATCACTTCGGGCATCGTATTAGGTATCGGCCGTGCCATTGGCGAAACGATGGCGGTATTGATGGTGACAGGAAATGCCGCGGTCATGCCCAACAGCATCTTGGAACCTTTACGCACCATTCCGGCAACCATCGCGGCCGAGCTGGGCGAAGCTCCAGCCGGAGGCGCACACTACCAATCACTCTTTTTATTAGGTGTCATCCTCTTTTTCATCACTTTAATTATTAACTCTTGCGTAGAAATCGTATCTTCACGCAATAAATTCAAGAAATAAGTTATGGCAGTAGAAATCAATCCGTCTTACATGAAGCGTAAAAAAGGCATTCAGAAAGGAATGTTCAACTGCTTCCGCATACTGAGCTACTTCATTGCCGCTGTACTGTTTTATATCCTGGGATTCATCATCGTAAAAGGCATCAGTGTCATCAACTGGGATTTCCTCACCCAGGCTCCTACCGACGGTATGACCAAGGGAGGCATTTGGCCAGCCATCGTAGGTACATGCTACCTGATGATAGGAAGCGCGCTGTTTTCTTTCCCCGTCGGGGTAATGAGTGGCATTTACATGAACGAATACGCGCCGAAAGGCAAAGTGGTGAACTTTATCCGCACCATGACCAACAACTTGGCGGGCATTCCTTCCATCGTGTTCGGCCTGTTCGGTATGGCATTCTTTGTCAACTACCTGGAGTTCGGCGACAGCATCATTGCCGGCTCACTTACTTTGGGGCTATTGGCACTGCCGATTGTCATCCGTACGACCGAAGAGGCATTCAAAGACATCCCCAACAGCTATCGGGAGGGAAGCCTCGCGTTGGGAGCCACCAAGGCACAAACCATCTGGAAAGTATTGTTGCCCATGGCGATGCCCCGTGTCATTACCGGCCTGATTCTGTCATTGGGACGCGTATCGGGCGAAACCGCCCCTATCCTCTTTACATGTGCCGCTTACTTCTTGCCGAAACTGCCCTCAAGCATCTTCGACCAGTGTATGGCACTGCCCTATCACTTGTATGTCATCGCCACCAGTGGCACCGACATCGAAGCGCAAACCCCTATCGCATACGGTACGGCATTCGTGCTGATTGTCATCGTGCTCATCATGAACCTGCTGGCAAATTACATCCGCAAATATTTCGAGAATAAATTAAAATCAAAATAACACATCATCGTCATCTGTATGAATAAGATTGAAGCTAAAAACGTAGATTTCTATTATGGCGACTTCCATGCGCTGAAGAACATCAATATTACTATCCCAAACAACGAGGTAGTAGCTTTCATCGGCCCTTCCGGATGTGGCAAATCAACTTTCCTGCGCCTGTTCAACCGCATGAACGATTTGATTCCGGGAACCCGGCTGACAGGAGAAATCATCATTGACGGACGAAACATTTATGAACCATCGGTCAATGTAGACATCTTACGGAAAAATGTGGGCATGGTGTTCCAACGCCCCAACCCGTTCCCCAAAAGCATCTTCGAGAATGTGGCATACGGTTTGCGTGTCAACGGCATCAAAGACAAAGACTTCATCACCGAACGGGTAGAAACCGCCCTGAAAGGTGCCGCTTTGTGGAACGAGGTAAAAGACAAACTAAAGGCTTCGGCTTACGACCTTTCCGGAGGACAGCAACAGCGTCTGTGCATTGCGCGTGCCATGGCGGTAGAACCTTCGGTATTGCTGATGGACGAGCCGGCTTCAGCACTCGACCCTATCTCGACTTCGAAAATCGAAGAACTGATTTGCGAACTGAGTTCGCAGACCACGGTGGTTATCGTAACCCACAGCATGCAACAAGCTGCCCGTGTGAGCAACAAAACCGCTTTCTTTTATATGGGCGAAATGGTGGAATACGGCGAAACGAAGAAAATCTTCACCAGCCCCGACAAGGAAGCTACCCAGAATTACATCACCGGACGTTTTGGATAAACAAAATCCGGTCTTATCCGTGTATCACTATTAACTATTAATTATCAACTATACAGACATGGTAAAATTTGTAGAAAACGAACTTCTCAACATCAAGACAGAAGTAAACGATATGTGGCAACTGGTGTACCAACAATTGGACAACGCCTATAAATCGGTATTGAATGTCGATATGGAACTGGCCGATAAAGTCATTTTACGTGAAAAACGTGTCAACGCTTTCGAACTGCGCATCGACAGTGATGTCGAAGACTTTATCGCCCTCTATAACCCGGTGGCCGTAGACTTGCGCTTTGCGCTTGCCATGCTGAAAATCAATACCAACCTGGAACGTATCGGTGATTATGCCGACAGCATCGCGCGCTTCGTTATCCGCACCGACCTGAAACCGGAAAACAAAGCCCTGTTTGCCGAACTGCAACTGGAAGACATGTTCGACATGGTATTACACATGCTCAGCACCACATACGATGCATTGCAGAAACAAGACATCAGTCTTGCCAAATCCATCTTCGACAAAGACGAAACATTGGATATCTTGAACAAAAACGCCATCGACACTTTGGCCGCATATGCCAACGAACATCCCGAAGACATCAAATTGTGCCTGGAAATTGCTGGTATCTTCCGCAAACTGGAACGTGCGGGCGACCACATCAACAACCTTGCCGAAGAAACCGTATTCTATATTGACGCCGAGGTCCTGAAACACCGCAAATCCATGGCGGCCGCCGCTTCGGAAGAAGATGGAAACGACTGACAGTGAATAGTTAATAATGAATAGTTAATAATGAATAGTTAATAGTGAATGATTAAAAAGCATAGCCGCCTTCCACTATTAACTATTCATTATTAACTATTCACTACAAAAGGACGACCGTCACACTGCGCGGGCCATGTGCCCCCATCACCAAAGCCTGCTCGATATCGGCTGTTTTCGATGGCCCCGACACAAACACTCCATATCCATACTCGCCCGTATCGATACGCTTGTAAGCCTCGTGCATGTTGTTGACCAGATTTTTCCGGTCAAGCAAAATAACCAATGCTTCAGAGATGAAGTAAACGGCACGCTGCTCTACATCTTGCTGCAGCCATACCGCTCCATTCTCGCATACCCCGATACGGCCGTCCACGATAGCAAGGTCGGTTCCGTCCAACTCAGCCGGACTTGCCACATCATCGGGATGAAAAGTGGCGCACGCAACCAACTGAATCTTTCCGCCCGCCGCCACTTCTTTTACATTCGAAGCAATCCGCTGGGCTTCGGGATAGCGGCTCTTTATCACTTCATTCAAGTCATCTTCCGGCGTCAGCACCACGGCTTCACCGCCCATCTGCTTCATGATGGCACAAAACTGAGCCACCTTGTCCTCATAAGCCAAGGCGTTCTGTTCCAGTTCCGTCAGGTCGGGACGTTCGTAACGCACCCGCGTATTGCGGCGTATGTTCTGTAATATGTCTTCTCTGCTGCTCATTTGATTTTCCCTTTCTTCCACATTTCGTTAAAACTCTCTTTGGCGAACTTCGGCATCTCGTGCTCCTTGCCCCAGTCGTTCAGCCCGTTATAAAGCACCCAGCGGGGAAGCGAATTAACCACCGGAGCATACTTTAAAGCCGTATTAAACAGCACCGGACGCTCCATCAGGAACTTCATACCGCCCGACATCTGTTTCTTTTCGCCGCTCGCCACGTGCAAGCCATCCAGCTTCTGGCGCCAACGGTAAATCTGGTCTGCCAAATCTACCTTGGCCGGACACACGTTCTGGCAAGAATAACAAAGCGAACAAGCCGACACATTATCATAATAATGCAAAGGTGCTTTCAGCATGCCCAGGTTGATGCCGATAGGGCCGGGAATAAAATAAGTATACGAATAACCTCCCGAACGGCGGTACACCGGACACGTATTCATACAAGCTCCGCAACGCAAGCAATTCAACGTCTTCACGTGTTCCGGGTCGGCAAGAATCTGGCTGCGGCCGTTATCTACAATCACAATATGCAATTCTCCTCCCTTCCGGGGCTTGCGGTAATGCGAAGTATACGAAGTGATAGGCTGACCCGTGCCCGAACGGGCAAGCAAACGGGTAAATACGCCCAACGCTTCACGGTCGGGCACAATCTTTTCCAGCCCGAAAGCCGTAATCTGCAGTTTCGGTTGTGAAGTTCCCATATCGGCATTGCCTTCATTGGTACAAACCACACACTCGCCCGTAGAAGCCACGGCAAAGTTGGCACCCGTCATGGCCGCCTCGGCATGAATGAATTTCTGCCGCAGGTTCTTCCGTGCGGCATGCGTCAGGTAAGTCTGGTCGTTGTTTCCCGGCACGGTGCCCATCTCCCGCACAAACAGCTCGCCTATTTCCTCTTTCTTGATGTGGATGGCCGGCATCACGATATGGCTGGGCCGCTTGTGCATCAGCTGGAGGATACGCTCGCCCAAATCACTCTCCACCACCTCGATGCCTTTTTCTTCCAGATATTCGTTCAGCCCGCACTCTTCCGCCAGCATCGATTTGCTCTTGATGAAATGCTTTACCTGGTGGCCTTCAAGGATGTTATAGATAATCTTGCAATACTCTTCGGCGTCTTTCGCCCAATATACATACGCCCCATTGGCAAGCGCGTTCTTCTCGAACTCCTGCAACAGCTGGTCCAGGTGGCTGTTACTGTACATCTTCAGGGCGCATGCCGCGTCGCGCAATTGTTCCCACTCGGGAACCTCCCGGCTCATTTTATCCCGTTTGGCACGAACCATCCACAAAGTTTCGTCGTGCCATGCCGCCATGTCCCGGTTCTTCAGAAACTCGCCGGCGGCTTTCGAATGTTTCGTACTCATAATCCTGCTGCTAAAATTTGAACAATATGAATGGTCTTGATGGGCAGGTGGTCGCGCTCGATGATGCCTGTCTGGTGCATCAGGCACGAACTGTCCGCCCCCGCGATGTATTCAGCCCCCGTATCGATGTGCCGCTGCACCTTGTCACGCCCCATGCGCCCCGACACATCGTGCTCTTCTACGGCAAACATGCCGCCGAATCCGCAACACTCATCCGGACGTTCCGGCTCTACAATCTCAATGTCCTTCACCAGCGACAACAGGTCGCGCAACTTATTATAATAAGGTATATTCAGCTCGCTGGGCGATGAAAGGTGCATCAGCCGCACCCCGTGACAACTGTTCTGGATACTGACCTTATGCGGGAACGATGCCGGAAGCGATTCGGGCTTCACTACGTCGTGGATAAATTCGCATATCTCATAGACCTTCCCTTCGCTGGCACACCGGCGAGGCTCTTTTGCCAACAAATTACCATAATGGTCGCGCACAAACACCACGCAACTTGCCGAAGGCCCCACAACATAATCATACCCTTCAAACAATTTGTCGAAGTGCCGGGCCAACTCCTTCGCGTCCTTCTCGAATCCCGCGTTCGCCATCGGCTGTCCGCAGCAAGTCTGGTCCTGCGGATAGTCCACATCCACCCCCAAGCTTTTCAGCAGCTTATACGAAGCCACTCCCACTTCGGGATAAACGGCGTTAATGTAACAAGGAATAAACAATCCTACTTTCATGCTTTTCTCATTTAGTTTTTTCACAAGCAAAGTTACGCTATATTCTTGAATAAACGAAACGATTTGGCGGATATTATTGAGAAACAATTTTGTGCATCAAGTACCACTTATGGAGATTACCCTATTATCTATTGGGCGGAAGAATCTGTTTCGGAAAGTCATGGTACAGAATATAATATGGCAGAATATAGAGGAGAAAACGGTGAAACACTTTATACTGATTATGATATATCAGTTGATGGCAATTTGGGAGTAGATGGTGCTACAACAGATCCTATAAACTATGTAAACCATTATAGATGCATGCGCAATTTAGGTAGTGGTACTCCTGTTGACCTTTATTCCTCGAATGGTTCTTCAATAACAGTGCCTTATTTAGATGAAAGTTCTACCCGTCCTCGTGTACGATACGGTGAACTTGGAACGCATAAAAGTGATGAAAGCGAAAGTGAATTGTATAAGGGGGGATTTACTTATTCAAACGAGTGGATTAGGAATAATTCTTATGTTAATGGCTATTATGTTGATGCTATAAATATTCGAGATATTATGGATAACACTTTTACTCCTTGTCGTTATCTTACTCAGACAGGATCTTGGCGTGCTCCTAATTTACGGGAACTTTATTTAATGTCTATCGTTGAAGCACTAGAAGATAATGTTCCTGAAGAAAATGCGGTGTCTAGGACGGAATTCAAATTTTCAGGTAAAAATTTGCCTAATTCTACTAGTCAAAAACGTATCGGTTGGTTCTATAACGGTTCCAATTTGACAATGGGTCAGGGGAATGAAAATGAAGGCGATCGTATTCGTTGTGTACGAGACAATCCGTAATATATACAAAACGATAAATCTCTATCGCGGGGAAGCGTCCCCGCACATTTTACTTAAATTAGTAATCCAAGAGCCGGTTCGCAGGGATGCGCGCCGGCTCTGCCTTTATACAAATATTCTAAGGAACCATTCCTTAATTCCCGATTACCCAGTCGGTCAACGTATGCCGGCCGCTATCGAAGTTGATGCCAACCTTCACTATCGGAAGCCCACAGAGGGTGAAGCGTTCGGGGTACTGCTTCAGGTCGATTTGGCGCATCGCCGCATCGGCATCCTTATCGAGCTTCAACTCAATTATATATAAGGTGTCGTGCGTGCGCATCACCACGTCTACCCTGCCACGGGGCGTACGGACTTCCACATCCGCAAAGCTGCCCAACAGCGTAAATATCAGGTAAAGCATCTGCTGGTAGTGACCCTCGTAACGGGTGTTCTCACAATAAGGCACGGTGGAAAGCACCGTCTGCATCAGGCGCAAAGCACCGTCCATATCGCCAAAATGAATGCATTCTGCCATCTCACCTACCAAGGTGTTCACTTCTGCCGGACGGCGCACGTAGTTGACCAACAAACTTTTCATCAGTCCGATACGCACCTCCTTGTTCGGGATGTCCAACAGATACAGGCCGGAGAAAGCCGAATAATTTTTGATGGTCAAATAACCGCTCTGATAGAAAAGCGGGGTTATATCGGTCATGCGCTCGGTAGGGGCATCGAAATCACTTGCTTCACATTTACGTCCACTTATCTCTTGCGGAATCACCTGATATTTGTTCAGCATCTCTATCAGGTAAGTCGGGGTTCCGCTGCCAAACCAATAAGAGCTAATCCTGCCTTCGCTGAACGAAGCCATCAAACTAAAGGGATTATATACATCGGGAGACGGCCACGTAAAATGATAACCGTCGTAATAGGTTTTCAATTGCCGTAAAGCATCTTCTTTGGTTGTTCCCAACCGTTCAGCCAATAAAGCGATATCAGCATCCATCTGGGTACGCATCTCGTCCTCCGTGATGCCGCAAATGGCAGCATATTCCGGCATCATGCTGATATTTTGAATGTTATTCAACTCGCTAAAGATGCTAAGCTGGGAGAACTTAGTGATGCCTGTCAGAAAGACGTAACGCAAATACTGGCCGCACGCCTTAAGCGGGCTGTAGAAATTGCGCATCACATTGCGGAGCACAGGAAGATTTTGGTCCTCGTGCATGACGTCTAATAGCGGAGCGTCGTATTCGTCAATCAATACAACCACTTCTTTATTGAATTTCTTATAAGCATCCATGATCAGGTTTTTAAGCCGGATATTCGTGTCTTGCGTTTCGCGTGCAATAATCCCCAAGCGGATTTCATTGTCCACCAAAACACTATGTAAAAAACGGTTTAAGGCATCTTCTGCCAAATGTTTTCCCAAACTCATGTCGAAATGCAACACCGGATACGAGGTCCATTCCGTTTCCAACCGCTCAATGGCAAGACCTTGGAACAACTCTTTGCGGCCTTCGAAATAGCAATGCAAGGTATCGGTCAGCAACGACTTGCCGAAACGGCGCGGACGGTTCAAGAACATGTATTTATTATCGGAATGCGTCATGCGGTAGACGTATTCTGTCTTGTCGACATACAGATAGTTCTCTCGGCGAATCATCGAGAAAACCTGAATGCCATAAGGATACTTTCTTCGTTCTACGGGTTTCATACACACTACGTTTATAGATATACCACAAAAATAAGCATTTTCTTTTTCACTTCCTTGCACATACGGAATATTCTTGATAAATTGCCCGCTAAAATAAAAAGACAATCAAAAAGCGAACCATGAAAATACTACATACTGCCGATTTGCATCTGGGGCAAATCATCTACCAAAACTATGAGCGGACAGATGAACACGCGCATTATTTCTCGCAACTGGAGCAACTGTGCCGCGAAGAACAGCCCGACGCACTGATTGTAAGCGGTGACGTGTTCGACATCCAGCAGCCATCCGCCGCTACCTGGAAGGCTTTCACCGACCATTTCGTACGCTTGCACCAGACGTGCGACAGTATGCATATAGTCATCATTGCCGGAAATCACGACTCCGCTTCCCGCATCCAGTCGCACAATGCTGTCTGGAAATTGGCAAACGTACACCTGATTGGCACACCGCCTTCCGCCAACTTCGCCTCGCTGGACGGATGGCAAGAACATTTTGTAATCAGGCTGACAAACGGATACATCATCGCATTGCCTTACATGACAGGCGAACGCACCCTCATGATACAGACTTTGCTTAACTATGTGACGGCAGACAACACCGGAAACAAACCGGTCGTCATGACCGGACACCTGACCGTGACAGGCTGCGACCTGACCGGACACGACATGGAGATCGGGAATATCCGCACACAAGCAGCCGACAGCTTGGGCAAGGGATACGATTACCTGGCATTGGGGCATATCCACAAGCCACAAACCATCGGCCACGAAACCGACTGCATGGAGACAGAAACAACTTATCCCGCTCCTGTCATACGCTATGCCGGAAGCGCACTGCACGTAAGCTGCGACGAAACTTATCCACACACCATCAGTGCCGTAGACATCGACCGCCACGGAGGGAACGTACACATACGCCAGTTCCGCATTGACGAACTGCGTCATTTCCATGTCTTGCCCTCCGACAACACTTCGTTTACCCATGCCGAAGATGCCTTGAACGCTATCCGCCGGTTTGCCGAAGAAAAAGGCAGCGGATACATACGCCTGCAGGTAGACCAGACGACAGCGCTTCCCTCCGACTTTACCCAAACGGTTTATTCCATCATCGAACCTTATCAAGGCGAGGTGCGCTACAACCCGAAAATCCTGTGGACAGGCATCCAAGAAAACGATACGGCCGAAACGCCAAAACCTAAGTTTGAAGTGGCGGAAATCCAGCAAATGACCGACCCGCTTGTCTTTATTGAGAAAACCCGGCAACAATATCCCGAACTCGACATGGACGAAGTGCGCGAGGCTTTTACAGAAATAGAAGCGGAAATGAAACGCATGGCGGAAGAAGAAAACGCATCACGCAAACGGACGGCAAAGAACAGCTTTAATGTAAAGGAGTTAAGGAGTTAACTCCTCAAAAAAAACCAATAACAGACATATCCCTACGAATCATGAAAATCAAAGAACTACATATACGGAATATCGCTTCCATTGAAAAAGGAGACATCGATTTCGAAAACGGACTGCGTGACGCCATCAGCGGCGAAACAGCTCCCCTCTTCCTTATCAGCGGAGATACAGGCGCAGGCAAAACCGTCATTTTAGACTGCATAGCGATGGCACTTTACAAAAAAACTCCCCGCATAGAGGGCGTGGCAAACTCCACTAAAAACGATTATGTCAATGCAGAAGGCGAAACGTTACGGGTTGCCAGCTTGGAACAATACACCCGTTTGGGCATATCCGAGCGCGATGAATGTTACAGCGAAGTAAGATTCGAAGGCAACGACGGCATCGACTATCATGCCCGGCTTTCGCTCGGCATGCAACGTGGACGTAAGTTACTGAAGCACCGTACGCCCAAATGGGAAGTGAAGAAAGGAGACGCCGACTGGATAGCAGGCACAACAGAAGTGGCAAACATCATCCTGCAAGCAGTAGGACTTACCTTCGAACAGTTCGGACGCATGGCCATGTTGGCGCAAGGACAATTCGCCACATTCCTCACCGGAAACAAAACAGAACGCGAAGCCATTTTAGAGCAACTGACCAACACGGAACGTTTTTCGAAATATGGAGCCGCCATCAAGAATCTTTTCGACCGGGCTAAAGCAACCTGCGGACAAATACAAGCCGAATATGACACCGAGAAAGCACATATCTTAGAGAAAGAAGAAAAAGAAACACTCATAACGGAAGAAGCCCGGTTGGAAACCGAAAAGAAAGAACTGGAAGCGAAAATCCGGAAAAACGAAGAAAGGCTTACGCTGGCCGCCACCATAGAGAAATGCCGCAACGAACAAGCTTCTGCCCGGCAGGCACTGGAACAACTACAAGAAGCCGCAAACGGCGAAAGCTACCGGGCAGACACTGCCTTTGTAAACGGATGGGACAACACAACCGTCCAGCGGCAGACCTACGTAAGAATGAAAGAGGCCAATGAAAAAAGAGAAAAAGCCCTGGCGAAAGAACCGTTTCACCGCAACCTGTTCAACCAGCTTTCTGCCGACCTTGCCCAGCGCAAGCAAGAAATGCGCCTGCAATCGGATGCCATTGAAAAGTTAAACCAGTGGATGGCGGCACACCAACACGAGGAAGAAACCTACGGAAGAAGTGGTGAAATCATTCAGAAAATACGCCAATACGAGGACCTGTTAAAAGATACGCAAAAGCTGGCAAGCCAAATAGAAGCCGGAAACCAGAAGACAAGCCCACTGAAAGCAGCGGCGGAAGAGAGCCGGCAAGCCGTTGAGAAAGCCACCCGCGAAGTAAACGCCAAACAGCAAGCGATAGACACGCTAAGCAAGCAGCGTGAAGCCATGAATCCCGCCTCTATCAACCAACAGCTGGAACAAGCCAACCAAACCAATGTATCGGTAAGGCAGTTGCTGCAAACCCTGCAAACCATCGAAGCTGATACAGCCGATACAGCCAGACTGGACAAAGACATCAACGAACAGGAAAAGCGCCTGGCCTCCCTGCACGAAGAAGCCCAAAAAGCGGAAGAAGATTTCCGCTCCGCCAAAGAGAAAGACGAAAAAGCCAACAACCTGCTTCATACCATGCAGACGAGTCTGGAAGAACACCTTGTCACCTTGCGCAAACGGCTTATAACCGAACAAGCAGACACCTGCCCCTTATGTGGCCAACGCATCGGGCACATACACCTGGATGAAGACTTCAAAGCCATATTGACCCCACTGGAAAAAGAAAAAGCCGCAACCGGAGAAGCATTGAACCTGGCAAACAAAATGAATGAGGAAGCCCAAAGAAGGCTCAACACCGCGTCTGGAATCTTACAGACACAAAAAAGACAGCTTGCCGAACAGAAAAAGAAAATAGCCACGGCAAAAAGAAACGCCCTGCAAACAGCCATACAATTAAGTATGGACCCGGCATTACCCATGAAACCACAAGTCGTCACGGCTATCGGAAACACGGACGAAACCATCCGTCAACTCAAGGCACAGCAAAAGGAAGCCGAAGAGTTGCAACACCGCATCCATCTCTTACTGGAAGAGAAAAAACCGCTGGACGCAAACAAAAATACAGCCGACAAGGCTAAAGTGCAAGCCGACAAAGCGCTGGACGTACACACACAACAGCTGCATCAGCTGAACGAGCGGAAAGAAGCGGAAGAACGAACCTCCTCGCTCCTCGCCTCCGACCTGACAACCCTGTTGGCCCGCTTCATGCCCGACTGGCAACACGACACTGCCGGAACCAGACAACAACTGGCACTTGCCTCCAACGAATACAACCACCAGAAGAAAGAACTGGATGCAGCCACCCAACGCTTGCTGGCCATGCAGGCGACAACAGCCGCAATAGACAACACCCGGACCCACATCCTTCGCCTC
Source organism: uncultured Bacteroides sp. (assembly GCA_900546355.1). GTDB lineage: Bacteria > Bacteroidota > Bacteroidia > Bacteroidales > Bacteroidaceae > Phocaeicola. Next base: position 22,049 of record URCM01000039.1, read on the forward strand.
CATGCCGACTGGGAAATGCCTGTCGCCCCAATGACATACGCCTGCCATGACATAAACGATGAATGGACCCGGCTGTTCGCCCAGACAGACGCAACCGCCAAAGACATCAAGGAATGCACCCATATCTGTACCGATTGCAGAAACGCCCTGAATGCATATTACCAGACATCGGACACAACCGAATCTTCGCTCATCGCCCTGATGGAAAGAGAAAACGAACTGACGGAGGCCCGCCGGCGTATCAATCATCTTCAGGCAAGTATCACTTCACGCCGTGACGCCATCGCCACCGCACAAAAGCAACAAGCCGAAGCAATGGAGAAACTGGGGGTATGCGAAGAACAAGCCATCCCCGACCTCCTGTCCCTGCAAGAAGAAAAAACAAGGCTCGCCCAGACACGCGACCAATTGCTAAACGCCCTGGCTACAGCGAACGGCAAGCTGGAAGAAGACAAACGCAACCAGGACAAATTCAACCGGATAGCCGCAAGGCTGGAAACCGCCCAAAAGAACCTGGCCAAATGGGACCGGTTAAATTCACGTTTCGGCGGAACCCGCTTCCGCACATTGGTACAGTCGTACATCTTGCGTCCGCTGCTCAACAACGCCAACATTTATCTGGCGCGCATCACCGACCGCTACAAACTGACCTGCAGCGAAGAAAACGAACAGCTCGCCATCTTAGTGCTCGACCGCTACAACAAAGACCAGGTGCGCAGCGTAACGGTACTTTCAGGAGGCGAACGGTTTATGATTTCATTGGCTTTATCGTTGGCCCTTTCCTCGCTGAACCGTCCCGACATGAACGTAGACATCCTTTTTATCGACGAAGGTTTCGGCACACTGGATGAAAAAAGCCTCGACTCTGTCATGTCTACCCTGGAACGCTTGACGGAGATTGCCGGACAAAACGGACGGCGTGTCGGCATCATATCCCATCGAGAAGAACTGGATGAACGGATTAATGTACAAATCCGCGTCGTCAAAAAAGGAGAAGGACGCAGCCGCATTGAATGGAGCGGGACAATGCCTGGATAGCATGTCTGCGCTTTGCCAATCCTACCGTATGAAAAACACAGTAGTACTTACTTGGCCGATGAAGTATATATTCAGAGGCGGATGAAGTATATATTCAACCGCCCCTGCAGTATATATTCATTTTTGGGAGGTATGCATTGGCCGAATGCGGACATTCAGCAACCGCTTTAGGTTTCTACAAAATCATTCTCGTCCTGATGTATCCGTTTCCGTGTGTGCTTGGGGCGGTTCTTGAGGGCTTTTCGTTTCTGCCCTTCGCCGGATAGCCCGTTGTTGTCCTCATCACAGAATGGGAAATGCCTCAAAAGCCCATTCCGAATCCACACACGATAAGGACAAAACGGTTTTTCAAACAGATTTTATACACGTATCCTTTGCTTTCGCCTTTGCTTTCGCTAAAAATAAATCGATGAAATATTTCGTATTTCGCACATTTTTCTTTTCTTTGTGCAGTTATTACGAATGACTTTAGTATTTAATACCCTATAAAAAACAACATTTATGAAAATTTCTCACATCGAACATTTGGGCATTGCTGTAAAAAGCATCGAAGAAGCCCTGCCGTATTATGAAAAAGTTCTCGGACTGACCTGCTACAACATAGAGACTGTAGAAGACCAAAAAGTAAAAACCGCTTTCCTGAAATGCGGAGATACCAAAATCGAATTATTGGAACCGACCAGCCCGGACAGCACCATCGCCGGCTTCATCGAAAAACGGGGCATGGGCATCCATCATCTTGCCTTTGCCGTTGAAGACGGAGTAGCCAATGCGTTAGCCGAAGCCGAAGGGGCAGGTATCCGACTGATAGACAAAGCTCCCCGTAAAGGCGCGGAAAACCTGCAAATCGCCTTCCTGCATCCGAAATCGACCATGGGCGTATTGACAGAATTGTGTGAAAAGTAATCTGCTTTAATATTAATATCCATTGAACACGGAGACACTACGGGAAATCATTGAAAAACGTTGTGCCTTTATGCTCAATCCATAAAATCTTGAATAACCATGAGCAACCAACTTGAAAAAGTAAAAGAACTGATTGAATTGCGTGCCAAAGCCCGCTTGGGAGGTGGAGAAAAAGCCATCGAGAAACAACACGCAAAAGGGAAATATACAGCACGCGAACGCATCTCCATGCTACTTGACGAAGGCAGTTTCGAAGAAATGGATATGTTTGTAAAACACCGTTGTACCAACTTCGGCATGGAGAAAAAGCAATACTTGGGCGACGGGGTCGTAACAGGCTATGGAACCATTGAGGGAAGACTGGTATACGTCTTTGCACAAGACTTTACCGTATCCGCCGGCTCTTTGTCGGAAACCATGTCGCAAAAGATTTGCAAGGTGATGGACATGGCGATGAAGATGGGCGCACCCGTTATCGGACTGAACGACTCGGGCGGCGCACGTATCCAGGAAGGTATCAACGCGCTGGCTGGATATGCCGAGATATTCCAGCGCAACATCCTGGCATCGGGCGTGATTCCGCAAATCTCCGGCATTTTCGGTCCCTGTGCGGGAGGAGCCGTTTACTCTCCGGCCCTGACCGACTTCACCTTAATGATGGAAGGCACTTCGTATATGTTCCTCACCGGACCGAAAGTAGTAAAGACCGTTACCGGTGAAGACGTGACACAAGAAAACCTGGGAGGAGCAAGCGTGCACTCTACCCGCTCGGGAGTGACCCACTTTACCGCCGCTACCGAAGAAGAAGGGTTAGCCTTAATCCGCAAACTCTTGAGCTACATTCCGCAAAACAACCTTGAAGAACCACCTTATATGGATTGTACCGACCCGATAGACCGGTTGGAAGATTCACTGAATGAAATCGTCCCCGACAGCCCCAACAAGCCGTATGATATGTATGAGGTAATCGGTGCCATCGTTGACAACGGCGAGTTTCTGGAAGTACAACCAGACTTCGCAAAGAACATCATCATCGGTTTCGCCCGCTTCAACGGACAGTCGGTAGGTATCGTAGCCAACCAGCCAAAGTTCCTGGCAGGTGTATTAGACTGCAATTCTTCCCGCAAAGGTGCCCGTTTCGTCCGCTTCTGCGACGCTTTCAATATTCCTATCGTATCGTTGGTCGATGTTCCGGGATTCCTTCCGGGAACGGGGCAAGAATACAATGCCGTCATCCTGCACGGTGCCAAGCTGTTGTATGCATACGGCGAAGCCACAGTGCCTAAAGTAACCGTCACCCTGCGCAAGTCGTATGGAGGTTCGCACATCGTTATGAGTTGCAAGCAGTTGCGTGGCGACATGAACTATGCATGGCCTACTGCCGAAATCGCCGTAATGGGTGGAGCCGGAGCCGTAGAAGTGCTCTATGCCAAAGAAGCCAAGGAAGCAGCCGACCCGAAAGCGTTCATGGCGGAAAAGGAAGCCGAATACACCAAGCTGTTCGCCAACCCGTATAATGCGGCGAAGTATGGCTACATTGATGATGTGATAGAACCGCGTAACACCCGCTTCCGCATCATCCGCGCCCTGCAACAATTGCAGACCAAAAAACAAACCAATCCGGCAAAGAAGCACGGAAATATTCCTCTGTAACATGAACCCTTTTAATGCGTTTTATTATGAATAAATACATAGCCGGAATATTTTTAGCATCTGCCATGGCGGGAGCACTCAGTTCGTGTACCGCAGCGGATACGGGCAGCAAAATCGTCATTAACGAAGTGTTGGTGGACAATCAAAACAATTTTCAGGACGATTATGGCGTGCATAGCGGATGGGTGGAAATATTCAACACATCTT